>NZ_NDHW01000132.1 GCF_002251945.1 Pseudanabaena sp. SR411
ATTCAGTAGCATGGCTTTGACGATTACCCCTGCGCTTACTTTTTCTCTTGAGCTTCTCCCGATTCTCATGTTTATTTCCTCCACGATTCCCATCTCGTCGATCATCCCTGCCACGATCCCTAGATGGTCTAGATTCGATACTTTCATCTCTGTATTAATATTTACCTCCTCTTTTTTGATTTTCGATGATTTTGATTTTCGGTAATTATTTTACCCTTCCATTACGAGCGGAATGTAGGTTAATTTCTCCCGCCATGAACTTTGTGCGTGGTTGCAATATTAAAGGCAATATTTCGGTAAATACAGGGAGTAAGTTGTATCATCTGCCAAACATGGAAGATTACGCTATAACCAACATTGATGTAATCAAGGGAGAGCGATGGTTCTGTACAGAGGCTGAGGCGATCGCTAGTGGATGGCGTAAAGCACCAAGATAAAAGAAGCCAAAACTAGACATCGGCAAACTAAAATTTAAGTTTCTTTTTGAGTTTTGCCAATATTCTTTGCGATCGCAGGTTCAGCACTTGCCAATAACCCAAGTTGGGAATATTGCTTTGATATAACTGCTTGTGATCAAAAAACTCATTGAGTTCTGCCAAAATCACCTGTAACCGCATGATGATATTTTCGGGACGATGCTCTTCTAATAATGTTGGCGATAAAGATAATTTTTGATTGGTCTGAATTACTTTGAGAATCCGTTGCATATCAAATTCTTGTGAATATCCTGCAATCTTGTAACAGTTAAAAGCTGGATCTAAATAATCTGATAAGCCATGATTGACACTAGAAAAAACTTGGCAACCACAGGCTAGAGCTTCCATCGGTTGTAGCCCAAATCCTTCAGTAACGCCCTGAACTGCCCAATATTCTGCGGAATCGTATAGATAAACCTTGGCGCGATTAAACAATCCTTCTAAATCTTCAACATAATAATCAATTACTTCTACGCGGCATTTTTGCTGGAGCGCAGGAATCAATTGGCGCATCAAATAACTAGAGGATTTGCGAGCCTGTACTAGTACATCAATATCGCGATCGCCTTGCCAGTCTTGAAACTTGTCGGAAATCTCGTTTGGTAAATAATAAATTAACGAATGCGGCGATCGCTGTCCCCAATATCCGAGCGTATTACGACTGACGGTAATAATTGGCACGCTCGCGGGTAAATTAAAGCCATATTCCGCACTATGGGCATGGTAAATTGCATTCAAACGTTTTAGTTTAGGGGCTAGCTTGGCAACATCAAACCCCCAACTCATCACAAAAATCACATCATCCAAAGCTCGAAATGTATCGTCTCCCTTCAGCAAATCATCTAGCCATAGATGTCCTTGCTCTCGTTGACGATAGGTGACTACTTCCGCAGGACAGACTTTTTTAACTAACTCCAGTGTTTTTAGCTCAGCCCATAAGCCCCCACAAGCAAATTTATCAGTCGTCCCTGGTAATAAAAAGTATAGTCTTCTCATTTATTAAGCTCAAATATTAGGCTCAAATCCTTGTTAAACAAGTTTAGGTTAAAAGAGATAACCAGCAAAAAACTCCATTGGAGTTTTTTGCCTCTGTGGATTGTGGCTACATCTCTCAGTTATGCAGGCGGAGGCAAAGTTAGCGCTTTTGTCACAGACTATATAACGAACGATTTTGGGGTGTTTCTGAGCTTTGCAGTGATGAGCCTTGCGATCGCCATAGCCCAGTGGCTAGTGATCAGGCGACATATTCGCGGCGTTGGATGGTTATGGACAACTTTAGTGGGCGGCTCTGTGGGTGGAGCGCTAAGTTCTTGGGCGAGTTTTCAATTGGCAGTTACCTATGGCGAAGCCGTTGATTTATTGGCGATATATGCTTGTTTGCGAGGATTTTCGACAGGATTTATGCAATGGACGCTGATTAAACACCACTTTAAGCGATCGGGCTGGTGGATTGTTGGTACTACAGGCAGTTGGTATGTGGGCGTAATGGTGGGGAGTTTATTGATGAATAAGTTGGGATATTTTTTAACGCTTGTGGTCGGCGCAATTTACGGATTGTTGACAGGGATCACCTTGCTTTTATTTTTCTGGGATCGGTTTAATTCTTCTCCAATCTCAAATAAATGAAGGCGGCGCAATGCGCCGCCTTCATTTATTTGGCGTTGGAATTGCTATACCTCCCATTTTCTATACGAACTGAAGTTACACTAAGACATAAGTTCATATGATGATTAGGCATGGCACTTTTTACACTGCGATCGCTCCGCAAAGATTTTGGCATCAAGGAAATCCTTAAGGATGCTAGTTTTAGCCTTGATGAAGGCGACAAAGTAGGGCTGATCGGCACAAATGGCTCAGGAAAATCCACATTACTTAAAATGATCGCGGGGCTAGAGCATAGCGATGGCGGTGAACTCTGGGTAAATTCCAGCGCCAAAATCATCTATTTACCACAGCAGCCAGACCTAAATGAAGAAAATACGGTTTTAGAACAGGTATTTGCCGATAGTGGCGAACAGATGTCCCTAGTCAAGGAATATGAAGAGATTTCCGACAAGTTAACTCACGGGCATGGCGATATGGATCGGTTGCTAGAGCAGCTATCCCGTGTATCGGAACGCATGGATCAGACGGGGGCTTGGGATTTGGAAACTAACGCCAAAATTGTGTTAACTAAATTAGGAATTGATGATTTAGAAGCAAAAATCGGTAGCCTTTCAGGTGGATATCGCAAACGGATTGCGATCGCCTCGGCACTACTCTCAGCACCTGATGTTCTATTAATGGACGAACCGACCAACCATCTCGATGCGCTCTCAGTGGAATGGTTACAGAGCTATCTCAATCGCTATCGTGGTGCATTACTGCTGATCACCCACGATCGCTATTTTCTGGATCGCGTCACCAATCGCATTATCGAAATTGATCGCGGCGATTTATATTCCTATTCAGGCAATTATTCCTATTATTTAGAGAAAAAAGCGGAAGCGGAAGAGTCATCTCTAAGTACGCAACGTAAACATGCAGGACTATTACGGCGGGAATTGGAATGGCTGAAAAAAGGACCAAAGGCGCGGAGTACCAAGCAAAAGGCACGCATTGATCGCGCCCATGCACTACAAGCCACCGAATTTAAGCAAGCCAATGCTAAGGTCGATATCACCACCGCAGGACGGCGCATCGGCAAAAAAGTGGTGGAACTCGATCACATCGGTAAATCCTATGGCGATCGCACCCTAATCAAAGACTTCTCCTATAACTTTACGCCCGAAGATCGCATCGGCATTATCGGTAGCAATGGCGCGGGTAAGTCCACGCTGATGAATATTGTGACGGGACGCTTACAGCCCGACGAAGGCACTGTGGAAATCGGCACAACGATTCATTTTGGTTATTTCGATCAGCATTCCGATGATCTTGCTGAACATGGTAATCAGAGAGTAATCGACTATCTCAAGGATGTCGCGGAACTGGTCAAAACTTCTGATGGAAGTATCATCACTGCTTCGCAAATGCTAGAGCGATTTCTCTTCCCTGGCAATACCCAATATGCGCCGATTAACAAACTCTCAGGTGGCGAAAAGCGGCGCTTATTCCTGCTGAAAGTATTGATGGCGGCTCCCAACGTATTGATTCTTGATGAACCGACGAATGATCTCGATGTGCAGACCCTCGCTGTATTAGAAGAATATCTCGAAGAATTTAACGGCTGTGTGATTGTGGTTTCCCACGATCGCTATTTCCTTGATCGCACTGTTGAGATGGTTTTTTCCTTTGAGGCAGAAGGTGAAGTGCGTTTGTATCCCGGAAACTATTCTATCTATTTGGAATATAAAAAAGACGAGGCAGAGAAAGAATCTAGTGGAGCAAAGGAGCAAGCTAATAAAGCAACTAAGGAGCTGAAGTCCAGTAATATCGCAAATGTTGCACCATCTGTTCCTGAAACTGCTAAATCCAAAGTGGAAGTCAAAAAAACTTCGCAACTTTCTTACAAAGAGAAGCGCGAGTATGAGGAACTAGAAGCAAAAATCCCCAAACTGGAAGAAGAAAAGACTCAAATCGAGAAGAGACTCTATCACAACCCACCCAAAGGACATACAGAATTACAGAAGCTATCCGATCGCTTAGCAGAATTAACTACGGCGATCAATACATCCACTGAGCGCTGGCTAGAACTTGCCGAGCGAATTTAATGGACAACAAGGGCAGCGCAAAACGTCGCTCTTCGCTCCATTAAAAAACTGTCTTTAGTTGAAAAGGAATAGCTGCAATGGAAAGCAACAAATTGTCCACTCATAAAAACAATAGCTTTCAGTGGAATTTGTCAAAACTAGGGATAGAAGTACATAATCTGCGCTGGTGGGTTGAGTCAGCTTGCATTGCAGTTGCCTATTTTGTGTCATCTTGGTTGGCGGCTAACACAATTTTCTCAAGCTTTGGACCTTCTCCTGTTTGGCCAGGGTCTGGACTAAATGCAGGCTTACTCCTATTTTTTGGGCGATCGCGATGGTTGGGAATGTTTTGCGGAATATTGCTGTATAACTTACATAGAAACTGGTTGAAGGTTTTGATACCTGCTTCAGGAGCAGCTATCGGTTCCACAATCGGCACATTGATCACTGTTTCTCTGATTTTAAAGTTTACCCATACTAGATACCCATTCCTTAAAGTTCGCCATGTAGTTACATTTGTAGTTTGTTCTATATTTAGTGGAACAATCCTCCAAACCATAACTGGAGTTGGTATTTACGCCCTAACCAGGAGATATGAAGGTGCTAATTTTATTACAAACTTCTTACTTCCTTGGTGGATTGGTGATTCGGTTGGCGTTTTAATCTTTGCTTCGCTGGCTCTAACGTGGCTACAACCAAAACAACAGAAGGCGGCGATTAAATCCTATCTTAGTTGGGAAGTAGTGGTAGCTTTCATCAGCATAATTGTGGTTGCCTATTTCTCTTTTTACGAAGCTCAACCCCTTGAATACCTCCTGTTACCACCATTAATTTGGTCAGCTTTTCGCTTTGGTCATAGACTGACGACTTTGTTTGTTTTGTTTATATCGATGACAGCTTCGATCGCTACTGCTAATGGGTTTGGGATATTTTATAAAGCGATTACTGGGGGAGATTCACTCCTGCTATTACAAATCTTTATGGGGGTGATTTCGATTATGACCTTGGCGATCTTGGCGATCGTTGATGAAAATAAGCAAGCAAATTTGAGTTTACAGAGAGCGAATACTGACCTAGAAAAGCGCGTTCTAGATCGAACGATCGACTTACAACAAAGTGAATCGAAAGCTCTAGAACTTGCGGCTAAAGCCGAGTCAGCGAACCAAGCTAAAAGTACTTTTATTGCGAATATGAGTCATGAATTGCGATCGCCACTAAATGCAGTTCTTGGTTTCTCTCAGTTAATGATGCGAGCTAATAACCTAGCAAAAGAACATTACGAAAATGCCAGTATTATTAATCGCAGTGGTGATTACTTATTGACATTAATTAACAATATTCTCGATCTGTCAAAAATTGAAGCAGGCAAGACTACTCTCTATCTTCAAAGTTTCGATCTCGATCATTTGTTGGAGGATGTTGAAGACATGCTCCAGCTACGGGCTACTAATGCAGGTTTAGATCTTATCTTTGAACGCGATCCCCAAGTACCTCGTTATATTTGCACTGATGAAGTCAAACTGCGTCAAGTTTTAATTAACTTAATTGGCAATGCCATTAAATTCACCAAAGAGGGTTCAGTCGTTGTTACTTTGAAGAGTGCTCCCACAAATACATTAGAAAATGCCGTTAGCGTAGTCAGCGATGAATGTATCCTCAATTTCAGCATTAGAGATACAGGTGTAGGTATTGCGGCTGAAGAATTACCTCAACTATTTGCATCCTTTTCTCAGGCTCAGGCTGGTCGTGAAAAACAAGAAGGTACAGGATTGGGGTTAGCGATTAGCCGTAGGTTTGTGCAGTTGATGGGTGGTGATATTTCGGTTACTAGCGAACTTGGTAAAGGCACAACTTTCCAGTTTCAGATTCAAGCCCAAGTTGGTACACCTTTAATTATTGATCCAAGCCAAAAAAGGCGGACATTAGCCCTTGCACCTGATCAGCCTACTTACCGAATCTTAGTCGTTGATGATAAACCGATTAATAGCCAATTGCTGGTCAAGATGCTAATTCCTATGGGCTTTGAAGTCCAAGAGGCTAGTAATGGACTGGAGGCGATCGCCATTTGGGATCAGTGGGAGCCACACTTAATTTGGATGGATATGCGAATGCCTGTAATGGATGGCTATGAAGCAACTAAGCACATTAAGTCCACTGTTAAAGGCAATGCCACTGCCGTGATCGCCTTAACTGCTAGTGTTTTAGAAGAAGAGAAAGCGATCGTGCTTTCAGCAGGCTGTGACGATTTTGTGCGTAAGCCCTTTAGTGAACAAACTATTTTTGATACCCTAGCCAAACATCTTGGCGTGAAGTATACATACGAAAACATCCAACCCCATGAGCTTGATAGTGATTTTTTCTCGGAAATATCATTAACTTCTGAAAATTTAAAAATTATGCCAGATAGCTGGATTATGCAATTATATAGATCGGCTCTTGAAGCTGATAAAAATATTGTTATAAACTTAATTGGGGAAATTCCAGACAAGGAAATTTTCTTAGTTAGATCGCTAACTAAACTAGTGCGTAATTTCCAATTTGAGAAATTAATTGATCTCACCGAGCCTTTACTTTCCACATATATCGAATAGCGCTCTGTACTCTGCTCATATCGGCAACATAATTCATGATCTACAATCCTTCGCTTGAACTAACAGGCAATATCCTCTTAGTAGATGATCTTCCAGAAAATTTGCAGCTACTTAGTGATTTATTGCTAACCCTTGGCTATACCGTCCGCAGTGTAACTAGCGGACGGATGGCTCTTAAAACAGCAAAGGTAAAACGCCCAGATTTGATTCTTTTAGATATCAAAATGCCAGAAATGGATGGATATCAAGTCTGTCAAGCACTCAAAGATGATGAAGATTTACGTGATATTCCAGTTATTTTTATTAGCTCTTTAGATGATGTTTTTGATAAAGTAAAAGCCTTTTGGTCTGGAGGCGTTGATTATATTTGCAAACCTTTTCAAAGCGAAGAAGTATTAGTCCGTCTTGAAAACCAATTGACCATTCAGCGCCAGAAACGGTTGTTGCAGGACGAAATTGCTAGGCACAAAGAAACTGAAGAAATGCTCTATCAATCGCGAGCTTTGGTTACTAGTGTTTTAAATAGTGTGTCCGATGGTATTGCAGCGATGCAGGCTGTTCGCGACCCGATTACAGGCAATATTATCGATTTCCGTTGCTTAGTCCTGAATCCGATGATATCGAGAATCTTCGATCGCAGTCGTGAAGATTTAATTGGTAAGTTAGTGCTAAGGCGATTTCTCGAAAAATTTAATCGCCAACTGTTTGAGCGCTTAGTTAATGTGGTGGAGACTGGGGTTCCTCTGGATGAAGAAATATATTACGCTTCAGAACCTTCTGGCTGGTATCAGGTAGTAGTGGTCAAGTTGGGTGATGGTTTTACAGTTACGATCAGAGATATTACTGCGAAGAAACAAACCGAATAAAAAAGGTAGCAATGCTTCGCATTGCTACCTTTTTTATTCAGTGAGAGGCGACGCGAAGCGCTGCCCCTCAATTATTGATTTGTAAAAGCGATCGCATTTGTTTGGCGATGCGATCGGGATGTTCAGCTTTCATTAAGGCACGGACTACGGCAACTCGTTTTGCTCCCGCCGCGATCGCATCTTCTAAATTGTGTTCATCCAGACCACCGATCGCAAACCAAGGAATATTGATATTTTGAGCAGCATAGTTGACATATTCATGTCCAGAGGCTGCTTTGTTGGGTTTTGTGGGCGTGGCATGGACTGGCCCCACACCGACATAATCCACCTGATTATTTAGGGCGATCTCTAATTCTTGGGGATTGGTGGTTGACTGCCCAATGATGTACTGTGAAGCATCGCCGCCGTTAGCATTGAGAATTTGACGGACTACAGAAACTGGTAAATCCGTTTGTCCAACATGGATACCATCAGCTCCCACAGCGATCGCGATATCAACGCGATCATTAACTAAAAACAAAGCATCGTATTTATGGCAGAGATCACAAAGCTGTTGGGCGATCGCATAGCGAGTGCCATCCTCCCCATCCTTTTCTCGATACTGCACGATCTGTACACCACCTTGGAGAGCCGACTCCACAACGGAAACAATATTTTCCACAGGCATTGTCACTAGATATAAACTTGCAGCTTGTAATTTGTGGCGACGAATTTCACCAATATTGGTAACTTCATGGGTCAGTAATTGGCTCTCAATGGTATAGACCTGATAGCGCATTTGTTTCATTGCTTCTCCCATAGTGGGATCAACAACTTTGCTATATTCTTCTAAAACCCTGAGCGCTTCCTGTAAGCGTCCCATATTCGCTCTGAGAACAGCTTGGACATCCGCACGAACAGACTCATTTGCATGGCTCAACCCTGTAGCGGGATCGTCGGGAGTATTACGGGCGCGACGAAATTCTTCTTTGTGCCATTGAGCGAGTTCTTGGCGCATGTGTTTGCACCGATCGCACAAGTTCACATCTTCTAAACCAAAGCGACACCATTCTTCGATGGTGCGTAGGGCTTCACGGGCGCGATCGAGGTTAGCATCGAGGATGCGATAAATGATTTGTTGAGACATATAAAAACCATATTCTTAAGTGGCGTGCAAAGCACGCCATTAATGGATTTAAGCAGCGTGCTTTGCACGCTATTAATGGAGCGCTAAGCGCTCCAACTCTAAAATTCAAAGTCAAAGGCAGGTTCGGCGCGTAACTTGCCTAAGCCTAATTCTTTATCGTCGATGATCTTGATTTCGTAATAGCCCAAAATATGATGCGGTGCAGGATTACCGCGAGAAGCCCCAGTGATGCCCATCGCGATGATTACACAGACATTGCCTTTGGTGGTTTTGGCGCGTTGTTTCCAACGTTTGTGATGTTCACCATTAAGGGTTTGTTTGTCAAACTCGCCAAATAGATGGAGATCATCATTACCCATCACCATTAAGCCAAGCTGACAAGGATTACCAAAGATATCCTCAGCAGGATTAAAACACAAAGACTGAATCCCACCAAACTCGTTGATTTCTTCGATCAATTCCAAAGCTTTGGGGCGCGAAGTTTGAATCATTAGCCCCGGTAAGCCTTCACCTTTACGGGCTGGGGCGATCGCGGTAATAGCCTCAGATAACTGTTGATGAATTGACGCATTTCGCAAAAACTCCACCTGTTCCCAAGGGATGGTCATCATATGAATCAGGGCATTTTCTGGCCAAAGATCCTCATTGATTAAGGGTGCATCATCATCGTCGTCATCTTCATCGACTAATTGATGTAACTCATTAGCCAGATCGGGCATAGTCTTAACAACAATCTTGATTGCTTCTTCAACATCACTATCAATGCTGGGTGCATAAATTGTATAAGTACCAGAGAGACTACCAAAATTAGCATTCAAGCGCTTATGGTACTGTTCCCAAAATTTATTTAAAGCCTCTAGCGCCACGGTCAAGGCGATCGCCTCTTCGTCATAGAGATAGGGTCTACCGCCTTCCAGAGGATGCAAAGCCCCATAGATCGGCTTCATCGGTGTGACTGTTGTAGGTAAAGATCTGATTTTGCCTCGAAATGGAAAAGGAGGAAAATCATCTTCCATTTCTAACTCAGGGGTTTCAAAGAGATTAAATAAGCAGTCTTGATGCAAAAATGTCTCTTCGATCTCATCTTCGGAACTGCCTGATACAATTCGATGCCGAAATTTGACTAACGACTCTTCGGAACGGTAAAAAATTACGCCCTGCTCTAATCCCATTTTGCCCATGACGATCGCATAAAGGGTGTCGAGATCCCAATGATCGAGCTTGATCGAAATTACTTGATGATCCCAAAGTGTATTCCAAGGAGCATTTCGCCATAAATGCTCGGATTGCTTATGCAAAGCTGCGGCAAACTTCTCTGGCACAACAGGCGGATTTGCCGTAAAGCTTTCTAAAATATGCGAGAAAATTTCGTCAATTAAAGGTAATCGCTCGACATATTCAACCGATATTCCTAAGTCCTGTAGCACTCCGCGCAAATAGAACTGGAGTTCGCGATCGCATACCAAGATCTTTTGGGGCAGAGATGGCTGAGCAGGACTTTGAGGATGTTCGATCGCCTGTAGCAAAGCACGGACAAAGGCTTCTTGCCCCACAGCCGAATCGACTACGTCCATAGAACGTACCATACCCATCGAGCCATCTACCCACAAAATGCAATGGGGCTTAGACTCTTCATCATGGGCATGGAGGGGGATAATGTTAGAAGAGTCTTGTGGTTGGCGGATCTTGGCTGGTAAGGCACGGCGATCTCCTTCCCAAACCGCAGATGACTGCTTGAGTTTTTTGAGGCGACGAAGAGTAGATCGGTTTAGCGTGGTCATCGAAAATATTCTCTAGATTTGCCACTCTTAAAGAAATTAGTAAGAGTGCATTGATCGATTTAACTACGATATGGTGAGAAATTGCTAGATTTGATCAGAAATTATAGCAATCACTAGTTAGAAAATAGCCTAGAGGGATGTAATCCTTCCAACTTTCTAGATTTTAAAGATACAATTGCTATAGTTACGACTTAAAAATTACAGTGTAAAGCGCTGTGATCAAACTCAAAGAACTTTTAAAAAGTCCTTTGTATGCCTTTTGTAAGCAAAAGGCTGTAACCGATAACTAAAATAACCCAAAACATATTTCTGCATTTTATGGACGAGCTAAAACCGATTTTTAATGAGTTCTTAGGGCAACCCGTTGCTTTCTTTGGTGGACTCGTGTCGGGCTTTCTCAAGCTCGATCTTCAACAAGATCCTTTAAAGGGTTGGCTAGAAAAGCAGGGAGCAACACCGACTACGGGGACTTCTGCTAGCAATAATGGCAAAAATGACGGGCCGCAATCTATTTCTATCGATTAAAAAAAGGAGACGCATCGCGTCTCCTTTTTTTAGCAAAGAAAATTTTTTAAGCGCATGTTTGAGAAGTTTTGCTTTAGCCCCCCTAGTCCCCCAATTCTGGGGGGAAACAGATTAAAGTCCCCCAGAATTGGGGGATTTAGAGGTGCTAAAACATTGGCTTTTGCTAAAAAATGCGTGGATCATTGACTTCTCAAACACGCTTTAAAGCCCTGTAAAGCAGGGCTTTAAAAAATTTCCTTTGGTTTTCAGAAAGCGTAAAGCGCTGTAATTACCACAATATTAGAGAATAGGGTTAGCGCCTGCGCTAGCCCCTATTGTTTATAAAATACTGCTTATGTGGTTTCCCTATCTCTTGCTTGCGATCGCCTATCTTTTAGGATCTTTCCCCACAGGTTATTTGGTGGGACGGATGGCGGGTATAGACATTCGTGAGCTTGGCTCAGGCTCGACAGGAGCAACTAATGTCTGGCGCAATGTGGGCAAGTTGGCAGGAATTACTGTATTTGTGACCGATTTTGCGAAGGGGGCAATCGCCATTTACATGATGCAATCGGCGAATTACTTGCAAGCGCTCTTAGCTTCAACTTTTGGCTATACTCAAGCACAAATTACCAATAATTTATCGCTATTTGTGATTGGGGCAGGAATGCTGGCTCTGATTGGTCATAGTCGCCCAGTTTGGTTAGGGTTTAAAGGTGGTAAGTCCGTGGCGACAGGGGTGGGGATTTTGTGTATGTTGAATTGGATCGTGGCGATCGCCGCTTTTAGCATTTGGCTGGCGACTATGGCGATTTGGCGTACTGTTTCGATTAGCTCGATCTCGGCTGCGGCGGTAGCCCCTGTTTTCATGTGGACATTGCAAGGGGATATTATTTATTCAAGTTTTGTCACTGTGGGCTGCATCTTTATAATTTGGCTGCATCGCTCTAATATCCAACGCATCCTCAACGGCACAGAGTTCAGCTTTAAAACTGAAAGCAAGCCAGAATAAAAAAGGGTCGCTTCGCGACCCTTTTTTATTTAAGCGCAGAGCGCTGCAAATATGCTTGTCGTTGAGGCTGATCAAAATGCTCGATCGCATAGCGCAACATCACACGGGGCATTTGGCTAGCATGTTGATCTAAAAATTCCAATAGGACAGAACGATCCTGTTTCCCGACTTCCCGCAACATCCAGCCTACGGCTTTATGAATGAGATGATGAGGATGTTGCAGTAATAATTCAGCGATCGCTAGGGTGTCTTGGTATTGTCCATGCTTAATAAATTTACCCGTTGTGACAATAGCAATCCTTTGCTCCCAAAGGCTAGCAGAATTCGCCAACTGATACAAAATTTGGCGATCGCACTGCAATAAATACAGACCCAAAATTGGCTGACAAGTCACATCGACTAAATCCCAATTGTTAATAGCATGGGTATTAGCAAGATAGAAATCAACAATCGCTTGCTGTTGGGTAGGCGTTGCCTTCGCAAACTGATAGGTCAAAATTAACAGCCCAGTCAATCGATATTCATGCCATTCACTGTTGAGGAGTTCAGAAATTTCTGCAAAACCTAAGTCACGATACTTTTTGGCAAGCTTCCGCTGCTCAGGCATGGTAATTCCTAAGAAGCGATCGCCTTCAGCATATTGTCCTTGTCCTGTCTGGAAATAACGAGCAAGGGCGATCGCTTTCTGGGGATTGGCTAGCGCTTGCAAATCGGTTTGCAGAGAACTGAGCGTGCTAATAGGAGCAGGCTCTTGTTTACGACGATTACGCTTGGGGATAGATGCAGAAGGTGATGGCATACTTGTTAGAGGCTGAGGCAGTGGGGAAATCGGTATTTTTAGCATAGCTGATGCGATCTCAAAGCAAAGGATTGTTCCTTCGGTGGTAGTTCCATAGAGGCGATCGCCTACACAACGCATGGATAGGATCACCCCACAGCTTAATGACTGCTGCCAAAGCTTTTCACCACGGCGATTAAATGCGTATAGACCACCCTGATGATCGGCAACAAAAAACACCTGTTGATCCTCAGAAATTGCACAAGCATAGGGCGCACCATCACAGACTGCCAATATTTTAATTTCGTTTGTTTTTGCTTTGATATCTCCTGTTTTGGATAGTTCGTAAATATGGAGATCGCTAGTGCCTACTATTACCGTATCTTCTGTGAGAACTCCACACAGCACAGCCGCAGTATCATAATTCCAGAGCAACTTTCCAGAGGCGATCGCATAGGCAGTAACTCCTTTAGGATGTCCTTGATAAATGGCATCATCATCCGCTTGAAAGAACCAAGAACGTCCTTGATTTGCTTGTTTTTTCCATTGCAGTTGTAGTTGAGCATCTAACTGCGTAATTTGTCCATAAAGATCGACTATATGGAAGCAATCATGATTGTAATCTAACCCATAAATTAAGAAGTCATACCAGATGGAAACTGCATCTGAGCGAGCATTATAGACAGCCTGTGGTAATTTGCCAGCAAGATCATAGAGATTCCCATCATCACAGGTAGCATAGATACTATGCTCATTTGCGATTAAGCAACGAGTCATTTTCGGTAATTGAAACTGATTATTAATTTGTCCTTGATGATCAAGCGCCATAATTAAACCATTACGATTTCCCATCCACACATTTTGGTGATCGGCATACAAAGCCCATGCAGGTAATTTCCAACTTCCCTTTTCATTGGGTGGAGTATGTTGCCAAATGGGACTAATTGTCGAACCTGATGGAGATTTATTGGCGTTATACCCGATCGCTTTTCCTTCTGCATAGAATAAGTGACGTAGATGCTGCCATGACTGATCCCGATAGCAGAGATCGTAGTGAGAAGCATCAGGAGATTCCACACCATAAAATTGCAAATAATCTAGGTCTGGAAACCCATCGACATTAACTAACGAATTGCGACTTTCCGTTGAGCCAAAGTCATACTCAAACATGCGCCGAGACTCATTAGGACTAGGACAAACCATCAATCCAACTAATGCGCCTGTGAGCGTATTTTCTAGAACCAAGCGATCTCCAGCACGATGAATCAAGTAAGACATAGAGGTTATTCCTCATAATGACTTGAACCAATTATCTTATAGTAAGAGCATTGCAAAGTAACGTTTTTGGGTTTTGCTTAACTTTGCGCTGTAGTATAGAACTCTATGCCATTGAAACGATGTTTCCCAAAACGCAGGTACAGTTATGCATTGTCCACATGGTCAGAAACTCAGTCGCTTTTGTTCCTTGGCAACAACGCAAGCAGGTTTGTGCCGACCTCAAGGCTATTTATGCTGCGGCAACGGAATCGGAGGCGGAGTTTAACCTTGAACTCTTTGCTGAGAAGTGGGACAAGCAATATCCATCAATCTCCAAGTCTTGGCGCAATCATTGGGCGAATATTATCCCCTCCTTTGCTTTCCCTCCTGAGATTCGCAGGGCGATTTACACCACCAATGCGATTGAGTCAATGAATAGCAGTTTGCGGAAGGTGATTAAATCTCAACAGATTTTTCCGACCGATGAGGCTGCTTTCAAGCTGGTTTATTTGGCGATGCGGAATATTTCTAAGAAATGGACAAGGCTCGATTCGTGATTGGAAACCTGCTCTTAATCGATTTGCTATCCTCTTGGATTGTCTCCATATCTAGCTTTTAGACTTTACACAATTTTTTTTTCTCAAGTCTATTGAATATGCCTTCATTCTTTACTATGACTAAAAAACTTTCTTGACTTTGCCTCTATAATGTACCTCACTAGGCTGGAATTTGCTATAATATAGTGATCGCTAAGATACCGAAGTTCATTTGAGAGCCGCCACCTGTTCGGCTTTAACGATCAAACCATCTTGAATCCGAATAATCCGACGAGTTCTTTCTGCAACATCATGCTCATGGGTAACTAACACAATCGTAATTCCCTGTGAATTTAACTCCCCTAATAGTTCCATTACCTCATGGGATGTTTGCGAATCTAGCGCTCCCGTCGGTTCATCCGCCAGAATTAACGCAGGTCGATTAGCTAAGGCACGGGCGATCGCTACACGTTGTTGTTGTCCACCTGATAGTTGATTAGGACGATTGGACATGCGATCGCTCAGTCCGACTTTTGTTAAGGCTTCAGAGGCAAGGCGATGACGTTTTTCTTTGGGGATATTGGAATAAATCATTGGCAGCATCACATTCTCGATCGCCGTTGAGCGTGATAGCAGATTAAATTGCTGAAACACAAATCCAATTCGACGATTGCGAATGAAAGCCAGTTCATCATCGTTATAGGTCGTTAATTCGCGATCTTCAAGATAGTATTTCCCTGACGTAGGGCGATCGAGGCAGCCGATAATATTCATCAGTGTCGATTTGCCAGAACCTGACATGCCCATAATCGCCGCATATTCGCCCGACTGAATCTCTAGATCAATTCCTTTGAGAATTGGTACATCAACTTCGCCAAGGCGATAAGCTTTACGAATATTATTTAGACGAATCATAGATTTCCTAAAATTGTATTTTTATAACCAAGATAAGAACCTCTTTGAGGTTCTTATCTTAATCACTTCTAAGCGCTTGAATGGGATCTAACTTAGCGGCACTCCTTGCAGGAATTACCCCAGCCACTAAACCCACTACCATCGATAAGCCAAAACCTGCTACAACTGCCCAGATCGACACCAGAAAGGGAAATCCAAAAACTGTTGCCGAAGTATAGGCGATCGCTACTCCAAACCCAATCCCCACGACACCGCCCAGCCCCGACACTAGAATTGCTTCAGTGAGAAACTGATTCAGAATCGCCGATCGCGTTGCTCCTAATGCTTTCCTGACACCGATTTCGCGAGTACGTTCCACTACCGAAACCAGCATGATATTCGCGATACCGATGCCGCCAACGATCAGCGATATTGCGGCGATCGCGCCGACCATGAGCGTTAATAACCCAACAATATTTGTAAAAGCACTGACAATATCGGTCTGGTTAACGATCCGAAAGTCATCGGGTTGAGGTGGATAAATCTTGTGGCGGAGCCGTAAGAGGTTAGTTAACTGGAATTGTGCGGCATCAATTTCTGATTCGTCAAAAGCTTGCACCCAAAATCCATTCACCGAAATACCTTGCAAAGCATTATTGCCCACCTGTCGCGATGACATATTTTTTAAAGGGATAAATACGCGATCGTCCTGATCGAAGCCACCTGAAGCTCCTTTTGACTCCATTACGCCAATAACTTGATACTGCTCCCCTTGAATCCGAATCCGCCCACCAATTGCATTTGCTTGTCCGAATAAATCTGATTTTACCTTCGAGCCAAGCACCACTACTGATCGAGCATTATCAATATCTTCCTGATCAAAATATCGCCCTTCCGTTGGGTAAGTATTGCGAATTGGAGAATAGTTAACATCCGTACCGATCACCGTTGTCGAAGTGTTTTTATTGCCATAGGAAACCTGTCGAGTCCGCTGCAAATACGCCGACACCAACTTCACCGCAGGAGCTTTTGCCACAGCCTGAGCATCTTCGAGGGTCAAAGTAGATGCAGTACCACCACCCTGACTAATACCACCTGTCCGCGCGGAACCTGTGAGAACATTAATCGAATTTGTGCCAAGAGCCTGTAGTTGATTTTCCGTTGACTTTTGAATACCTTGACCAATCGATGTAATCGCAATTACGGCTGCTATTCCAATCACTACTCCCAACATGGTTAGGGCAGTTCGCAGTCGGTTATTCCAGAGAGACTCCGCCGCCATGGTCAGAATTTCGGCAAAGGGAACCTTAGCAACTTGAATGCGTGGTTTTGCTAATGGCTTTGACTTTTGCATATGTGCTTAACCCCGACTTCTTTGTGGTGAAGGCGATAAACCCGGAACACCTCTAGGCTCAGTCCGTGGACGCGCAGAACCTTCAGGGAAAGAAACAAAAATCTTCTCATTACCTGTTAATCCTGATTTCACCTCGGTTTTGTCATCGACAGTAAGCCCAGTTTCAATAGCTGTGAACACAGAAGTTTCACTCTGCTCTGTCTTAACATATACGCCTGTAAGTCCCTTCTCTCGAACGATCGCTACAGTGGGGACAACTAGCACATTCTTCAATTCACCAGCTTTAAATTCTAAACTAGCATTCATCCCAGCTCGCAGCACTTGCTTGTCTTCAGAAGTGATTTCGGCTTTCACTTCAAAACTGGTGACATTCTGGTTAACGATCGCCTGTGGTGAAATCGACACTACTCGACCTCGAAACTTTTTGGTTGGATAGGCATCAACTTGCAGCGTCACCTCCTGACCGATCGCAATCCGCGCAATATCGGCTTCAGCCACATTCGCCACAACTTGATTGTTGCTAGCAAGGGCAAGAATCGAAGAAGCTGTCGCCGAACTCACCGCACTTCCTGATGTTGTGGGTGTCACAAAAGCCCCAGGGTCAGCGTATTTGCGGACTACCACGCCATCAAAAGGAGCGCGAATTATTGTGTCTTCTAACTGAGACTGCACACTTTGCAAAGATCCTGCGGCGGCAACAACTTGCGCTTGTGCGCGATCTATTTCTTCAGGACGTGAACCTGATTGCTGTAAAGATAGAGCCTCTCTCGTCTGCATTACCCTTGCGCGATTGGCTTCCATCGTGGTTCTGGAAGCATCCAGATCTCGCGAGGCGATCGCCCCTTCCTGATAAAGCTGTTGATTTTGGCGATAGACGATCTCTGATTGTTCGAGGGTCGCTTGGGCATTAGTCAAATTTGCTTGAGCTTGGGCAATATCTTGAGCGCGGTTTCCAGCCATTAATAGATCGAGACTTGCCTGCGCTGCCGCCAGATTTCCATCCGCTTGGGTGATTTGTCCTAACGTATTGGACTCATCCATATAGGCAAGAATTTGCCCTGTGCGTACATTTTCGCCTTCCTTGACTAGTAAACTCTTGAGTCTCCCTGAGCTTTTAGGACTGACATTAATCGACTTTTCGGGCTGAATTGTCCCGTTGGCAGTCACGATAATTGGTAAATTTGCTCGATTGATCGCCACGGTGCGATCGCGTCGGCGCGTTTCCCGATTATTCGCAGGTGCAGTCAATTGGGTATAGGCATAGTAACCACCACCACCAACCGCAATCAGGATCAAGATGATGGCAATCCGCCATCCCCAACGCCCAATGAGCGTTTTTTTGGGCTGCTCCAAGTCGTCTAGATCTGGCTCTTCGGTTAAATCCATTTCCTGCGGTTTTAGTTGTTTCTCTGTTTGCATAAGAGTTACGTCAATGGTTAATGGGTTTAGACACTTATACTCGATCAAACGTTCACTTCAGAGCAATAAAAATCAAAAACCAGAGTCAATGCAAAGCGCTGTCTCTGGTTTGGCGACAATTATACAATTACAATTATATGGCGATCGCTTTTTATACAGCGCTGTGTGCTTTCTTGAAAAACCAGAGAAATTTTTAAAAAGCTTGCAAAGCAAGCTTTTTAAAAATTTCTCTGGACTACATAAAACCTAAGAGCGTGTTTGAGAAGTTTTGCTTTAGCCCCCCCTAGCCCCCCAATTCTGGGGGGAACCAGATTCAAGTCCCCCAGAATTGGGGGATTTAGGGGGCTAAAACATTGGCTTTAGCTAAAAACTGCATGTATATTAACTTCTCAAACACGCTCTAAACAGACTGTATCTAAATTTTTGGCTTCATTCCCTAATTTTCAATAGATGGCGATATGCACAATCAATCTGCTCGTTATTATGGGTTTCTCTCGATCGGAGCGGCACTCTTGACGATCGCTCTGAAATTAGGCGCTTATCTGTTGACTAATTCCGTAGGTTTTTTATCGGATTCCCTTGAGTCGGGCGTTAATCTCGTCGCCGCGATCGGGGCAGTATGGGCGTTAACCTATGCTGCAAAGCCACCAGATGAAGAACATGCCTTTGGACATTCTAAAGCTGAATATTTCTCTAGTGGATTTGAAGGTGCATTGATCTTAGTTGCAGCCGTAAGTATCGCGATCGCCGCAATTCCGAGATTATTAAATCCTCAACCTCTCGAACAGCTTAGTTTTGGTCTAGTCCTTTCAATAGTTGCTTCAGCCATCAATGGCATAACGGCTCTGATCTTACTTAAAGCAAGCAAGCGCCTACGCTCAATTACTTTACGGGCTGATGCTCACCACTTGCTAACCGATGTCTGGACTTCTGTGGGCGTAATCCTCGGATTATTATTAGTTTCTGTCACAGGCTGGCTAATTCTTGATCCCTTGATTGCTTTATTAGTTGCGGCAAACATTGTCTGGACTGGCGTAAAGCTGATACAAGAGAGCGGCTCAGCACTTTTAGATGCTTCTATTCCTCTAGAAGAGAGACAAATGATTGATGAAATTTTGTCTCATTACGATCGCCATCAAGTCCAGTTTCATGCGATCCGCACCAGAATGGCAGGTACAAAGAAGTTTGTATCTTTTCATATTCTAGTTTCAGGTACTTGGTCAGTTCAACAGGGGCATGACCTCTGTGAAGAGATTGAAACTGCTATTAGCAAGGTTTTACCACATGTTAACGTGTTCACCCATTTGGAACCCTTAGAAGATCCCAAATCATGGACAGATCAGGATTTATAGCAGTAAAAGTGATCGCTAAGATCAATCAAAACCCAAAATAAAAGTGGCGGCGCGAAGCGCCGCCACTTTTATTTTGGGTTTTGATTTGTCCATAACAAAGGAGAAGCAAAGCTTCTCCTTTGTTATAACTGACTCGTTGCAAAGGTATCGCATTGATCGATATTGCCAGTATCTAAGCCCCGCTTGAACCAAGTTACCCTTTGTTGAGAAGTGCCGTGGGTAAAGGATTCTGGAATCACATGCCCACGCTTAGATTGTTGTTGCAAATAGTCGTCGCCTATTTGCGTCGCTGTGTTCAGAGCTTTGGTGATGTCCTGATCGGAGATTAAGCCCCGTTGAGCCGTAAAATGCCCCCAAACGCCAGCAAGGCAATCGGCTTGTAATTCTATTCTCACCGATAGCTCGTTGGCTTTAGCCTTACTGGAACTAGATTTTAACTGTCTTACCTTGCCTGATGTACCGCGCAAATTTTGAATGTGATGTCCAACTTCATGGGCGATCGCATAGGCTCGCGCAAAGTCAGCATCATTGCCAGCCGTAGCTTCTAGATATTTAAAGAAACCCATATCTAGATAAACCTTTTTGTCAGCAGGGCAATAAAATGGGCCCGCCGAAGTTTTTGCCGATCCGCAGGCTGAGTTAACATAACCATCAAAAAGAACTAATTTTGGTGCTTGGTAGTTAGTTTTGAGCTGTTTTTTAAAGATCTGCTCCCATGTATCTTCAGTATCACCAAGAACAGATTTGACAAAAGCCGAGTCACGGTCTTTGATTGGTGTTTTGACTAAAGCTTGGGGTGCAGGTGCAGTTTTATTAGTGCCACCAATTAAACTCAAAAGCTGAGCGGGATCAATTTTAAAAATTAGACCAGCGATGATCGCGAGCGCAATAACACCAGCACCTAAACCGCCCAACTTTCCTACTGATGATGTGCTTAAGTTCGATGATTCTGATGACTCGTCTGAACCATCACGCTGGTCTTCTACATTGTCGCTTTCACGCATTTCATCCCATTTCATATAGTCAATCCTGCTCTATGTGATTTCATTGTTGTGAATATAGCGCTATCAGCCCTAACTAAAACCAAAACACAAAATGGCATAGCTATTTTGCGTTTTTAAAACCCTTACTGGGTTTGTTTTTTAAAATCTCTACATATCATAGTCTCACAAATGCCATTGAGCATTGCATCTATGGGCTGATTGCTTATTGTCATTAATCTACAGCGCTTTGCGTTCTTCTGCGTAACCTTGCACTTGTCTCAGTGAAATAATTTAATCGCTACCTTACAAGCCTTTAGATCTGGTTTATTGGAATAGGATCAGTTGCCGTTTCAAGTTTTCGAGCGATCGCAGATAGAGAGGTTCTGCTTCGCTGTACTTCCCTTGCAAAGAGTAAAATTAGGCGTACATCAATCGTCCTTTGGGTGTGGGGATGATTCTTCCTAGTGTTTTCGCTGTTTCTATCCATTCTTGAATGATGATTTCGGCGTTGGCTACGGCTTCGGCATAGCTTTGTCCGTCTGCCATGCAACCTGCAAGTTCGGGAACTTCAACGATGAAGGCTTCATCTGCTTCACTCCAATAAACAATCAATTCGTACTTAATTGGTGTCATTTTCTTTGAGTTTATATCTGAGGATTGCATTTCTGATTTGTTTGACTTGGTAGGCTTTGGCTTTGCCTTGCTTTGATTGTATATTGAGAATCTCAGGAATGTCGTCTTTGTAAAAAATATGATGACTACCGTTGATCCTTTCACTAAAGCCTAGTCGCTTTAAAAATTGGCAGAGGGTTTCAAAATCAATACTGTTGTCACTGCCACCATCAAGCAGTTTTTGTCTGAATTTTTCGTATTTTCCCATTTATGTCTCCTCCATGGTTTTGCACATAATCTCATAATTTTGGCGGACTGTGACTGTATTGGGATGCCCGGAACCAAGGGCTTTTTTAAAAATTTGGATAGCTCGCAGATAGAGAGGTTCGGCTTCGCTGTACTTCCCTTGCGCTTCGTAAAGTAATGCAAGATTGTTGAGACTGGCGGCGACAGAGGGATGGTCTGCTCCTAGTTGGCGTTCCAAAATCGATAGCGATCGCACATAGAGAGGTTCGGCTTCGCTGTAGTTCTCTTGCGATTATTATTTTATGTACTTAATTCTTACTGTCAAACTACTTGCGATTATTATTTAAATTTCAATCCCTGCTCTAAAAGCTTCGAGTAAAATCTGAACCAAGGGATGTTGAGTCAATTGCTTAATAGTTTCAAAAGTACCAGCTTTTATAGCAGCAACAAGGCGATCTCTAAGATTAGTTTGCTTTTCAATTTCTTGTTGGGCAACTTGAATAGTAATGATTTGATCTGCTCGTTTAATTGGATCAAGATTCATTTGATCTTGAATATTTCTGATAATACTTTCGAGTTGATTGGTTAGTTCAGTAAGTTCTTGATTTGCTTCAGGACAATTATTTTGAATGCCAATATTGTCACCACTGACACTAATGTCACCCGTAATTATCTGACCAACCGCAGCATTAAAGTTGAAAGTAGATTCTGACATTTTGATTTGTGTTTTCTGTGATTAAAATTTATTCTTTTCTACCTATACTATCGCCCTGAACATCAACTTTACCAGTATTTAGCTGACCAACAGGGGCATTGATATTATAGGTTATCCCTCTAATAAACTGGTCTTCTTCTGGTTCGTAAACAATGTCTACTGCTAACAGCAAAAGCTTTTGTTTTAGACGTTTTAAATCTAGAACTGCCATAGACTGGTTGTCGTTGATGTCCTCAGTAATTTCTGTAATCTGTTCAGATATCTCTTCTTTAACTCTCATAATTTCATTATCAATAACCATAATAATTTGTTCAGATAAAGCGCCAGAAAGATTCTGAATTTGTTTAACTCTGAGTTTTTTGAAATTTGCAAAGCGTTTATAGATTTTACTCATTAACTCTATTCCTCAAGCTTTGCTAGTTCTTTATTTATTCTTTCTAGTAGAGCTTCTTTTCTTCGATGTGAATCATGACTGATATTAAAGTTGAAACTTGCTCCACTGATTTCAGAATCGTTGAAACTTGCTCTACTGATTTCAGAATCGATGAGTTTTTTCTGTTTCAGTAAATCAGCCACAATCGGATGGAGATCATACCAAAGAGAAGCATTTTCATACTCTAATATCATCAACGCCTGCAACATCCTAATGAAATTAGCATCATTTACAGCTTCTGCCGTTTCATAAACTTCCACTAGCAAGTCATAGAGGCTAAGACCAATCTGCCGCGTAAAGTCATGCCGCAAATTCTGTAAGGCTGCATTAAGAATCTCTTCATCGATCATAATATCTTCGCGATCTGATTCAATCTCGATTTGCACCATACATTCCGTACAGCATTCCCGCGCAATCCGCACCAATTCCCGCATCACCCCACCACTCTTTAACACCATCGCACGGGCAGTTTGCGGCTCGATCAATCCTTCAGGAATGCGCTTTTCTAACACCTTCAGAAATACATTGAGATTTTTAGCAATTGGTTCCACTTCTGGATTATGGCGATCATCTTTTGGAAAGAACTTAGTCACAGGGAACAGATGCGGACGCACCACCCCTTCCGAATTAAGCGCTCCCATTATCTGCGGATCTCGAATTGCGGGAATAGAAATTGTAAAGACAATCCGAATCTGGGGCAAAAAAAGAGCCTTAATGTTATTGCGATAAATCGCTTCGACTAAGGACAAATCTAACTTGTCAAGATCGTCAATAATCACAATTACAGGCTTTTGCGTCTTAATTTGAATAGTGGCAGCAAGGCGATCAATTTTGCTAACTAAGTCAGAAATCTTTTTAACAAAGTTTGTCTCTAATTCATCACGAAAACTCATTTCTGTTTGCAATTTTGACGTAAGTACAGGCAAAAATTCAATCTCAACCCCTGATTTGCCTCTAGCTTCTTCGTCTTTTGTTTGCTGGTGAGCAGTCCATCCTAAAATAGTTTCATGAATATCTTTGTCTATGTCTCCTAGTTTTTGAGCATGGCTAAGCATTAACAAAGCGATCGCGTACAAAATATTCGTATGTGTTACCGCTGTCATCTCGATCAGATCGGCGATCGAGAAAAACACCACATAATGTTGATCGGACATTTCATTGGCTAATCGCTTCAACAGAGTTGACTTACCACAACCACGATGCCCCGCAAAAATAAATTTGCCATTTTTTTCAGATGCCTCAATTTCTCGCCTCAGTCTAACCTTGACCTCTAGCCCATAGTCCACCCGAAATTTTGCAATATCCTCGGCTTCAACTAGCGGGAACAGATCCAAGTCTTTATAAATTTGTTGAAATTTTGCGAGAAGTTCAAGATCCATAATTGCCGCAGATAATAGCTAGGTAAGCAAATAATGCCATCATACCAATGAAAGTAATAGCTAGAAAAATTACGATTTTTAGGATTTTGGCGATCGCTTATTCACTATCTGCCAAAATCAAGGTGATCGCCTGATCGATAATGGCATTGCGATCGACCATTGCGGCTAATTGTGACACCGTATAACAACCACCAAAAGCCTCAGCCGCCGCGCCTGACAAAGCTACTCGATAGGCATCACTGATAGCTTCTCTCAATTCCTCAATCGATAAATAATTACCACCAGCTTTGCGCCGACGATTGGTTTTTTGGATTTCATACACAGCATTCTCAATGGAAGCATCCCACGATCTCGTTGTTCTTCCTTCTGCTTGGCGTTTGATTAAATGTAATAAGAGGATCTTGGCAAAACTAGAGATTTTATTCAGCTTATCGTCTTTGCTCATTTCCGTCATTTCCTCAACCAACAGCAAAGCTTCATGGATATTGCCACCAAGTAAAAATCCCTTAAGTTCTAACAATTCTTCCATCGCATTCACCTCTTACCTCAGTTCAACGCAATTGATATCGCCTGTCACTGTTAAATTATTTACACCACCAAATTTACTAATGTCTTCATTTTACATCAGTCATAGGAAAATGCTTTGGGGACTACAAATCCACTAAGGCGAATTAACTACTGAGATCGCCACCGCACAGGCTTTTAACTCTGGTTGCTTTGAGTCTGGACAGGCTTCAGGATGCGTGAGGGCATTCGCCTCCGCGTTATCTGCCCAGAGAGTTCCCCAATGCATTGGTACAAATAATACGCCTCTAGCGATCGCCTCAGTTACCAGCGCAGGAAATTTGGAAGAACCACGACGCGATCGCACTTCCACTAGATCGCCGTTATTAATGCCAAACTTGTTGGCATCCTTGGGATGAATTTCGATAAAGGGATTGGGATGCATCTGACGGATTTTGTCAATGCGACCTGTGCGAGTTTGCGTATGCCAATGCCCGTATAGCCTACCAGTGGTGAGAATAAATGGATACTGCTCATCAGGAATTTCAAACACACCTTGGGAATGATAAGCGCCAAATTTTGCCTTGCGATCGCTCGTATGGAATTGCAAATCAGTATAGAGACGCTTGTGATGATTTTCGTCTTGTTCAGGATTTTGATCGGAACTATTCCATTGCATCGCCCCCAGTTTAGCTAGCTTTGCATGGCTGATACCTGTCATATCACAGGGGCGATCGCGAGTGATCTGCACAAACTCGGCATGAACATCAGCAGAAGTTTGAAATTGGAATTTGTCAGCAAATCCAAGTCTGCGACCGACTTCAGCAAAAATTGCCCAATCATCACGGGCTTCTCCTAGTGGGAGCTGAAAGGCTTGGCAGAGAGTGACACAGCGCTCAGAATTAGTCATTGTGCCAGTCTTTTCACTCCATTGCGTAGCGGGAAGGAGAATATGAGCAAAAGCCGAGGTTTCAATTGGATAATATGCATCTTGATAAACGGTGAAAGGCGATCGCCTTAGCGCCGCTTTTGTTCTCACCAGATCAGGAAAACTAACGGCGGGATTTGTCGCCGCAATCCAGAGAAAATCTACTTCACCAGATTCTAAGCCGCGAATCATATCCCAAGCCGTACGCCCGACTTGGGCAGAAATTTGTCCAGAGGGTAAATCCCAAAATGTTTCTAATTCAGCTCGGTGTTGAGGATTAGTAACAAATCTATACCCAGGCAGTAAATGCGCTAAGCCCCCTGCTTCTCTGCCTCCCATCGCATTGGGTTGACCAGTCAATGAGAAGGGACCAGAGCCAGCTTTGCCAATTTGAGCCGTTAGTAAATGCAAATTAATGATGCATTGGACTTTGGCTGTACCTTGAGTGGATTGATTGACTCCCATTGACCAAATGGAGAGAACTCGTGACGATTCCGCCCAATATTTTGCGGCTAGTTCCAAATCGTCAACATTAATGCCACAGCGCCGCGCCACAAATTCAGGTGTATAGAGTTGGGTGATTTCCGCAAATTCGGCAAATCCATTAGTGTGTTGCTCGATAAATTGGCGATCGCATTTTCCCCATTGCAATAACAAATGAGCGATACCATTTAATAAATCAATATCTGTCCCTGGTTGAATCGCTAAATGTAAGTCCGCAGCTTCAGCAGTTTGGGTACGACGCGGATCGACGACGACTAGTTTTACATAGGAATTCTTTTTATGATGACGACGGAAGCGATTGAAAATAATCGGATGACATTCGGCGGTATTTGTGCCAATCGCGAATAAACAATCGGTAATATCTAAATCTTCATAGCAACAGGGCGGTCCATCGGAGCCAAAACTTTTGGCATAGCCCGAAACTGCCGACGACATACAAAGCCGCGAATTAGCATCAAAATTATTGGTTCCCAAACAGCCTTTAAACAGTTTCTGAGCCGTGTAATAATCCTCAGTTTGAAATTGTCCCGAACCATACATACAGAGAGCATCTGCACCCTTGGTCGCGATTACCTGCTGCATCCGTGTGACGATCGCATCGAGAGCTTCATCCCAACTGACTTGGCGAAATTCATCATCAAGGCGATCGCGCATCATGGGATGCAATAGCCGATCTTTTTGAATGGATTCGGCAATCGTTGCACCTTTGACGCAGACCATACCTTGACTGGAGGGATGACTGCGATCGCCTCTAACTTTGAAGCGATCGGGAAATTTGACTGTTGGTTGATTAGTTGTTTCCACAATTTCCAAACCGCAACCAACACCACAATAAGGACAGAGGGTTTTGACGATTTGGGGTGTGGTTGAGGCAGGAATAGGTGCAGACATAGACGGTTATTGAGCTATTGGCGAACAGCTACTTTTTTGGAGGCAAAACCTTTAACAGGATCAAAATAGCTAGTTTCAGTAAATTTTGAGTATGGCATAGAGTGCAATGCTGCGATCGGATCATTAGGATCAAACACGGAACCATCGGCTAAAACAATTGGCGATTTGTCTTCTTCGATAATGGGAATCTCTAGCTCCTTCGCAGCTTGCTGATAAACACTCGTGGCAAGCAAGTTATAGATAACTTCTGCATGATTTTCTGGAAAATTGACTAATCCCCAACGCGCCATTTGCGCCAGCACCCATAACTGCTCTTTTCGTGATGGCATATTACCAACCCCAAATTGACAGAAATCTTGCTCATACTTCGCTTCCATCGTATTGATGCGATAGGGACCTGCAAAGCCTGGACGAATGTATACAGGATCAAGATTGAGGTATTTAGGGCTTGCCAAAGTCAACACCACCTCATCACGATTTGCCAATGGCTCACAGAACTGTGATGCTTCCAATAGAGCCTTGACTAGCTCTAAATGGGTATTGGGATATTGTTCCGCCCAATCTTTCCGAACACCTAATACTTTCTCTGGATGTCCGCGCCAAATATCGAGATCTGTCGCCACCACAAAGCCAACATTACTGTTGACTGCGCGAACGTTCCAAGGCTCGCCCACACAGTAACCGATGATATTATTTGCCATCAAGTTAGAAACCATTTGTGGAGGTGGAATCACGATGACATCCACATCTTGATCAGGTTGAATACCACCACTAGCTAGCCAATGCCGCAGTAGCAAGTTATGCATTGAGGCATGATGTACCATTCCCATCGCAGGATTGTACGCATCAGCAAATTTATCCACATAGGCTTTTAGGGAAGCGAGATCATGTACGCCCTCATCATGGAGCCTATTGCTGAGGGTAATCGCATTGCCATTGCGACTCAAGGTTAAAGAAGTAACTACGGGGACGGGAATCTTGTTACCCATGCCTAGACTAATAGCAAGGGGCATTCCTGTAACCATTTGGGCAGCATCGAGACGACCATCGCGAATTCCCTCAGCGAGATCATTCCAGCTATTTTCTTTGGAGAGAGTAACATCTAGCCCATATTTGGCAAACAATCCTTTCTCTTGAGCGATCGCAAAGGGAGCGCAATCGGTGAGAGGAATATAGCCAATCGTGAGATTAGTCTTCTCAATACTACCAAGACTAATTGCTGCATTACTCTTGTTCTTAGCCCGTTCAAGTTTGATCTGTTTCTGGCGATCCAGAAAATTAACAACTTCACCTCTCAGTCGATAGTAATTAGGATGATTAACTGCTTCTAGACGTTTGCGAGGATGCGGCAAATCAACGGTGAGAACTTGTCCGATTTTTGCTTCTGGCCCGTTGGTCATCATGATAATGCGATCGCTTAGCAGCAGAGCCTCATCCACATCATGGGTAATCATTACTGCCGAAATTTTGCTTTCATCGCAAATATGCATTAACTTTTCTTGTAAGCGCCCTCTGGTCAAAGCATCCAAAGCCCCAAAAGGTTCATCTAACAAAAGAATTTTCGGCTTAATCGCCAAAGCACGGGCAATCCCCACCCGCTGTTTCATCCCACCTGAAATCTCACGAGGATATTTATCAGCAGCATGACTTAAGCCAACTAAATCAATATGTTCTTGGATAATGCGATCGCGTTCTTGTTTCGATTGATCTCTTAACACCCGATTGACGGCTAGCCCAATATTTTGACGCACCGTTAGCCAAGGCAATAGCGAATGGTTTTGGAACACCAACATGCGATCGGGCCCTGGCTCGCTAACTTCCCTACCTTCTAAAACAATCCCGCCAGCACTGGCTTTGTCCAAGCCAGACAAAATATTCAAAACCGTGGATTTACCACAACCAGAATGTCCAATAATCGAGACAAATTCACCTTCCTTCATCTCAAAATAAACATCTTTAACCGCCACATAGGGCTGTCCATTGTTGGTTTTGAAAGTACGAGTTACGTGGTCAATTTCTAGAAATTTAGACATGGTGGTTTGTTGGTAAGTTACGAATTATTAATTACGAATTGAGAATTAGGAATTACGGATTGAGCGTTACCATTTAGCAATTAAGGAATTATGAACTATTAACTTGATAACTCGTAATTCCTAATTCCTAATTCGTAATTTAATCAGCTTCATCAGCTAGGGCAAAACGGTTATACAAAAATTCGAGAATATAGTTACGGAGAGTGTAATAGCGTGGATCATCGGCGATCGCTTTGCGATTACGGGGACGGGCAAAGGGAACATCAATGATTTCGGCTACGTTGGCGGCGGGTCCATTGCTCATCATCACAATGCGATCGGCTAGAAATAACGCTTCATCGATTTCATGGGTGATCATCAGCGCCGTTACCCTATGTTCGCGCCAGATTGCAAGTAATTCTTCTTGAAGTTCTTCGCGAGTCATCACATCTAAGGCTCCAAAGGGTTCATCAAGGATGAGAACCTCAGGACGAATTGACAAAGCACGGGCGATCGAGACTCTCTGACGCATTCCTCCAGAGAGTTGCTTTGGTTTTTTGTGCATTGCTTCTGTCAAGCCCACCATCTCCAGACTGTTTTTGGCAATCTTGATTTTCTCTTCCTTGGACTTATCTGTATAAACTTGCTTGACGGCAAGATAAACATTCTCAAAGGCAGTCATCCAAGGTAATAGGGAATAGTTTTGGAATACCACCATGCGATCGGGACCTGGACGCAGGATCGGCTTTGATCGCAAACAAATTTCGCCAGCAGTAGGTCGATTAAACCCTGCCACCATATTCAGGAGCGTTGACTTGCCACAGCCAGAGTGACCAATCACACAAATAAACTCACCTTCATAGACTGTGAGATTAACATCCTGCAATACCGTGTAGGGACCACGAGGAGTTGGATAGACTTTGGAAACACCATCAATAACTAGAAATGGATCTTGATGGTGTTTCTGATCGTTGTCGGTAATATCTAGTGTCTGCATAGGGAATTTGATGAGTGAAAAGGGTTTTAGCTTTTGGCTGTTAGCTTTTGGCTATTTAACAAGGTAAATAAAGGCTAGTTTTTTGGTTTAGATGTATCCAAAATCTTTGATAGCTAAAAGCTATTAGCTTTTAGCTTCTACCCAAAATCTAAGAATCAGACTGAACCGTAAACTTGCTAATGTAATAGATCAATTTGTCTAATAGGAAACCAACTACACCAATATAAAACAGAGCAAGAATCAGTTCGCTGCTTTTTTGGCTGTTGTAGCTGTCCCAAATAAAGAAGCCAATACCAACACCACCTGTCAACATTTCCGCAGCTACGATCGCTAGCCATGATAGACCAACGGCAATACGCAATCCTGTGAAAATGTAAGGAGCCGCCGATGGCATCAGAATGGTAATGAAGTAATCGACTTTACTGAGGCGCAGGACTCTAGACACGTTGCGATAATCTTGAGGAACCTGCTGTACACCAACAGCCGTATTCATCAAGATTGGCCAGATCGAAGTTACAAAAATTACGAATAGCGCGGCTGCCTCGGTAACATCTAAGCCGACAGTTTTTAGAGATTCATTGACACCTTGGAATGCTGACATGGCGATCGGTAGCCATGCAAGGGGTGGGATTGTCCGTAAAACTTGGAAAATGGGGTCAAAGGCTCGATATAAAAAGGCATTTGTACCGATCGCAATGCCAAGAGAAATACCAATAATTGCTGAGGCGGTATAGCCAACTGCCACACGGCGCAAGCTAGTCATCGTTTTTACGCCTAAGCCTTGCTCAATGGTGACCTTTTCCTTGAGAGCTTGACGCGCAGGGCTATCAATTTTTTCTTTCTCATTGACATCAAAGTAGTTGCGATCAAAAAATGGATGCCAGATATACTGCTGTGTCTCTTGCCAAACCTTGGTCGGTGGTGGCAAAGGTGGCTTAGCTCCAGAGCAGAGAATTTGCCAGATACCTAATAGAAATATTAGGGCGATCGCTGGAGGAATAATATATTTTGCTTGTTGCTGAAACCATTCACCAATCTTGTTAGAGGTAAATTTAGAACTTAAGCTTCCTGCCGCCATTTTGGTTATTTCCTAGATGCTAATTTGAGGACTAAAGATGAATCGTTGAAATGATCACAAGGGGCTTAAGCCCCTTGTTAAAACTGTTGAGTTAGAGATAATCCTTAAGCCTTCTTGATTTTGAGACCTTCTAAATAAGCCTTAGGATTTTCAGGATCAAACTTCACACCATCAAAGAAGGTTTCAATACCGCGAGAAGTACTCTTAGGAATATCTGCTTCCTTGCCAATCATTTTCGCGGCTTCTTTCCACAGGTCTTCACGGTTTACCTTGTCAACCATTGCCTTAGCATCGGTACTAGCATCGAAATATCCCCAACGCATGTCTTCAGTCACAAACCAAAGGTCATGGCTCTTAAATGGATAGGAAGCGCTATCTTTCCAGAATTTCATCGATAGGTCAAGATTGTCAATGGTTCTACCATCACCGTAGTCAACCTTGCCCTGTTGTCTACCCAAAATTTCGGCGGCAGGGACTTTAAACCACTTATCAGCACCGACGATTTTGCACATCTCTTCCTTATTGGCTGGATCTTCGCACCATACCTGAGCTTCGAGAACACCTGCCAATAAAGCCTTCGCCGCCTTAGGATTCTTGTCTACCCAGTCAGCACGGAGGGAAAATGCTTTTTCGGGGTGATCTTTCCAAAGTTCACCTGTAATGAGGGCAGTGTAACCAGAGTTTTGGGCAACTAGACGCGCATTCCAAGGCTCACCCACGCAAAAAGCCTGCATATTTCCTGCCTTCATATTGGCAACCATTTGTGGTGGTGGCACAACGATTGTGGAAACATCTTTATCGGGGTCAACGCCATTAGCAGATAGCCAGTAGCGCATCCAGAGGTCATGGGTTCCACCAGGGAAAGTTACTGCACATTTAATGTCTTTCCCACCAGCTTTGATTTTGGCAAAACTTTCTTTAAGAGATTCGCTCTTCAAAGCAATCTTGGCATCTTTAAAGTCGTTGGCGATGGAAATCGCTTGTCCATTGGTATTAAGTCTTGCCAAAATGTACATTGGCACTTTATTGCCATTGGTAATCTTCCCTTCGGAGATTAAGTATGGCATGGGGCTTAAGATGTGAGCGCCATCAATGCCACCTGCATCAGAGCCAAGCACAATATTGTCGCGGGTAGTTCCCCAAGAAGCTTGTTTAAGAACTTCGACATCTTTCATACCATATTTTGCGAAGAAGCCTTTTTCCAATGCAATGATTAGAGGTGAAGCATCAGTAAGCGCAATAAATCCTAGTTTCGCCTTGGTAACTTCAGGTGCATCAGCGGCATTGACTGGAGCAGCAGTAGTAGCGGTAGCGGTGGGACTAGCGGCTGTTGTCGTTGTAGCCGTAGGAGTTTCAGTGCTAGTACAAGCATTAAGGGCGATCGCACCTACAGTAGAAAGTCCTGCGGTGGTTAAAAATTTGCGACGAGAGAATGTACTCATTGGTATCCTTGATTAAATTGTTGAATTAAATTTTCTGAATTGCTTGTTAACTAGTCAAAATTAATTGACCGAAACAAGTTCTGCTGATGAAGTAGCGATCGCCACATTGGTAGATGTAGTTCTCGGAATAGCGCCAAAGCGTTCCACTAAAAGTTTGCCAACTACTTCGCGCAAGTCCTCACAGGGAACCTTCTCCATTACGCAAGTGCCTAGATGAGCATCTTTGCCGACAGTGCCGCCCATATATATGTCCACACCATCGACAACCTTGCCATCTTTGCGAGCCTTACAGCCAGTGAAGCCGATATCAGCAACCTGTGGCTGAGCACAAGAGTTCGGACAGCCGCTCCAATGAATACGAACTACTTTCTTGAGTTCGTAATCTTCAGCAAGCTGCTTAGTAAGCGCGAGAGAACGGTTTTTGGTCTCAACGATCGCCACAGGACAGAACTGATTACCCGTGCAGGAAACCAGTCCGCGCATGAGGTTGTCTGGATCAACGGGGAACTTCTGAAGTAGAGGTTCTTGCAGCAGCTCAGTTACGTTTGCATCACTAACATGGGTAATGATTAGATTCTGCTCAACGGTAAGACGCATATCGCCATTACCGTAAGTTTCAGCAAGACGCGCAAATTCATACATATCAGGCGCATACATCCGACCTACAGGAATTTGCAGCCCAACGTAATTTAATCCCGCTTGTTTTTGCTTATGGACACCGATATGATCGCGCTTTTCCCATTCAATTTCGTCCTTAGCGGCGGCGGCGGCTAAAGGCTTGCCCATTTGCTTCTCGACTTCCATGCGGAATTTCTCAATTCCCCACTCATCGATTAAATACATCAGGCGAGATTTTTGGCGGCTATCACGCAGTCCATTGTCCCGAAACACAATTAGCAACGCCTCGCAAAGAGCCACTACATCTTCAGGAGCAACCCAAACATTTAGAGGAATTGCAGCAGCGATTCGCTTGGCTGAGAAGAAACCACCAACCAAAACATTAAATCCAAAGGTTTCTTTAGATTCTTCTTTAAAAGCGGGGACAAAGGCTAAATCGTTGATTTCGGCATGGGTGGAGTTATCACGACAACCCGCGATCGCAATATTAAACTTGCGAGGTAAGTTCGTAAAGGCAGGATTACCTTCTCCGTTATTAGTAAGTAAATTTTGAACTTGGATAGCTAACTCGCGAGTGTCGTAAAGCTCGTTGGCATCAATACCCGCCACAGGTGAACCTGTAATATTACGGATGTTATCCATCGCTGACTGCACGCTAGTCAGACCAACTGATCGGAACTTATCGAACATTTCAGGAACATCTTCGAGCAGAATACCGCGCATCTGAATATTCTGGCGGGTGGTGATGTCCGCAACACCATGCTCACCACACTTTTCGACTACCGAAGCCAGAACGCGCATCTGATCACTACTCAGTAATCCATTGGGAATTCGCATTCTGACCATAAATCGACCAGGAGTACTTTTGCGAAAGAATACACCTAACCATTTCAAGCGATGTTGCAAATCGTCATCGTCGATCGCTTCCCAACCAATTTCGGCAAAGCGCGCAATCTCGGCTTTGATCGCCAAACCATCTTTCGCTGCTTTAAGGGCTTCAATTTTGTTTGCCATGTGATTTATCCTTGGCTCATACTTGGGAAGTCTAGGTTTAGCGATCGCTGAATATAGCGAAATCCTAAATTTCTAGTTCTCAAGCTCTATTTCGACTTTGTATAGGATTTACACTACTTAACGTTTCGATCCCGATTCGTATAAGAAACTACATATTTTTAAACTTTATTTAATAATTGCAATAACTTAATGCATTAACCGCATAAGCGCTTGCGTTTTTTTAGATGAAAGGCGGCACATCGTGCCGCCTTTCATCCTATTATTTGTTTTATGAGCGATCGCCTTCAAAAAATTCTGTCTAGACATGGTATAGCTTCCCGAAGAGAAGCAGAACAGATCATTTTGGCGGGACGAGTTGCGGTAAATGGAAAAACTATTACTGAATTAGGAACAAAAGCTGATCCTGAGCGCGATCGCATTGAAGTTGATGGCAAGTTACTCCAAACTAAGGCTCCAGAATTTGTATATCTATTAATTAATAAGCCCACAGGTGTAGTCAGTACCTGCGATGATCCCCAAGGAAGAAAGACAGTTTTAGACCTTCTACCATCACAATATCAACATGTCTATCCAGTGGGAAGGCTGGACTATAACAGCAGTGGGGCTTTGATCTTGACTAACAATGGTGATTTTGCAAATTATCTAATGCATCCTCGCCATCATGTCGCCAAAACCTATGAAGTTTGGGTCAAAGATATTCCTGACCATCACATCATTCAACAATGGCAAGAGGGAATTATTCTTGACGATAAACTCACCCTCCCAGCGACTGTAAACATTCTGCAAATTGAAGAGAATAAATACCAAACTCCACGTACTCAATTGCAGATAATTTTGTCAGAAGGTCGTAACCGCCAAATTCGTCGGGTTGCCGAAAATTTAGGTCACCCTGTTCTAGCTCTACACCGTGTAGCGATCGCGACTATTGCCCTTGAAACTCTCAAATCAGGCGCTTATCGACTATTAGGCGATGATGAAATCAAGACATTATATCCAATCCAATCTTGAACATAGCAATCCTAAATGGGTTGTGAGAGTGCGCCCCGAAGGGATGCACTCTCACAACCCTCGTGTAAAGCCTCAACATCGATCTTTAATATAGCAACGCAAGAGATAGCTAAGACAAATCAAAACCCAAAAGATGAGTGGCGGCGCTTTGCGCCGCCACTCATCTTTTGGGTTTTATGTCCTAAACAAAACTTACATTGCTATAGGGATTATTTACAGCAAGTTTCATTTAAATAAGCGCCCAATTTTTCAATAAGAAAAAAAACTCAAATCCAATAGAGAGTTGCGGCGCAACTCTCTATTGGATTTGAGACTGGATATAGAGAGCTTTGTCTTGCAAAGCTTTTATCGAAAAATTATTTTTTATCTCAAAACAAATCACAGTAAGCAAGATAGCCCTTGATATATAATTGGAGACGCAGTAACTTGCTGTGAAAACTTTGCAGAATGTTATATTACTTTAGGTTAGGTAATATAATTACATTAGATTACTTAAATCGCCAGATTAATTAAAATCGCCAACGACGCTCTACATAGAACTTGTGGTTGTCCAAGTTCGACTGCAAGCTAACTTGAAGTCAGTCAGTCCAATCTCTTCCTACATGTCTGTGAGTATTGTGAATATTACAACCTCGAAGCAAGCAGAGAAATTAGCAGAAATCGGAGCGCAATTTAAGCGAATTCGAGAAGACAAGGATCTGTCAATTCCACATCTAACTGCGACTACATTAATTTCTGAGCGCTATTTACGAGCGATCGAAGATGGTCAAATGGAGTCCTTGCCTGAACCTGTATACGTGCGTGGATTTATCCGTAAGTATGGTGATGCTTTGGGGGTTGGGGATCTTTCAGAAGATTTTCCTTTAAATCCTGTTTTACCTGAACAAAAGTGGGCAGGTAGTGCCGCTGCCGAACTTCGTCCCCTGCATCTGTATGCCCTATATGTTGGTGTGATTGCAGGAGCAGTCAGTTTGTTAGCAACATTCCTCAACTCACCTGAGACTAACAAGATTAATGACAATCAAACTAATTTTGGGGATGCTGCTCAAATAAGTTCCGCAAAAACAAACAAGGCGATCGAACCGACAGAAATTTTGTTGCCAAAAGTTGGTGGTCTAGAAGTTTTGCGCCAGACAGGATCAGTAGCAGTCGGTATGACAACCCCTGCATCGGTTTCTACAGCTACGATACCGATAGAAGTCAAAAAGCAAGATCCTACAGATATTCTCAATAAACCACAGGCTCAAGCTAATCCTGTGGGAGCAACCCCTACCCTAAACAATATGCTCTCGGCTTGGGCGAATAGTAGTCTTGTCTCGGATAATTCATCTCCCAATAGCACTACACTCGCCAATGGTAATTTTGAATTTGTGGGGAATAAGCCCGTTAATGTCGGTATTGTCATGCAAGGTGAATCTTGGCTAAGGATTACCGTTGATGGGCAGACCGAGTTTGAGGGTGTACTTAATGAAGGTAAAAAGTTATCTTGGTCAGGCGATCGCCAAATTTCCATTCGAGCTGGGAATGCATCGTCAGTAGCTCTTAGCTATAACAATCAACCAATTAAAGTACTTGGCAAAGAAGGAGAAGTCGCGGAAAGACTATTTGGTATGAATCAAGCGAGTAATACCAGATCTAATGATGCGCGATTACGTGGACTTGTAGAGGTAATGTCTAACGGCAATTCCAGCAACTCTGCTAACTAAAAGCCACTAAAAAATCTTGAAAAGCAAGTTTTTTTAGTGGCTTTTTTTAATTGCTCTCAAGCCCACTTTTTTTAACTAATTCTTCGGGCGTAAGCTTTGCCAAAAATTCACGAAATGCTCTTCTCTCGGCTTCATCTGCATCCTGATCCACAGGAATCGAGGCTTCGAGAATGACCTCCTCCATCACCCAGATCGGACATTTTGCCCGCACCGCGATCGCGATCGCATCACTAGGACGAGCATCTATTTCTTTTTTTATATCTCCCTGAGAAACCGTAATCACAGCATAAAAAGTACTATTTTTAAGTGCATGAACGACAATTCGCTCAACCGTTATACCCCACGCATCCAAGAAATTTAGCATGAGATCATGGGTCATTGGGCGCTCTAGCGGTCTGCCATCTAATGCCCCAATGATTGCTTTAGCTTCAGCTTCCCCAATCCAGATTGGCAATGCTCTGCGTTCTAAAGTGTCTCGTAATAGGACAATAGGATTACGGCTCACAGCATCAATAGCAATCCCAGCCACATTCATTTCGATCATTGTTGCTAGCCTTCCTCAAGAAATGAGCGAAAGTACCCCTCATCCATCAAAGCTCTTGATGTGATATTGATAATTAAAGACGATCAATATCTATCTAGCAAGGGTTTTAGTGCTTGAGAGGCTTCTACACGTTATTATATCACCGTCGTGATCTGGAGTCTGGCTTCTAGTCTTGTTTTTGCTAGTGATTGACTTTTATGATGGGTGGCTTTGCCGCCCATCATAAAAACGGGTTCTTTATTAAGTCGCCGATCCCTTATCACTGTAAATCTCGACCAATTAATACCAAAACACAAAATGGATACGCTATTTTGTGTTTTAAAAACCCTTACGGGGTTTGGCTTTTAATTCACGAAAGTGTGACAACACTTTCGTGAATTGGTATAACTACCCAGAAAGAATTTAAAAACGTTGCTTGACAACGTTTTTAAATTCTTTCTGGGTTGAGTTTAAGCACTATGGCAATTGCTGTCCAACTACTACCGAAAACATGAAATCAGACTTAAAAAATGTGACGATCATTGGCTCTGGTGCATGGGGATCGGCACTCGCAACTCTAGTACAAACTAATCAGCATCATGTGCAAATTTGGTCTCGCCAAAGTCAATCATCTCTAGCAGAAATGGTTAGTAATAGTGATGCCATCATCTCCGCAGTATCGATCAAAGGGGTACGGGCGATCGCCGAAAAATTACAAACAGCAAAATTTCAGCCCCATACAGTTTTAGTCAGTGCCACTAAGGGACTGGAGCCAGTTACTAGACAAACCCCATCACAAATTTGGCGATCGCTACTTCCCGATCATCCGCTTGTAGTGTTATCGGGACCGAATCTTTCTAAAGAAATTATGATGGGACAACCTGCGGCGACGGTGGTGGCAAGTACCGATGCATCCGCCGCCCAATTTATTCAAAATATTTTTGCATCCAGAAATTTCAGGGTCTACACAAATTCCGATCCCATTGGTGTGGAATTGGGCGGTACACTCAAAAATGTGATTGCGATCGCCGTTGGAGCTTGTGATGGCTTAAACCTTGGTACAAATGCCAAATCAGCCCTAATCACGCGATCTCTGATTGAAATTATTCGCGTTGGTGTTTACTTTGGGGCGCAACCTGAAACATTTTGGGGATTGTCGGGCTTAGGCGATCTCTTAGCAACTTGCAATAGCAATCTCAGTCGGAATTATCAAGTGGGCTATGCGATCGCGCAGGGACTGAGTCTAGAGGAGGCGATCGCGAATGTGCAAGGTACGGCTGAAGGTGTAAATACAGCTAATGTGTTAATCGAAATTAGCGATCGCGAAAAAATTAGCGTACCTGTATCACGTTATGTTTATCGTTTACTGCAAGGAGAAATTACATTACAACAAGCCGTTGAAGGATTAATGGAACGCGACCTCAAACCAGAGAATTAGATACTTATCTTAAAACCATGAATAATCTGCATATTGTTTCTGCTAAATGGCTCCACGATCATCTTCACGATCCACAGGTGGTTGTAGTAGATTGTCGATTTTCGTTAATGGATAGAGAACTAGGTCGTAAGCAATATCAAGAGAACCACATCGAAGGCGCTTATTATCTTGATCTCAATCTTGACTTGTCTAGTCCCGTTCAAAAACACGGCGGTAGACATCCTCTGCCCGATTTTGACAAACTTGCCAAAAAGCTTTCGCAAATAGGTATAAATTCAAGCGGAACTATGGTGGTTGCCTATGATGACTCACGATTTGCTTTTGCTTCAAGACTTTGGTGGCTTTTACGCTATATGGGACATGAGCAAGTAGCAGTTTTAGATGGGGGCTTTGCAGGATGGAAAGCTCAGAATTATGCAACTAGTTCCGCAATACCTGACGATAGAATTGGGAAGTTTATTCCTAGATTCCAACCTGAATTAGTCGTTGATATCGAAACGGTGAAGTCTCGCAAAGATCTGCCAGAAGTAGTTTTAATTGATTCGCGAGAAGGCGATCGCTATCGAGGTGAGCGTGAACCGATCGACCCGATCGCTGGTCATATCGAAGGTGCAGTCAATTATCCTTGGATGGAAGTTACCAATGATCAGGGTTTTGTAATTGAGAATCAAAGCGATCGCTGGCAAGATGTAAAAAATGCTCAAGAAGCGATCGTCTATTGTGGCTCAGGTGTAACGGCTTGCGTAAATTTGCTATCGCTGAAATTGGCAGAAATTGAGACTGGCAGACTCTATGCAGGAAGTTGGAGCGACTGGTGTTCCTATTTAAAATAAAGAAAATATCATTAAGAAAATTTTGAGGAGAGATATCATGCGTGAATCTGTGACATATCAAGAAATTTTGCAGGAGGGGCTTCAAGAAGGTCGCAAGGAAGGGTTAGTGGCGATTGTTTTAAGATTGTTGACCCACAAGTTTTGGACTTTGCCACCAAAGCTACATACAAGAATTACACGGTTACATATCCCTCGTCTAGAGAGTCTTGCTGAAGCGATTTTGGATTTTCACAGTCTTGCAAATTTGGAACTTTGGTTTAGCAAGAAGAAATAGTTTCAGATTCTGCAAACCATTGTTCCTATTTTGCTGCTCAGTCGACTTCTGGATATATGGGATTTAGAATGGCGTGTCATGTTGGACGTATAGCCCTAGTACTTCAATAATAGAAACCATTAGAGAGTTTCCCTTTGTTTTGGATGATGTTGCTGAGTTTATCGGGTATTTCAGTGGTAATTTGCATGGGTTAAACTCCTATGCTTCTTGTTTCTCACTTCTTTCTTTTTTGATTAACCCGTGATTGATATGCAATACAACTCTTCAGTCGCATAGCCAATTTGGTTAACCGCGATAAATAAGCCTATGGCACTTATGAGTATAGCGAGATCCTCTTAATACAAACGATCTAAAACGTAGTTGGTTAAGCCAATAAGAGAGTGCTTAGGCGCAGAAGATGGCAACCACTCGATCGCCGTTAGCGCAGACTTAACATGACTCTTTGCTAAATCACGCGATCGCGAAATACCTTCACTTTTATTCACTAGTTCTAGAGCCTTATCGAGATCATCCACTTCACTAAACTCTCTCTCAATCAAGCCGCGCAACTGTGGATATTCCTCTATCGCAAATAACACTGGTGCTGTCAAATTACCTTGCTTGAGGTCAGAGCCAGCAGGTTTACCTAAAGTCTCAGTGGAACTGGTGAAATCAAGAATGTCATCGACAACTTGAAAGGCAATGCCAAAATGCTTACCAAAGTTAAATAATTGCTCAGCCTGTACTTGACTAACACCACTCAACACCCCCGCCGCCTTAGCACTACCTGCCATCAACGAAGCCGTCTTATAAAAACTTTTTTCTAGATAATCCTCTAAGGTCAAACTACTATCAAACGCAGTCAAGCTCTGCCGAATTTCACCCTCGGCAAAATCAGTGATCACCTTTGACAAAAGCTTAACGACTTCCAGATGATCCAAATTGGCAAGATACCAAGATGCTTGAGCAAACAGAAAGTCTCCTGCTAATACTGCAATGCGATTACCAAAACTGCTATTCACAGTGGGCATACCGCGCCGTAAATCAGCCGAGTCAATCACATCGTCATGCACCAGACTTGCAGTGTGGATCATTTCCGTGATCTCCGCAAGGCGGCGATGGCGTGAGGTAATATCGCGATCGCTCATGGTCGCCCGTGAAGCCAATAAGACAAGTGCGGGGCGCATACTCTTGCCTTTAGCTTCAAACAAATGCTCAGCAGCAGCATACAAAATTGGATGTCTTGCCCCAACCAACTGCTTCAGATTATCCGTGAGCATACGCAAGTCATCTTTGACTGGTGCAAAAAGTTCGGTGACAGAAGTAGTTGGAAGGCTCATGCGAATAAACCAGTATTAAATATTAAATCGATTTTTACATATCTTCATATATTGTATGAGTAATGTTGTAAGAGTTAAAGTCCGACTTAGTTTGTTTTTATGGTCATCATCATTCAAACGACTGCAAACGGCTGATACTCTGTACCTACTACTCCTTTAGCCAGAAATTTTTTGGCGATCGCTATAAGTATCAGTGAGTAGGGATAACGCACTTCATAACCTTTACTCGTTATGTATCGCAATGATATATATTATTTAACAAATCGTAATCCAATCGTATAGATGGAACTTTGACTAATGATGCCTAGGCTGCTCTTGATCGATGATGATCCGATAATCTCTGAAATGGTGACGCTGAACCTCGAACATGCTGGATATCAAGTTAGTCAAGCGAGTGATGGCATCAAAGGACAAGCGCTTGCCATTCAATTGATGCCAGATATGATCATTCTTGACTTGATGCTGCCTAGAGTAGATGGGTTTACAGTCTGTCAAAGATTGCGCCGTGATGAACGGACTAAAGAAATTCCTGTGATGATGCTGACGGCTATGGGGCAGACCCAAGATAAGGTCGAAGGATTTAATGCTGGCGCAGATGACTATCTGACCAAGCCCTTTGAGCTTGAAGAGATGCTAGCGCGAGTCCGTGCGTTGCTACGGCGGACAAATCGGATTATTGACACTGCTAAGCATGGTGAAATTTTAATCTTTGGTTCGCTGACACTTGTGCCTGAGCGCTTTGAGGCGATTTGGTTTAATAAGACCGTCAAGTTGACTCATTTAGAGTTTGAGTTATTGCATTGTCTGTTACAGCGTCATGGTCAGACAGTATCGCCTAGTGAGATTCTCAAAGAAGTCTGGGGCTATGAACCCGATGATGATATCGAAACTATTCGGGTGCATATTCGACATTTACGCACCAAGTTAGAACCAGATCCTCGGCATCCTAAATATATTAAAACTGTATATGGTGCTGGCTATTGCTTGGAGCTTCCCAAAGACGATGATAACCATCCAGACGAAGGGGCGATCGCTGAATAAACCAAAAAGAACTTGTTTCGCAAGTTCTTTTTTTTATTTCTATAAAGCCAAGTGTTAGGCAACACATGGCTTTTAAGCCCTTACCTTTCAGAATAGGAAAGTGTGGATTTTCCTATAGAGAGATAGATCGTCAGGGCTATGCGTAAAATATCAGTATCTAGAATCTTTAAACCTTGTTGTTTATCCTTAGTATGCATAGGTCTAGGGTTTGCATCGGAAGCCTTCAGTCAAACTAGTCCATTTCCCTTAGATGCTCAACTCCGCTACAACGGCAGTGGTGCTGGTATCGATGGCAATACTAACGTTGGATTACGAATTCCGCTCAATCAAACTCCCGACAACTTTTTTTATGTCACGCCTCAAGTGAGGATTTTTAACAATGGCAAGATTGGCTCTAATTTGATTGTGGGCTATCGATCGCTTGATGAAGCTGCTAAGCATATTCTGGGTGGCTATATTGCCTACGACAACCGTGATACGGGGGCGCGTTTTTTTCAACAGGTTTCCGCAGGGCTAGAATTTTTTGCTGAGACATTTGACTTGCGTCTTAATGCTTATATGCCTGTTGGTCAGAGTACCGTGCAGTTAGGCGAGACCTTACTGGGTTCGGGCAAATTTATTGGCAATCAGTTTGGGGTCGATCGCGATCGTCGTATTGATGCCGCAATGGGAGGAGTGGATGTCGAAGCTGGCACAATCGTTAATATCGAAGGACTCGATGGCTATTTGCGTCCTTACGCAGGTACGTATTTTTATACGGCGGCAAATAGCGCTGGGGCGTTAGGGATTCGGGGTGGATTTGGATATTATGGCAGTCTAATTAATGCGGGGATTTCAGTTCAGAATGACCGTGTTTTCGGCACTAGCATTCTTTTTAATATTGGCGTGAATATTGGCAACAGTCCATCATCGAAGCCCCCAACTTTGTTGGATCGCATGAATGAGTCGGTGGCGCGAAATGGCTCAGTCATGATCGAGAATCAAGTTGTCCGCGATCAAGTAATTGCGACTAATCCTGCTACGGGTCGTCCCTACAGCTTTTTTGTTGTTGCCGATAATACTTCAGGTTTGGAGGGAAATCCCAATGTCGTAAGTTATGCCAACTTTGCGAATGCTGTAGCAAATGCAGGGGCGTTAGGCTCAGATGGCATTGTGTTTGCCCATGTGCCAGCAGGTTCGGCGGCTCCAACCTTGGGCGGCTTTACCATTCCTGACCAAGTGCGCGTGATTTCCAGCGCACCAGCGACGATTAATCTTGCTAGTCTTGTTGGTGGCACAACTCTTCCAAGTTTACCGTTACCTTCTAATACTGGCGTTTTCCCAGTCATTACCGATACTGTGACCTTGGCAACGGCTGGTACAAATCAAGCTTTGATTGGTTTTGCGATTAATAAAAATGTGGCAACGGGTGCGGGTGCAGGGATTATCGGCAATAATAATATCAATCCGACGATCGCTTCTAATATCGTCACGATCACGGCTCCATCGACTACAGGTGTCGGCACTTCGGGTCGCGGGATTGTGTTGATTGGTGCGAGCGGCAATACCAATGTTTTGAATAACCAAGTTAACAATGCGATCGCTGAAGGCATTCGTCTAGATAATATCACTGGTAAAGCTGTAATTTCGGGTAACACGGTCGTTAATACGATCCAGCCCAACACTCAAACCAATGTGGAAGCAGGTATTCTCGTTCGTAATAACACAGGCAATGTCGATCTGACGATCTCCAACAACATCGTCAGAGACAATACCGCTACCGTAGGTATTGTCGAAATCGACGGAATCGAGTTTAGTCTCTGTCGTGTCTATGCTGATTTGCCTGCTTGTACTGCGACTGCCAATGCAACTGTAAATATCACGGGTAATACGGTTAAAAATATTACAGGCGCTCTTGATGGGGCAGATGGTATCGATATTAACTTGGGTAATTTTGCCAATGCCACTGTCAATATTACGAATAATACCCTCGATAATATTGTGAATAAGGGCATTAGCTTTGGTGCTGTGAATGGTGCGATCGCGACTACCACGATTGCTAATAACAACATCAGCAATGTTCGTGGTGCAGGCATCCAAGTACGCCTCGGCAATCCAGCCGATGTCGATCCCGCAGTGGTCCTCAATAATCCATCGGTGAGGGCAGCAGTTTTAAATAACAACCTCACCAATACAGAGACTGGCAATGAAGATGCTTCGGCTGTAACCATGCGTACTCATGGGACGGCTACCCTTTGCGTGAGATTTGAGGGCAATAAGCTCAATAATCCTACTTCTAGTCTAGATTATCTCTTCCGTCGGGAGGATGGTACTTCAACATTGCAACTAGCAGGGTTAACCACCGCAATCAATACTGGAAATCCCAGTCCAACATTGGTAACTGAACTAACAGCTAGAGGTAATACAGGTACTGCAAGTAAATACAGAGTCCAAAGTAATACTGTGCAAATTCCTAATGCGGCTTGCACATTTCCTTAGCAAACAAAAAGAAAACCCGCTTTGTGGGTTTTCTTTTTGTTTGGTGAATTGTATAGCAACGTAAGTTTTGCTTAGGACATAAAACCCAAAAGATGAATGGCGGCGCGAATCGCTGCCATTCATCTTTTGGGTTTTGATTTGTCCTAGCTATTCTTACATTGCTATAGCTTGTAGAAATTACTGCTGTAGCGATCTCGCCCATCATCAAAAGAAACCCCACTGTGTAAGGTTTCTTTTTTGTCTCTCAAGCCATGCTTGTAAAAATTGCTGCTATAGCGATCGCTATATGCCTGAAAATAATTTAGATAGCCTGACATACGAGTAATGATCAACAAATGAAAATTTTATTTGCGGCGGCTGAAGTTGCACCTCTTGCCAAAGTTGGTGGCATGGGAGATGTGGTGGGTGCACTCCCGCCGATTCTCAAGAAGATGGGACATGACGTGCGGATCATCATGCCTTACTACGGCGTAATCCCAGACAAACTCAAGGAAAACCCTGAATGGAAATGGAAAGGCTATGCCATGTTTCAGGAGTTTGATATTTTTGAGACAGTATTACCAGGTACGGATGTCCCCTTGTACTTAATGGGGCATGGATCATTTATTCCTGCCCGTGTGTATGGCGGTGAAGATGAAGATTGGCGGTTCACGATGTTTGCCAATGCCGTTGCGGAATTTGCATGGAACTATTGGAAGCCAAATATTATTCACTGTCATGATTGGCACACGGGGATGATTCCTGTGTGGATGCACCAAGTCTCTGACATTGGCACAGTATTCACGATTCATAACTTAGCCTATCAAGGACCTTGGAAATGGTTCCTCGATAAAATTACTTGGACTCCTTGGTATATGGATGCCCACAACACGATGGCAGCAGGTATAAAGTATGCCGATCGCGTAAATACTGTATCCCCAACCTATGCCCAGCAAATTTGTACACCCACCTATGGGGAAGGTTTAGAAGGTTTACTATCGTTCCTGAAGCCTTGGGGTATTTTAAATGGTATCGATACCGAACTAGAAAATCCTGCCACCGATCAATCTTTGGTGCAGAACTATTCTGTAGAAACCCTTGACGATCGCATGGCAAATAAAATTGCTTTGCAAAAAGAGTTAGGACTAGCCGTAAATCCTGCGACTTTCTTGATTGGCATGGTCGGACGTTTGGTAGAACAAAAAGGTATTGATCTACTACTACAAACTCTCGAACGTTACTTAGCCTACACCGATGCTCAATTTGTAGTTTTAGGAACAGGTGAGCGTTATTACGAATCGCAACTCTGGCAAATCGCGTCCCGTTACCCAGGTCGTATGTCGGCACAGATCTTATTTAATTCAGCACTTTCCCACCGTGTTTATGCTGGTTCCGATGCCTTTTTGATGCCTAGTCGTTTTGAGCCATGTGGACTGAGCCAACTAATTGCACTGCGCTATGGTTGTGTACCGATTGTCCGTCGTACTGGTGGATTGGTAGATACTGTTTCCTTCCATGATCCAATTGGGCAGACAGGTACGGGCTTTAGCTTCGATCGCTATGAGCCTTTGGATATGTATACCTGCATGGTACGTGCTTGGGAAAGCTATCGCTACACCGATGCATGGCGTTTATTACAACAACGTGGCATGAATAACAACTTCAGTTGGCAAGCTTCCGCCGAGAAGTATATCCAGCTATACCGTTCTATCCCTGGGCTAGATAACGCCTAGATAAAGGCATTAATAACTGACGCACATGCAAATTTTTCACCCCCCTCAGCCCCCCCTGAGAAGGGAGTCTAAGTTCTCCCTCTTCCAAAGGAGAGTTAGAGGGGGGGCTAGAGATTTGGTGCATCAAGTATATTAATGTCTAGATAAAGAGGGGGCGCTATGCGCCCCTCTCGTTAGCGGCTTGCAAATCTCTCAAAGCACTGTAAGAATTACCTTGAATTAAATTTAATCAATCTTTCAGGCAATCTATCAATGCGTCAGTTTCCTATTATTCTTATCCCTCCAGAAGTGCAGCGCATTGCTCAGTCTAAACCTGTTGCGCCTAAGCTAAGTATGGCATTACCAAGTTTGCCCTCTAATCAACAGCCAACACCGATTCAAATTCAAGAAGCGATCGCCTTGAGCTTGGGGCTAATTGTCTTAGTAGCACTGGTAACCGCGTTCGCTAAAGAATTAGGAATAATGATGCTTATTGTTGGAACAGTAGCAATTGTCCTGCGGATTAGATTTCAGTTTCTGTCTTACAAAAGACGTTACCAAACTTACCAAAACACTCTACAAAACTACTTTACAAAGCTAGAAGCTTATTCCCGCGAAGAGGTGAGTTATCAGCAACAATTGGCGATCGCCCACGCGCCTGAACGTATCCTTGAGTTTCGCCATCAGCAATTTCAGAAGTTCTTTGCAAAGATTCCAACTGCCGAAAATGCGATCGCCTTAACCAAGAGTCTTAACCCTGCGGATCGAGATCAATCGGCTATTTATGATTTTGGTATGACCCTTCAACGGTATTTATCGGGAACTCTCTATCAAGGTGTCAAGATTTATATTCCTAGTATTAATCATGATTGGGTTCCTGCTTTGACCTATATTGATCCTGCGTTGAATGTGCATATTGCGATCGAGATTAGTGCGCCTTCGGAAAGTGCAGCAAATGTGATGCAAAATGACCTTGCCGATCGCTTTTTAGTAGATTCAGGCTGGATTATGATCAAGTTCTCGCAAAAGCAAATCTTGCAAAGCTCAGCCCAGTGCTGTAAGGAGTTTGCCAAATTACTTGATCGCTTAAGTCTTGATCCGTCTGTACTGCCAAACTTTGAGTCTATTCCTGATTTAGTCCCTACCAGAAGCAATTGAGGGATTTCGCAGCAAATCCCTCAAATTGGCTTTATAGTCAGAATTGCTACAGCGATCGCGAGTTAATAAAGTTTATTGTTGGCAGATGCTAAAATCAGCAATTACAAGCTGATAAATATTGGTTTTGTAGGTTTTATGTGAGGGTATGACCTGTGAATGCTGCTGAACAAGCTAGAAATGTCGAAGTAGCGACCAAAATCGCCACGATTGTCAATTTGTTTAAAGCTATTTACCCTGCTGCACGCTCTGATTTGAAACCTTGGCTAAATAATTCCGATACACGCAGACTACTCGATCCAGACTCGATTGATGTCGGCTTCCATTTCCCAGGGGTAAGTTGGCGGCTCAAGGTTCGCAGCATTCTCTTCCAAATTCGACTGTACGAAGATCCTGTCGATGGAGATTTGCGAGCGATCGGGATTGAGGCAAGTGGACATGACTATAAGGGCGAATGCTGGCGCTTCTCGACGGTGGATAACTGGCAATTTTTTGGCGATAAGATGCCAATGGAAGATGGAATTGAAAATTTGCGCGAGTTTAGCCGTCAAACCTTAGAAGTTTTCAATCGTAAATAATGTGATTACAGAATGTGATTACAGTTTGATGACATTGGCAAAGTATAATCAAAACCCAAAAGATGAGTGGTGGCGCTTCGCGCCACCACTCATCTTTTGGGTTTGATGTCCTAAGCAAAACTTATACCAAAACACAAAATGGCTACGCCATTTTGTGTTTTTAAAACCCTTACTGGGTTTGGTTTTTAATTCACAAAAGTGTAGCCACACTTTTGTGAATTGGTATTACATTGCTATAAATAGATTAAGATTTTTCATCAATGCTGGTGAGAGGTTTTTGTCGAGTAAAAAGCGCATTTTCATGAGATGCATAACATTTTTTGTCTGTTCTCTATGCGATCGCGATCTTGCGATTACTTCTGAAGATTCTTAATCTTTTTTAAGACACGGAACACTTCGACTAAATCTTGACTGCCAGTAGGGAAAATATAGAATACGATCGCGAAGCACTGTAGAGTGGCGTTGGCTGAGCGATCGCCTTCAGAAAAATAAACTCATCACCATTTGTGATCATTCCAAACGATGGAATACCATGTTGTAGGTTACACATATATGACAAAGCTTGTGGCATTGCTAATGAAGCCATAATCGTGCGTTTTACTTCAATCACTAATATCCAAAAGCAATCTCGCACAATTAAGGTGTCAATTCTACCGCGTAAAACTTCTTCATCACTTTCTAGTGCAAATTCAACTGATTCTTCAGTTCGCACCTCGTATTCAGGCTCATAAAATCCTACTAAATCTAGCAATGGCGAGATCATGAGCTTGTCAACAGCACCTTCGGCTAAAATGCCACGCCTTCGCCTTCTATGGGCTGCAAATCTTACTAATAGGCGATCAAGTGCAGCTTTTTCAATCTCGTTGAGTTCTGGTAAATTGTCCTGCCACTCTCTAAAAAATGTAGGTGCGGTGCAAGGAAACAGTTGAAATTTGTCTTCAACATCCGCTACAGACAAAATAGTTTTAGAAATAGGTAATGTGACAGCCATAAGAGTATTGTCAGCTCATCAATATTGCTATTTTACAGGTTGCCTAAGAAATTTGCGGGAAGAAATTTTTGCGATCACTTTACTGTCTATCCTTTGAATGGGTTGCTATAATACTCACAGAAAAAGATTGCAAAACTTTTTGATGATTTGATTTTTTGAAAGAGGGCAAATCAATGACGAATGCTTTACCAACTATAGATAACATAGAAGCTAAAAGTGATGTATTCAGTCATCAAGATTTTGCATCTTTCCAAAAAATTGTGCAAGCAAGTTCGATTAGATCTGCAACGGCTCAAAAAATTACAGTCAATGCTAACAACCTCGTTACTGATGCTTTAAAGTCTTTAGCTAGTGAATATAGCTACTTAGAATACCTTATCTCCACATATCAATCCGCTTCCTATATTCCTGATTTTCCTGATTGTTGGGTTATTCTCCGTTACATTAGCTATGCAATATTAGCTAAGGATTCATCTGTTTTGGATCGATGTTTGAATGGTTTGAAGGAAGTTTATACTGCTCTCAATATTTTGCCTTTCTTTGTTGTTCGGTTGATTAAGCTAATCAAAAATGCGGCGATCGCTTTAATTGATGATGGTGAACTCTCTAAAGAAGCCTCAGAATATTTTGATATTGTAATCGCTAGTTTCGGGGAAGAGAAACCACCTTTATGGGTGCGCCTTGTCGAAATCGGTCGGCAAGTTCCAGATGAGGAGTGGGCAAAACTACCAACAGACTTGTCTCGCAACTTTGAGCATTATATGTATGGTGCAAAGAAAGAAGAATAATGAGAGTATTTGTTGATACATCTTATCTAATTGCAATTCTTGAACCTACTGATGATCGACATGAAAAGGCAAAAACTGTATCACGGTCTTTAGACGGTTATCAACAAGTAACCAGCGAAATGGTTTTGACTGAATTGCTAAATGCGTTCTGTACTAGAGGGAAATTTTTTCGGCAGATGGTTCTAAATGTTCTAGATGATTTACGATCCGATTCCAACGTTGAGATTATCCCGCAATCTAGTGAATTGTTTGAGTAGGCTTGTCAATATTACAGACAACGACCAGATAAGCAATATAGCCTCACGGATTGTGCTTCGATGGTGATTATGAAGGAAAAGGAGATTGATCAAGTGCTGACCCACGATCATCATTTCCAACAGGAAGGTTTTATTGCTTTATTGAGAGATAAATAAATTGAAGTTTATCTTTAATGTTGGTGAGAGGTTTTCATCAAGTAAAAAACGTATCTTCATGAAATGAGTAAAAGTTCTTTTTTTGCCTGCTCTCTATGCGATCGCAGTCTTACGATCGCTTCTAAAGGTTCTTTTTTAACCATTCTTGATAGGGCTGTGCCTGTATTTTGAAGGTGATCGCCACCTCCGTCAAATAGATATATTTTCAAGAAATGAGAGGAAACCTTTATTCTTGCTAATCTTCAAGTTTTAATCCTTCAACACGCTCAAATTCTCTAGTGTTATGGGTTACAAGGATAATATCATTGGCTAAAGCGATCGCAGCGATCTGTAAATCATAGCTTCCAATCGGAGTTCTCAGCTTTTGTAATTTGGCGCGTATTATTCCGCCAATTAGGGCTGTGGGTCTCTTTCCAACAGTTCTCCTTGCCATGATCCAAATGTACTCAGAAATCGTTGTGACCATCGGCGCTTTTGAGTCTTCTGAACAATTTGATACACCAATAAAATATCTAGTTTTTCTCCTGAATGTTCGGGAAGTTGTATTTGGAGTATGCCTTTTTCATCAACTTGGGCTGTCGTTTGGATTGTTTGCATTGTCTTACTTCCTATGGATATTTTTTGATAACATCTTGGATGCCAATACGATGAACTTTAATGTGGATGTCATCTGGACTGAGAAAGTCGAAATAGTCTTCAAAAAGTATAGGTATTGACTCTTCTATGTAAGTGCTATCTTAGCTCAGATATTTGTTTGGGAATCGCAGTAAATCCTTAATTTCCTGAATGCTCAGTGGTGGTGAGCGTCGATGAATCATTGCGTGACAGTTTGGACAAACAGGACGTAAATCTTCAATGGGATCAACTACATACTCTTCTCCAATTTCTGAAATAGGTCGCAAATGATGAACATGGATAAAACCTTCCCCCAATTCTCCAAACATTTGACCAAAGTTAAAATCACAAACTGAGCAACTCACCCCGTAATAATCGATACATTTTTGTCGCGCTTTTGGATCTCTTTCATAGGCATTGACTAAAATCTGGCGTATGGAACCCTCACGAAACTCTTGTGTTGAATCTATTTCATCAGGGAAAATAGCAGTAATCTCTCCGCCAGAGATAATATTATCAGTTTCTTCATCAGGAGAACTAGCTATGATTTCTTCATCAGGAAAAATTGTAGTAATTTCTTCATCGGGAAGAACTATATTGACTTCGACTTCAGTCTTGTTTTTTAAGTATTCCGAATATGATAAATGTTGGCTTTGAGGTACTCCTTTAAGTTTAGGTTCTAAACTTTTAGTAATGACAGCTTCTAAAGGGGAATCTTCACGTTTATCATAAACTTCATAGTCAGATTTCTGAACAATAAAAATACGTCTTTTGAAGTGTTTTCTGACCCCTTTTATTTGCTCCATTGACGGAGCATCTTCTGAAAGATCTGCATAACCAACAACAATTTCTCCATTACGTGAAAACTCTTTTAGTTTAGATTCGGAAAGACCTTTTTGTTTATGGTAGAAAGGTTCGGAAACTCGAACCCATGGATATTTTTCTACATCCTTAAGCCAAACAATCTTTTCTTCGTATTGTAAGTAATTATCGGTTTGTTGCGAAGAATTGCTTTTCATGATTTTTAAACAAAATGGTATTGCTTATTAATTAGCAAAAGAAAGGGGCGCGACGCGCCCCTTTCTTTTGCTTTATTGTGCAGTTGTTGGTAAGACTGCAACTGGTTTTGATATTGGTGCTTTAGCTTGGAGAAACTTGGTTTCTTTTACAGCTTGATTGGATAGAGAGAAGAGAGGATTAGATGCAATACCAGCGATCGCTGTAAAGATCAGCGTAAATACAAGCGCCGCTTGTAAAGGCTTCATACCTACCTGAGTCCATGTGATCTCAGGATAGTTCTTAATCGACTCAGACATTTCTTGAGGCTCCTTAACTACCATCATCTTGACAACGCGGATGTAGTAATAGAGAGAAACTACACTCATGACTAGAGCTAGCAATACCAAGCCGTAAGCTTGAGCTTGCCAACCTGCCCAGAAAATGTAGAGCTTACCAAAGAAACCTGCAAGGGGCGGAATACCTCCGAGGGATAGGAGGCAAACGCTTAAAGCCAAGGTGAGAAGAGGATCTTTTTGGTAGAGACCACTGTATTCACTAATTTGATCAGTTCCTGTGCGAGAAGCAAACAGGATCACACAGGCGAAAGCCCCCATGTTCATGAATAGATACAGGATCAAGTAAAAGATCATGCTGGCGTAACCCGCTTCGGAGTCGATAGCCATGCCGAGCATTACAAATCCTGCTTGACCGATGGAGGAGTATGCCAACATCCGCTTCATGCTTGTTTGAGCGATCGCCACCACATTACCCAAGACCATGCTCAAAACGGTTAAGACCACAAACACGTAATGCCACTGCAAAGAAGCCAGAGGAAAAACGGTAATTAAAAATCTGAGAGCAAGTCCAAAACCTGCAACTTTCGAGCCGATTGATAAAAAGGCTACTACAGGCGTGGGTGAACCTTCATATACATCAGGAGTCCATTGGTGAAAAGGTACTGCGGAGAGCTTGAAGGAAACCCCTGCAATTACAAACACCATCGAGATGATTAGGGCTGTGTTGCTAACGGTGATCTTTGAGGCGATCGCCGACAGAGAGGTTTCGCCGCCCGAAAGTCCGTATAGCAAAGACATCCCATAAAGAAAAATCGCCGAGCTAGCCGCACCGACTAATAAATATTTGAGCGCCGCTTCATTGGAGCGCGGATCGCGTTTGGTATAACCCGACAGCAAGTAAGACGAAATACTCAGGGTTTCAAGGGAGACAAATACCATCACCATTTCGTCGGAGCCAGTGAGGAACATACCGCCGAGGGTCGCACTGAGCAAAATTACGAGATACTCGCCAACTACCACACCTGACTGCTCTAGATAACGTACCGAAACGAGAATCGTTAGGAGAGCTGATAGGGCAATAATGCCACGAAAAATAATGCTGAGTTTGTCACTATTAAAACTGCCCAAAAAGGCGATTGGATTTTCTAAGCCCGTCCATTGCCACACAAGAGCCGCAGTAGAAGCTGCTAAACCTGCGATCGCAATATAGGGTAGAACATTTACCGACTTTCGCCCTGATGCAATCAGATCGACAATCAATACGAGTACCAATGTCCCAATGACGATTAGTTCTGGCAAGATCGCACCACTATTGAGCAGAGCATTGAGACTTGCTGTATCCATACTTAATTCATGTGTTGTTGCTATGGCAATTGTATAGCAAAACTTGAGTCGCTCTAATTTCTTGCTCCCTTCTTCTTTTATGACAACTACTTTGTGCCAAGTTAAGCAATGGCTACGCTATTGCTTAACTTGAAAATCCTTACGGGGTTTAGTTTTTAATTCACAAAAGTGTTGTCACACTTTCGCGAATTGGTATTACAGAGATGTGTAATCGAAGTTTGTAATTGATAGGGTAAGTTAAATAGAGTATTATCTATGATAATTATAAAAATAATAGACTTTACTCTATCAAGACTTAACTCTAATATATCAATAGCAACCAATCAATCGTTCTCAAAGATTTTTGCTAAGTCACCTTATAACTTAGCTTCTTAATCACGATCCGTTGAGATTGCCTTGAAATGTGCAAGTCAAATTTGCAAATTAACTTCAAGAGCGATCGCAGCTTAATTTTTGCTGTCTTATTTTTTTGAAAAAACCTATTTATTATGTTTTAGGAGAGAAACTATGTCTGGTTTCAATAACAACTTTTCAAGGCGGCGCTTTTTAGCAACCGCAGGAGCTACCGCTCTCAGTTCAGTCTTACTTAAGGGATGTCTTGGTAACCCTCCAGAAGACACACCGACGATTACATCAGCACAGGCGGTCAAAATAAATCTGCCTCCTGAACAAGTTCCTGAAATTAACAAAGCCAGACTTGGCTATTTGCCAATTGTTGAAGCTGCACCATTAGTTATTGCTAAAGAGAAGGGCTTCTTTGCGAAGTATGGCATGGATAATGTGGAAATCTCTAAGCAAGCCAACTGGGGAGCCGCTAGAGATAATGTCAAAATTGGTTCCTCCGCAGGTGGAATTGATGGCGGTCAGTGGCAAATGCCCATGCCCTATTTAATTTCCGAAGGAATTATTACTGATAGTCTCAAAATCCCAATGTATGTGCTGTTGCAGTTAAATACCCATGGCAATGCGATCGCGATCGCTGATAAGCACAAAAACAAAGGACTAACCCTCAAAATCGACAAAGCCAAGGATTTCTTTGAGAAAACTAAATCTGAAGGAGCGAAATTTAAAGCTGCTTACACTTTCCCTAAAGCCAATCAAGAATTTTGGATTCGTTACTGGTTAGCGGCCAATGGAGTCGATCCTGATACGGATGTCGAATTATTGACTGTACCTGCGGCGCAAACCGTAGCCAACATGAAAACTGGCTCAATGGATGCCTTCAGCACAGGCGACCCTTGGCCCTATCGCATCGTCAAAGAGAAGATCGGTTTCATTCCTGCACTGACTGCGGAAATTTGGAAGGGACATCCTGAAGAATATCTAGCGCTACGTGCGGATTGGGTCGATAAATATCCTAAAGCAACTAAGTCCTTGCTGAAGGCAATTATGGAAGCACAGCAATGGTGTGATAACTTCGATAATCGCAAAGAACTAATCCAGATTGTTTCTGGTCAAAACTACTTTGGGGTTGCACCTGAGGTACTTGCCGATCCGATGATGGGCAAGTATGACATGGGTGACGGACGCATTATCGATGACAAGAGCATGGCTCCACTCTATTGGAAAGATGCCAAGGGAAGTGTTTCCTATCCCTATCAAAGTCATGATCTTTGGTTCATTACAGAGAGTGTGCGCTGGGGCTTCTTACCAAAAGAGTCTTTAGCTACGGCTAAGGATTTGATTAAGAAGGTCAACCGTGAGGATCTATGGCGCGAGGCAGCTAAGGAAGCAGGATTCACCGCCGCCGACATTCCCACTAGCACATCTCGCGGTATTGAAGAATTCTTTGACGGTACAAAGTTCGACCCCGAAAATCCTCAAGCCTATCTTGACAGCCTAAAGATCAAGAAGGCATAGGTCAAAAAATTCGGTCAAAAAATTTAAAAAACAAATAAGTATTGTGTGAGGAAAATTAATCTTGAAAATTCATGCCAGTCGTCTCGGATTGCTTCTACTAAGCTTGCCACTAGCTTTAGGCTCGATATCTTTGTCAGCAGAGGCAAATCCTACTAGTTCTTCAACAGTTGCATCCACTGAAACTAAAACTACTATCCCCCAAGTTTCTAGCGAAACTCAACTTAAGGCGATCGCTACCGATCCTATCGCTCAGAATGTCACCTCTGTTTCTCAATTATCAGATGTGCGTCCTACGGATTGGGCTTTTACCGCCTTACAATCGCTAGTTGAGCGCTATGGCTGCATCGCAGGCTATCCCGATAGCACATTTCGCGGCAAACAAGCGACCTCCCGCTACGAATTTGCGGCTGGTTTAAATGCTTGTCTTGACAAAATCAATGAGATTATTTCGGCGGGATTAGCTGACAAGGTTAGCAAAGAAGACCTCGCAACCTTGCAAAAGCTCCAAGAGGAATTTGCTGCGGAACTTGCAACTTTGAGAGGTCGGGTTGATGCCCTTGACGCGAAGACTGCCAAGCTTGAGGCTCAACAGTTCTCCACTACAACCAAACTAAGCGGTGAAGCAATTTTCAGCGTGTCAGGCGCAACAGGAGCAAATCCTAACAACAGTGGCACAAACACTAACATTGTTTTTAATAACCGTGTACGCCTAAATTTATTGACCAGTTTTTCTGGTAAGGACTTATTGATTACAGGCTTACAAGCTACCAATATCAACAGTCTAGCTGCACCTTTAGGCTATGCCGATCCCCTTGGCAGTTCTAGTAACGTGAAATTGGGATTTGAGAATCAATTCCTCAATTTCAATCCATCTAACTCCAATACAGCAGCCGCAAACTCGGTCAATCTTTACAAGTTACTCTACATTTTCCCAGTTGCTGATAAGTTGACAATGTTTGCAGGTTCTAATGCGGAAGTTTCTGATGCTTTCCCCGCAATTAGCCCATTTGCTAGTGAAGGGCAAGGCTCTATCTCCCGCTTTGGTCAGGGTTTAAATGCTGCGACCCGTGTATCTGGAGGGACATCTGGTACTGGGCTAGCCGCTGCCGTTGGTTTTATCTGGACTCCTTCCGATAAGGTTGATTTTCGAGCTTTATATGGAAGTGTTAACTCTGCGATTCCGACCAACAGTGCCACGACTTTGCTTGGGGCGGGCTTCTTTGGCGGTAGTAGCGTTGCAGCTGCCCAATTAACCCTCAAACCCACTTCTACTCTTGATATCGGACTCAACTATGCCAATAGCTATCACCAGATTAATATTTTGGGAACAGGTTTAGCTTCCGCAGACATTAATGCAATTAGTGGAGCAGGGACAGCACTAACCGACCCAATCAAAATGAATTCTATCGGTTCAACTTTGACATGGCGGATTACTCCCAAGATTGCTTTTAATCTATCTGGCGCTTGGATTTTTGCCAACCTTACTAATAAGGATGCTTCCACCACCTTTACTAGTTGGATGACAGGATTTCATTTCAATGATGTCTTCAATGAAGGCAACACGGCTGGGCTTATCTTTGGACAGCCTCTAGCACGTAATGCTGTTGGTGGGCTTGCTAATCCCACTGGGATTACCGCTAAACCCTATCACTTGGAAGGATATTTCAATTTCAAACTTTCTAAAAATATCAGCGTTACCCCAGGAGTGTTCTTCGTCTTTAACCCCGAAGGTATCAACAACGCACCTACCGCGACCGTTGGAGTAGTTCGTACTACGTTTACGTTCTAAATAACAGCTAAAAGAGCGAATAGTTAAAAGCGATTCGCTCTTATCAAAAAACAATTTACTTGATTCTCTAGGATTAAAAAATTATGGCAGTAAGTGTTGGTAATCGTAACGGTAGCTTTGGGCGATCGCTCAGCAAATTTTGGCAAAAGAATGCTCAAAACTGGGCGCTCCCAATCATCGGACTATTAGGATTTTTACTGGTTTGGCAAGTTCTCTCGGCTACTGGTTTACTAAAACTGCCTAGCCCATTCGACATTATTTATGAAAAAAACACTCGTAACCTGTTACTTTATCCCTTCTTCGATCGCGGTGGTACGGATAAAGGCTTGTTCTGGCAAACCCTCGCTAGTTTTGAGCGCGTTGCTAAGGGTTACTCACTGGCGGCGATCGTGGGTATTAGTGTCGGGATTCTGGTGGGGACTAATGCAGTTATTGATAAAGCCCTCGATCCATTGTTCCAATTTTTGCGAACAGTGCCACCCCTAGCATGGGTTCCCATTGCACTTGCCGCTTTACGTCAAAATGAACCCGCCGCCTTGTTTGTTATCTTTATTACTGCTGTATGGCCGATCTTGTTAAATACTGCGGTTGGTGTGAAGCAAATTCCTCAAGACTATCGCAATGTTTCGCGAGTCCTACAACTCTCTAAGCAAAAGTATTTCTTCAAGATTTTGATTCCTTCGGCACTGCCCTATATCTTCACTGGTTTACGCATTTCCATCGGTCTAGCATGGCTTGCGATTATCGCTGCGGAAATCATCATGTCAGGTATTGTCGGTATTGGTTTCTTCATCTGGAACTCCTACACCAATGACAAGGTGGGTGAAGTAATTTTGGCTCTAGTTTACATCGGTGCTGTGGGCTTGATTCTCGATCGCGCCGTTGCATGGCTTCAAAATGTGATCTTGCCTGAAGAACAGAAGTAATACCCCCCTTAGTCCCCCCTTTCAAGGGGGGAGACAAGAAGTTGAATTCTCTCCCTTTGAAAAGGAAATAAACAAGAAATCTTGTTCCCTACCCTTTGCAAGGGGAGGGTTAGGGAGGGGTTAAAAAAGTTTTATAAAACGAAGGAGAATTTTAAAATGCAGGATTTTGTTTTAGTTGATCAGGTAGAAAGAACATTCCCATTGGGCGGCGGAAAAGAATATATTGCCCTTAAAGGAATTGACCTCCAAATAAGAAAAGGCGAATTTATTTCTCTCATCGGTCACTCTGGTTGTGGTAAGTCAACCTTGCTCAATATGATTGCAGGTTTAGACTTACCTACGGGCGGCGTAGTGATGCTCGAAGATGAGCGTGTAACTCGCCCAGGGCCAGATCGCATGGTGGTATTTCAAAACTATTCGCTGTTGCCTTGGCTATCGGTACGGGAAAATGTGGCTCTGGCCGTTGATGAAGTTCTTTCCCATCTGCCAAAGGGCGAACGTCATGATCTGGTGGAACGTTATGTGAATATGGTCGGGCTTGCCCATGCGATCGATAAACCACCCACCCAATTATCGGGTGGGATGCGTCAGAGGGTAGCGATCGCCAGAGCGCTAGCCGTCCGTCCCAAACTCTTGCTCCTCGATGAACCCTTTGGAGCCTTGGATGCACTGACTCGCGGCAATTTGCAAGAAAAGCTGATGCAGATCTGTAACGAAGATCAGATCACAGCGGTAATGGTTACTCACGATGTCGATGAGGCAGTATTACTAAGCGATCGCATTGTCATGTTGACCAATGGACCCGCCTCAAAAATCGGTAACATTTTGGAGGTGGATATTCCTCGTCCTCGTCAACGCATGGAAGCAGTCAATCATCCCAGTTACTACAGCCTTCGCAGTGAAATTATTTACTTCTTAAATCAGCAAAAGCGCGTCAAGAAATTGAATGCTCGCAAGGTGACAACGGTTGCCCGTCATGGCTTAGAAAAAGTCAATTTAGAGATCGGATTCGTTCCCTTAACCGCCTGTGCGCCGATCGCTGTAGCTAAGGAAAAAGGCTTTTTTGAGAAGCATGGACTGGATGAAGTTTCCCTTGTGCGTGAAACCAGTTGGCGCGGAATTGTTGACGGTATTGCAGGAGGCTATCTTGATGCGGCACAAATGCCTTCAGGTTTGCCAATGTGGATGACTCTAGGCGGCAACGGTGCTTGTAAGCCCATTGTTACAGCCCTAACCATGACCCGCAACGGTAACGCCATTACCCTTGATAAGCATTTCTACGATCGCGGCATTCATACTCTCGCTGACTTCAAAGCGATGTTGCAAAATACTCGCGATCGCACTCACCGCATGGGCGTAGTTCATCCCTCATCGATGCACAATTTGCTGCTCCGTTATTGGTTAGCGGCTGGCGGTATCGACCCCGATCTCGATGTGGAACTCAAAACTATTCCTCCCGCCCAAATGGTAGTTGACCTCAAAGCAGGTAGTATCGATGGTTTCTGCGTTGGTGAGCCTTGGAACTTCCGCGCCGCCATGGAAAATATCGGCTTTACTGTGGCAACGGATTTAGAAATCTGGCAAGGACACCCTGGGAAGGTTCTTGGTGTGCGCGAAGATTGGGCTAATGCTTATCCCAATACCCATATCGCTCTCGTTAAGGCTCTTTTGGAAGCCTGTATGTATTGCGCCGACCAAAATAATTCCGAAGAGATCCGTCAAATTCTCTCCCGTCGCGCCTACGTCAGCACCAATGTTAACTACATCCATTTAGGCAACCCTGATGATGTCACCTGTGCGATCGACACTCCCATGCGCGAACCTGCTCACCACCAGTTCTATGGGGCTGGTGTCAATCGTCCGAGCCGTTCTGAGCATCTCTGGCACATTACCCAGATGGCACGTTGGGGCGATGTTCCCTTCCCACGTAACTGGGTGGAAGTATTAGAGAAAACCTGTCGCGTCGGCGTATTCAGTACTGCTGCCCGTGAGTTGGGTCTAACAGACATCACCTACAGCCGCAATGCGATTCAACTCTTTGATGATATTCCCTTTAATGCTGAAGATCCCATTGGCTATCTCAACCATCTAGACATTAAACGAAATATCACGATGGCAGAAATTGCGATGGAATCAATGCGAATGGTTGCTTAGTTCCTTCTTTAGCAAAAATTCTACTTGATCCCCCTCAATCCCCCTTGTAAAGGGGGAAGAAGAAAATAAATTGATTCTCCCCCCTTTACAAGGGGGGGCTGGGGGGATCGTAACCTACTTACTTTCACAACCAATTTTTCAAAGAGAGCAAAAAGAACATGACCCAAACCATTCTTGAATATACAAACCAAATCGCCCAAATTCCACCCCAAGAAGCATTCTTGCGAATCGAAAATGTTTCTAAAATCTATCCCACGCCAAAAGGTGAATATGTTGTTCTTAAGGATGTCAATCTGCATATTCAAGAAGGTGAATTTATTTGTTTAATTGGTCACTCTGGCTGTGGTAAATCTACTCTCTTAAATATGGTCGGCGGCTTCTCAAAGCCTTCCATTGGTGAAGTAACAGTCAATGGCAAACTGATCACCAAACCAGGTCCCGATCGCATGGTGGTATTTCAAGGTTATGCGCTCTTGCCTTGGCTAACAGTGTATGAAAATGTCATGCTTGCCGTTGACTCAGTTAATCCCAACATGTCGAAAGGCGAAAAAAATGATATCGTCCGCCATCATTTGGCAATGGTGGGATTAAGTGAAGCCGCCGAGAAAAAGCCCACTCAAATTTCGGGGGGGATGAAGCAGCGCGTATCGATCGCTAGAGCTTTAGCAATCCGTCCTGAAGTATTGATTCTTGATGAACCCTTTGGCGCTTTGGATGCGATTACCAAAGAGGAACTACAAGAGGAACTATTACAAATCTGGACGGAGCATCGCTGTACCGTATTAATGATTACCCACGATATCGATGAGGCTTTATTCCTAGCCGATCGCCTTGTGATGATGACCAATGGTCCTGCCGCTAATATTGGCGAAATCATGCGAATTCCTTTCCCTCGTCCCCGCGATCGCGCCCAAATCATGGAAGATCCTCTATACTACGATCTTAGAAATACAGCCCTAGACTTTCTTTATAATCGCTTTGCCCATGATGAGTGATGCTCTCACCCCTAGCCCCTCTCCCAACGGGAGAGGGGAACAAGACCATCGAATCGAGTTTACTGATCGCCTTGCGGTAATTGCAACAATGCACCGCAAGGAATTAGCGATCGCCCCAGTTCTCGAAACATCATTAGGAGTCAAGGTTACTGTAGCGCAGGATTTTGACAGCGATCGCTTTGGCACATTTACCCGCGATATTGAGCGTCCTGCCAATCAAATTGAAACTGCTAAGATTAAGGCTGAGAAAGCTTTAGAGATAAGTGATGCAGATTTAGCGATCGCTAGTGAAGGTAGTTTCTTTGCGCATCCAATTTTAGGCATAGCTTACAATCGCGAACTTGTTTTATTGCTGGATAAAAAGCATGATTTCACTGTATATGGCGAATCTCTCTCCGCAGATACTAATTTTCGCCATCAAGAGATTTCTAGCTACGAGCAAGCCTATGAATTCGCTCTCCAAATTGGCTTTCCCGATCATGCAGTTGTCTTAATCCCAGATGCTCAGACTTCCGCAAAAGAATCAATTTATAAAGGCATTAATTCAGAAGATTTGCTCAAGGAGTCTGTCCATAAGTTGCTGAGACAAGCACCACAAATCTACATAGAGACAGATATGCGAGCGCTATATAATCCCACTCGCATGAAAAATATTACCAAAGCAACAGAAGATCTCGTTCGCAAATTACAGCAACTCTGTCCCAATTGTAATTTTGTGAATTTCGATGTGGTGAAACGAATTAAGGGATTACCCTGCGAGCTTTGCGGATTGCCTACAAGAGCTACCCGCGCTAATGTCTATCGTTGCGATCGCTGCCAGTTTCAGCAAGAAGTTCTATTTCCAGATGAAGTACAAACTGCTGATCCGATGTACTGCTCCTATTGCAATCCTTAGTTTTGTGGTGCAGCCGCACCATGCAACAGAAGAGTGCGGCTGTGCCGCACTCTTCTGTTGGGAATTTATTCGATCGCTTGTAAAACGACTTTGGGCGAAAGTTTATCCTTAAACCAAACCGTCAGTGCAGGCGTATCACTTACTTTTACGCCAGCCTTCTCCAGATTTAGGCGTTCAGAAATCGCCAAAATCAAATTCTCACAATTAGCCTGCCGCACTTGCGAAAATTTCTTGCGTAAATATTCAGGTCGCCAATAGCCGACAATCTCTAAGAGATAAGTACGTCCATCGGGATGCACTAATCGAAAGTCTGGAATCATCACACTTCCAGGGATAGGAATTAAATCAACTTCTCTTTCTAACTTCCATTCTGTTTTTAATTCTGCCCATCGCTCAGCAAACGATGACTCGATCGCACTGTCATACATTTTGCCAGCAGGATAATGACTAACTAAGCCACAATCAGAATCGAGCGTAAATAAACCAGTGCGCTTTTGTTTTGAATAAGCATCTTTTTCAACGAGAGTGGCGTTGAGGCTCCATTTAGTAACATGTAGTAAAGCAGGAAGTAGCTTGGCGATCGCTAATCCGTAACGGGTACTCGTACCAAACAGACTCGTTGCGCCATCAACGGTAATCGTAAAGCCATAATCAACATCACCTTCAATATAGGACATCAATTGAAATAGTTTGAGATAACGGAACAGTAGCTTGTATTCTCCTGGATCATTTCGATGGACTTTGAGCGTCATATGACTTGCCCGATAGAAAATCCCCTGCACTTGCGAGAGATTATAACGATGAATGAGGGCTTCAGGCGTAGGGCTTTCAAATTCGGTCAGAATCCGATTTTCCATCAGATCGGCATAGAGTCCCGTTGTAATTTGGGAAGGTAGGACTTCGCGTTTCAGTTCTTCGGTCAGTTTATCGGCAAGTTTTGTAAGGGTTTGCTTTGTAACTTGCTGACTAGGGATAACTTGCGCTGATAATTCAAAAATGCGGCGACGTAATTCCTGCGGTTCGAGGGGACTCATAATTTCAAAGGTGCTGAAGCTGGATTTGAGAATATGAGCTAATCCTCGCTTCACCCGATAGTCAGGAGTATCGCCTTCAAGTTCTTGCAATAGGCGATCGAGTTCCCCCTGTGTACCACCATTAGCATTCTCAAAAATTGCGATTAATTCTATGGCGATCGCCTGATGCTTATCATCTAATTTCAATCGTTTAGGAACGACGGTTTCGCCATTCAGTCGATGCATCAGGAGTTCGCTAGGCAGCATAGATGTTTCACGAAAATGCTAATTTAAAAGCAGAGTATTTATTGTCATTTGAGTATAAGAGTAAACATGATTCGATATTTGCCCCTTGTGGTAGGGACGTTGGGAGGCTTTGCCCTACTAGCAAATCGGATGGTAACATTCAATCTCACGGCTAGCCAATCTCGCGCTGATGCTCTAGGGGTTTTATTGAGTGCTGTGTTGATTTTAGTGGGGTTACTATGGCAACAAGCTCAGCCGAAGCCCCCTGAGGCTGTAACTTTGATTGGCGGAGAAGGGTTAGAAATTGATGACTCGCTAAGCGATGCAGTTAAAACTGAACTGGCTTGGGCTTCGCATATTTTGCTGACTAATACAGTTACTAAGGTGGTAGCGGTTTATTACGATCGCCAAACTATTCTCCGCCGAGGCATTTTAGGCAAAAGCAAACAGGTAAATATCGGCGCGATCGCTGAGCGCGTAATGAAAACCCAGAAGCCAATTTATCTAGTCAAATTAGAGCTTTATCCAGGACGGGTGGAGTTTGATTATCTACCCGAAAATACTCAGGGTGTAATCGTGCAACCTCTGGGCGAAAAAGGAGTCATGGTATTAGGAGCAAATATTCCTCGTAGCTATACTAAGCAAGATGAAAATTGGGTAACGGCGATCGCAGAAAAACTCACCTATAATCTCGAAAAAATGTCCTCATGAGTAACTCATCTGATCTAAAACCTGTGGCGAACGCTGCGCGTTCGCCACAGGTTTTCCTCATTACACTAAAAAAAATTATGCTAAACCGCATTTTTCTAACTACTGCCTTGTCTTCATTGCTTACTACTAGCTTAGTCTTGCCCGCATCTCATCAAGCGATCGCCCAAACACCTCAAGAAAGTAGTAATACAACTAAGCCTATCAAGCCAAGTGCGCCGATTATTTCACAAGAAAAACGAGCCTTGATCAAAGAGTTGCTAGAGATTACAGAATCTACTAAAAATGCTGAACAGATCATGGATTCGATGGTGCGTTCCGAGTTGCCGAAGCTGGTATCCGCAGTCCTCAAAAATGCGCCTGCCCTCGACAGCGATCGCCCAGAAATTCAGAAACAATTTAGTGAGATCGTCTCGCGCATGGCGGGCAAGTATCGCGATCGCGTGGTCAAAAAAATTGATGTCAATCAGTTAATTGAACAGGTTTCATATCCGATCTATGACAAGTATTTTACAGAATCGGAATTACGAGACATTATCGGTTTTTATAAGTCGTCAACTGGCAAAAAAGCCATTAGTTTGATGCCACAGATTTTTAATGACTCTTTTCAGCGTACTAACGAAATTTTGATGCCCCAAATGTCGCGCATCATGACCGAAATTATTACCGAAGAGCTTTTAAACGCATTACCCCGTAAGTAATAAAGGACGGACATTGCTTTTTAATGTGGCGCGGCGAAGCCGCGCTACATTAAAAAGCAATGTAACCTTCTGGCTACGCATTTCTTAACTTAAAAACCCTTGCTGGGTTTGGATTTTAATTCGCAAAAGTGTTGCTACACTTTCGTGAATTGGTATTAGCGATTGCTATACTGTAATGCTGTAAGCGCTTTGTCGCTTTTAGCAAACCTTTAACACACTATTCCACCGTTACATCCTGAAAATACGCATGGCACTTCTAGATCGGCAAGGTCGTTTATTTGGTAAATTCAGCATTCTGGACATCGGCGCGATCGCGACGATCCTGATTGTTCTGATTGGCTTACTCATCGTCCCTGGCAATAGCGGCAGCTCGATCGCCCAAGTGCTATCTGCCGAAAATAAGACAGTCCAAGTCGATATGAATGTACGTGGTTTAAGTGCTAACGAGCCGCAAAACCTTGTCAAAGTCGGTGACAAAGTGAAAATTATTATCCGCAATCAACCACGCGGCGAAGTCACGATCAAAAAAGTAGATATTTCAGTCCCCAAAATTGTCGCCGCTAAAGCTGATGGTACAGCCGTTTATTTTGATGATCCCCGCGCTGTTGCCACTTCTCAATCTGACCTAGCGATCACCCTCGAAGCAACTGCCCAAATTACCAATGATGGGGCTGTATTTGCTAGTGAAAAGGTTAAAGTCGGTACATCCATTGATATTGAAGGCCCCAGATATATCATTCGGGGTAGTGCGATGGCGGTGAGGTATTAATTATGCAACCCCCATTTCCTCAAGGTTTTATACTTAAAGGTCGCTATGCAATCCGCTCAACGATTGGACAGGGTGGTATGGGGCGTACATACTTAGCACAAGATTTAGAGCGCTTTAATGAAACCTGTGTACTCAAAGAATTTATTCCTCCTCAAGATTCTTTAGAAGTAACTGAAAAAGCCAAAGAACTCTTTCGCCGCGAAGCCTCAGTACTTTATCAAATCCGTCATCCTCAAGTGCCAGACTTCCGCGCTACCTTTGAGTCTGAGGGTAGATTGCTCTTGGTTCAAGACTATGTGGATGGCAAAAACTATCGTAATTTGTTACTCGATCGCCTCAAGGTTGGACAGACATTTTCGGAGAATGAAATTTTTGCTTTAATGCAACAGCTTTTGCCAGTGCTGAGCTATCTGCATAGTCACAACATCATTCACCGCGATATTTCTCCTGAAAATCTAATGTTGCGATCGCAGGATAATTTACCTGTGCTGATCGATTTTGGGGTTGTCCAAGAAACCAATGCCAAACTCAACTCGCAAATGGGTATTCCTGCCTCAACGGTTGCAGGCAAAGCGGGCTATGCACCACCAGAGCAATTGCAGTCAGGAAGTGCCTATGCCAATAGCGATCTCTATGCCCTTGCAGTAACTTCGATTGTGTTGCTCACTGGTAAAGAGCCATCGGAACTGTTTGACAGCATCAATTTAGCGTGGAATTGGCAGCAGTTTGCCAATGTCAATCCTGCCTTTGCAAGGGTGATCAACCAAATGTTGAGCTACAAACCCACCAATCGCTATCGTTCGGCGGACGAGGTAATGCAAGCTCTGCAAGTTGCTCAAGCCTCATTCTCAGGCGCAAAGACCTATGTAGTAGGACGGCAAGTGCCATCTAATGTGGTCGCCAATATTCCTCAGAAAACAGTTGTTGCTGGTGCTAGCAATCGTAATCCTGCATATAGCCCTCAAAATGCACCAACTCGATCAAACAGTAGTGGTTCCGTCAATTGGTTCTTAGGAATTTTAATTGTTTTAGTGGCTGGCGTTGGCTCATGGGCGATCACATCTTTCTTTTTTAGCCGCAATCGAGTTACGACAACTCCTACTGAGACAGCGATCGCTTCTCCCACAGCCACACCAAGCGCGACCAATGTGACAAACATCAATACTAGTCTTGAACTTAAGTCAGTGAATGAAGGCTTAAATCGCGGATTTAGTAGCGATAAGATCGTGGCGGGACAAGTTGTCAATGTCCGTTTTAATGGTGAAAAAGATGAACTTCTTACCGTTTCTTTAAATGGTGCAGATTTACAAATGACCATCCAAAGTGATGATCAAGTTAGCCTAGACCGTAAAGCGATCGACAATGCTACAGGATATTGGCAAGGTCGCCTGAAAAAAGATGGTGTGTACTATATCAAGATCAAAACCACTAGTACGAGTGAAACGACATATAAACTTGATGTTCAGTTAGAAGCACCTGTTCGTCCACAACCAACTCCGACGCGAACTCCAACACCCACACCTACACCCACTGTCACGCCTACACCTACACCATCACCAACTCCAACGGAACCATTGCCATCCCCTGATCCTTCACCTACGGCTAGTCCTACGGAGCCGCCGCGATCACCTGTTCCATCTCCAGTGCCTAATCCGAATGAGCCTGCTCCTGAACCCACCAAACCAACCTCAAATCCGAATAGTCTAACTTTTTAGAACTCAATGATGGGCAGCGCTTTGCACTGCCCATCGTCATCATCGTGTCTTTATTATTATCACCTTCTAATCAATGCAAACCGTCGAAATCAAGTTCCAAAAGTTACATCCTGAAGCCATAATTCCCAGCTATGCCCATATTGGTGATGCTGGTGCTGATGTTTATTCAGTCGCTGAAGTCACATTGCAACCACAGCAGCGCATTGCCATTCCTACAGGATTAGCTGTTGATATTCCCATTGGTTATGAAATCCAAGTGCGTCCTAAGAGTGGACTTGCTCTTAAACATGGGATAACAGTTCTCAATTCCCCAGGCACAGTTGATGCTGGTTATCGTGGCGAGATTCAAGTGATTGTGATCAATCTGGGGACAGAATCCTATACCTTCGCCAAAGGACAGAAGATTGCTCAGTTAGTATTAAAGCCAGTAATTCAAGCTCTTTATATTGAAGGAGGATTAGGAACTAGCGATCGCGGTATCGGTGGTTTTGGAAGTACTGGACTGAAGTAGCGATCGCACAAGATACTCTATTCCATTCACCAAATTATAAAATCTCTGGGAAAGTTAAACTAAAAAGCTCAATTACGCAAGTAATTTTTTGTAAACTCTTGTGGAGTGAGACATTCAAACTCTTTAGTCTCTTTGACTACCCCTGTTAAGGTGCAAAAATATCGAACGTCGATTGGTCATTTCAGCCTTCAAAAATCCATTTTCTTGGACTTTTGACATGATATTTTACGGATCTATATCGCTGGAATCACGCAAGCTCGTTAGCCATCTTAACAGGGGTAGTCTGTTTGACTAAGCATTTAATCAACTTATGGGTATCTCTATTAATTCAAAATTATTGAGAATAGCTAAGGTAAATCAATGGGTTTAGCCTTGTCTTATTGAGAATATAGCTATTTTTAGAGAAGCCCTTCTGATTGGACGAAACCAAGCATTGAGACTTACCTTTGCTTGCTGTCAGATACACACCAACATCTTCACGGGGAATAACTCCCAAAGCTTCAATATTTACTAAATCATGTTACGCAGAAGCCTAAAAAAGTTTCAGGGACTGCCATTCCAAGTAAGATTTCTGCAAAGCTCTAATATACAACTTGGATTTAAGAGCAAAATGATTGAGATTAGAATTAAGTTTGAGAATCTCCAATTTCACATATCCTCACAAAGACGCAAAGAAATGATTAGCTTGACTGTCAATTTTTCTAGTCGGCGATTTCGATAGCCTCACATTTTGCTTCAAGGACTTGTGATATTCTTCAACTTTCCAGCGTTTACGGTAGATTGTTGTAATTTGCTTGTAGGTGATTGTTAGGTCGCTAGTGACTAGATAGAGAACATCAATAGTGTCGTCTTCGTTTACGAAAATTTGCTTAATCAGCGATAAGGGAAATTTAACTCCTTCAAGATAAATGTCTGAGGCTGTCAAGTAAAATGTGTAAGGTCTAGAAGATCGATATGAAGACAATCTTCAAAGAGGATAGCAAAGCGATTAAGTGCAGGCTTCCAATCCTTAATACTGACCTTTATGATTCTTTGTCTCGCTAAACTATTAGACAGCAAGTTTTGTTCGCAATGTCTCTCTAACTCTCTAACTTCTCCTTTCCCACCGAAGAAATAGACATATAAAACCAAGAAATAGCGTTGCGGCGCTTCGCGCCGCAATGTCTATTCTTTCACTGGGAAGGGAGTATGATGATTCTGCGACTCTTCTTTATGAATTGCCCCTACGTTTCTTGTTTTATTGTGTAAACTATGAAATGATTATGAAAAGCTTGAATAACGCTTGTAAACGATGTCTGTAAAGTCTAAATTGAACAACCAAGAGCTTGAGCAAGCTCAAGTAATAATGACATCACCAGTAAAAGATCAGATGAAATCTGAACATTGGCAAATTATTACCACAACTTTTATCACCGTATTTCTTGCTGAAATTGGAGACAAAACCCAACTAAGTGTTTTAGTGATTTCGGCGCAGTCACATCAGCCTTGGATTGTATTTGCTGGAGCCGCGATCGCCTTAGTCTCCACTAGTTTATTAGGTGTAATCGCAGGTAAATGGCTAGCGAAAACTTTCTCCCCAAGCTTACTAAACACCCTAGCTGGCTTGAGTTTTCTGATTCTGTCACTTAGTTTATTATGGGAAGCGATCGCTTAAAAAATATGGACTGGCAATTATTATTTCTGAGCTTCGGTACAATTTTTTTGTCAGAGTTAGGTGACAAAAGCCAATTAGCAACCATGAGCTTAAGTGGTAGTTCGGTAGCGCCCAGATACGTGTTTATTGGTTCGGCGGCTGCATTATTACTAGCAAGTGGTGTAGGTGTATTTCTCGGTGACAGTGTCTCTGTATTTTTGCCAACAAAAATACTCAAGGCGATCGCCGCATTGTTGTTTGCAATGATGGCAATGCGTCTGCTTATGAATGATGGCGACTAAAACCTCAAAAAGCAAAGCGCCCACATAGCGGGCGCTTTGCTTTTATAATTGGTTCCCACTATGTCCATTACCAACCATGAAATCTGTTGCCATCATCATCTTAGGAGAGAAAAGTATTGCGATCGCTCGGCAAATCCAAAGCGTAATCCCTAACGCCATAATTTATGGACTTGCATCGCGCACCCAAACTGCTGATCGCCAATATGAAAAATTCAGCGAAACCGTTGGCGAATTATTTAGTCAAGGACATTCAATTATTGGTCTTTGTGCTGCAGGAATTTTGATCCGATCGCTAGCACCATTGCTCTCCGATAAACGTGCTGAACCTCCCGTAATGGCGATCGCTGAAGATGGCAGTGCGGTTGTGCCTCTACTCGGTGGACTCAATGGCGTAAATGAACTAGCTAGGGCGATCGCTGTGGTACTCAAAGTCCAGCCTGCTATTACGACTACAGGCGATATTCGCTTTCAAACTTCGCTTTTATCGCCTCCCTCTAACTATCGATTGCTAAATTCTGACGAACAATCAAAGACTTTTTTAGCAGATTTATTAGCAGGAGCAACCGTTAAACTCATCGGTGAAGCAACTTGGTTAAGTGAGAGTAGTCTTCCCTTTGCTGATGATGCTATTCATACAATAGAAGTAATTTCTAGTGAATTAAGATTAGAAGCGATCGCTTCTAAATTAACTTCCAAATATCTGATCTATCAAACGGAAGATACTCCAAATCTAAGCCCTATAGGTAAAGTCTCAATCGTTGGCATAGGACCTGGTGCAGCCAAATGGATGTCGCCCGAGGTCAAAGCAATTCTTGAATCAGCAACAGATTTTGTGGGATACAAAACCTATGTGAATCTAGTTAAAGAATTCACGGAGGGAAAAATTGTCCATGCTTCTGATAATCGTGTGGAATTAGAACGTGCCCGTCATGCGCTCGATCTTGCCACTGAGGGCAAATCTGTAGTGATTGTTTCATCGGGTGATGCGGGGATCTATGGCATGGCTTCCGCAGTTTTTGAAGTTATGGATGATGATCCTGATCCCAAATGGAATCAAATCAATATTCATGTTGCGCCTGGTATATCCGCAGTGCAAGCGGCGGCGGCAGCGATCGGCGCACCAATCGGGCATGATTTCTGTACGATTTCACTTTCAGATATTCTCAAACCTTGGGAAATCATTGAACAAAGATTGTCCGCCGCAGCCCAAGCTGATTTTGTAATCGCGATTTACAATCCCATTTCCACACAGCGTAAATGGCAACTCCCTGCCGCCAAAGAGACATTATTAAAATGGCGATCGCCTGATACACCTGTAGTTTTAGGTCACAGGATGGGACGCAAAGGTGAAAATTTGCGAGTAATTACCCTTGCAGAATTAGAGCCTGAACTAGCGGATATGCAAACGGTGATTATTGTTGGCTCTAGTAAGACTAAGATTTTAGAAATAGGAGATCGCTTACGAGTGTATACACCCCGCACATACAATTAGAGTTCTATTCCCCAATCCCGCACCTGTTGAGCAAGTTTTGTACTAATTTTACGGACTTCATAGGTTGCTGACTAAACTATTGGCATTATTTTCACCGCTTCTTAAATTGCGATAGAAACCCTAGCTCGATATAACAACTTCTCACCCTGAATATAACCAACATAACGGACGACCACCATACTGCCTTCTTCTAATTGATCACTTCCTTCCATTAATTGATGCCTTTGTGGATCGTAGGGAACTTCTGCACCAACGGAACCAATCGTAGTGATTCCCCATTTTTGTAAGAGTGCATCTAAAGGACGTAATAGAGGCAGAATATTTTTTGCTAGCATATTCGGATTTTGCTGAGATGCATAGGCTGCTGATGGTAATTGCAAAAGTAGCGATTCTAATTGGTGAATAGTTTCTCGTTCAAACTGCGATCGCAATTCTTGCTTTTGATGCTCAAATTTTTGCTGCAAGCGTTGATATTCTTCGCGCAAAGCCGCGATCGCTGAAATTGAGACTTCTGAATTACTTGGCTCACTAATAAACTTAGCGATCAGGTCGTTGACTTCAATTTGCAATACTTCTGCTAACTTCGCTAAATCTACATATCTCAATGTCGCTGCGTTACCCTTACGCAGCGTATCGATCGCCCGACGTGACATTCCTGTGCGCTCGCTAAGTAATTGGAAGCTAGATATACCAACTAGCTGCATGAGGTGACGTAATATTTCAGTGCGATCGCTCATAGCCTGATTTAATAAATTAATAAAGAATCTGTTGTTTGTAGGGTGGCTTAGCCGTCCCACAAGCTTCTAGTAAGATGAGAAGTTGAGTGTTCGCCTCATCGCGGATCTATGCTGACTATTGTACTATCATCATTTTCCTGCCCCTTTGAATAATTATCTGTTCTATGCCTAATAAACTTGGATTTTGGTTGATTTGGATTTTATTTGGGGTTTATGCATTCATCTTTGCTCCACCCGATCGCCCTGACACACTGGCGTTAATCCAAAAGCTGATCGCAGGTGACTGGCAAGGGACAAATGCTTATATTGTGGCGCTATTTAATTTGATGGGTGTTTTTCCTTGCATTTATGCTTGCATGTTAGCTAGTGATGGAAAGGGACAGAAAATACCAACTTGGTTATTTTCGTTACTCTCATTTTTAGTAGGAGCCTTTGCCCTGTTGCCATACTTTGCATTGCGTGAGCCAAATCCTACCTTTGTTGGTAAAAAAGGTTGGAATGTCAAAATTTTAGATTCGCGTTTTGCAGGTATTGGGATTAGCGCGATCGCCCTTTACTTTTTAGTGTACGGATTCTCTAATGGCAATTGGACTGACTTTATCCAGCAATGGCAGACTAGTCGATTTATTCATGTGATGAGTTTAGATTTTTGTATGTTGTCGCTGATGTTCCCTTGGTTGCTCAGTGACGATATGGAAAGACGCGGTATGACTGATGATCGCTTTTTTTCATTTATTGCACTTATTCCTCTCATTGGCGCATTAATTTATCTATGTTTGCGATCGCCTTTAATTGAAAGTGAGCAAGAGGCAACAGCTTAAAACATCAGACATCAATATCAATAAAAAAGGCAATTCATGCCTTTTTTATTGGCAAATATTTTCAATCATGCGATTGGCTTGGGAGCCATAACCTCCGCCAAAGAGATTGAAATGATTGAGAATGTGATAGAGATTATAAAGAGTCTTGCGCTGTTGATAGCCTGAATTTAATGGATAAGCTACTTGATAGGCGCGATAAAACTGGGATGGAAAGCCTCCAAATAACTCAGTCATCGCCAAATCAACTTCGCGATCGCCAAAATATAAAGCAGGATCAAAAATCACAGGTTCCCCATCGACAAACGCCGCATTACCACCCCACAGATCACCATGTACCATTGAAGGCTGTGGTTGGTAATCATCAAAAAATCTCGACAGAGCCTTATAAACTTTTTCTTCGGGAATATTACAGCGCCAACCTTTGCGTTTAGCCAAATTAAACTGGAAGGCAAGCCGATATTCAATCCAAAAATCAAGCCAACTATGAGTCCAGTTATTAATCTGTGGCGTTGCTCCAATCACATTGTTACGTTCCCAGCCAAATCCGCGCTCGCTAGTTACGCGATGCATCGCGGCAAGATTTTGACCCATTGCTTCCCAATCTTGACGATCGTCTAAGTCAAGATTTTCCATTACTAAGTAAGCCATATCATTAGCGATCCCCCAACAAATTGGCTGTGGTACGCGAATTGTGTGGGTAGCATATATTTGCTTTAGGGCGATCGCTTCAGCCGCAAACATATCTAAACAGTTAGCGGTATTAGTTTTTACAAAAAATTGACGCTGACCACCGGATATTCGAGTTGTCTGATTGATGCATCCACCAGACTGAGCTTGACGGCGATCGCTGGTAAAGCGTTCTCCCGTTGCTTGCGAAATGGCGATCGCGATTTCATCCCACATAATTTTGTCCACAATTCGGTAGAGTTTGAGAGAGCATTCTCAATAAAACGTAACCCTAAAACTAAAAGACGGTTCGTATACTGAGAACTAACACTATTAATTGATTGATTACAGTAAATTTCGATAAGCTCAAATCCAAATTTTTTAGAAGATCGATGCAAAGCGTCGCTCTTCTAAAAAATTTAGGATTGTAGTACAGCCTTAAAAATTATCCTAGTTGGTGAAATATGATGAATGACATTGGTAAATACCGCTTTGTTTGTACCCTCACCCTCAGTGATATTTTGGGTCAGGTAATCGTCTGGTTAGGCGTAATTTTTGCGGCTCTAGCATCAGCGCTTTCGCTAATGAGTAAGCCCATTTATTCTTTTGGTGCAGTGGGTTTGATTGTGGTAACTTCTCTCCCTTTTTTACTCTTCACCTTCGTTACGACATTATTTAATCACATTGATATTGTGCCTTTAACAGAAGAGGAAATCAAACAAAATAATTCCAAAATATCAGGTGTCCGCAAAACTGCGATCAAAGCTTAAGTTGAATACAATTCGCTACAAGAAGAGTGGACGCAAAGCGTCCACTCTTCTTGTTATAGCGGTTTTCATTTTGCCTTAGGCAAAACGAAAACCGCAAAACCCTTGTTGTGATTCGTTTTACGGTTTTCAGAAGAGCATATGCTTTTCTGAAAACCTCTATACTGTAGACATTATGAGCATTGTTTGCTAAACCATTAGCTAAGAATTTAGTAATGAGGTTTTAACTACTGTGCGTCAGCTTAATTTTGTAGTCATTTTTATCGTTGCTCTTGCTTTAGTACTGTTTGCTTTGGAAAATACGTCCCCCGCATCGATCCAAATCATTCCTCAGCTTAAAGTAGCCGCTCCGATCTCCGTCGAACTGATCTTGGCAATGGGCTTAGGTGCAGTTTTAGCTTGGATATTTAGCGTCTGGTCAGGATTGCAAAAATCTATCGATATGCGGAATAAAAATGTGCAGATCCAGAATTTGCAAGAAACTGTGCAGAATTTAAGCGTGGAGATTGAGGAGCGCAAGCGTTTAGTTTCCGCCTCAGCGATCGATGTTGAGATCGATGAAGATAAGTCTAAAAACTAAAATAAAGGGCGCAGATGCGCCCTTTATTTTACTCAAATTAGATTTTCTGGCTATTTCATCGCAATCGGTGATATTTTTAAACATCCGCTTCTTGTAAGCTCCATGACCCTATCGATCGCTGAATCAGTTACCAAAGATGCCATTGCCCTCCTCATTGATCTTGCAGAAAGAGGCGAGATTGATCCTTGGGATGTGCAGGTGATCGATGTAGTCGATCGCTTTTTGTCGCGGTTAATTGTCAGCGATCGCCGTGATTTATATGACTCAGGTCAAGCGATGCTCTACGCATCGATGTTGGTCTTACTCAAAGCCAACTCATTATCAGATATGCAATCAGCCTATGAGCAAGAGGCTAATACCAACGACGATCAGGGTGAATTAGATGAAGAGATTGTCACCGACTCAATGCGCTTGCCCACGGATTTTGATAAACGGTTGCGCCGCTTGCCTGTGGCTTTGCCCCCAAAAGCACGACGGATCACCCTAGAAGAGTTAATCGCGCAGATTGAGGCGATCTCTGAAATTGTCGATCGTAAAACTAGTAAACCCTCCAAACGCCCAAGCCAAAGCAAAGTTGCGCGTAAGGCTGCCATGAAGGCGATCGCGCAGCTAGCGCACAAAGAAAATTTATCGGAAATGGTGGAGGAGATTGAGCGTTATTTTTTGATGCATCCTGATGAAGAGATTGAGATATCTGATCTAGCAGCAGTATTTAATGATCGGGTGGGTGTATTTTGGGGCTTATTGTTAATGTCTTCTCAATCTAAAGTTGAGTTATTTCAATCAGAGTTTTATGGCAAAATTCAGATTGTGCCAACGATCAAATCACCAACGATCAAAGAATTGCCATTTCCTAATAGTTCAGCTAATTCCACAATAGACTCTACTCAGTTACAATTGAAATTCGCTGAATTAAAAGAAGTTTCGTGAAACATCTAATTTTGTCTGACTATCATCGTCCTCAACACTTGATTAAGAAATTTTTTGTGGGAGTAGGTGTAATCTTCCTCAGTCTAACTAGTCATGTGTCTTTGTCTTTAGCGCAGGTAAACAGCACTATTTATAAACCAACTGCGATCGCTAGTGGTGTAGACGTGAATGATATTCTTACGGATAAAGATATTCCGACAGGTCAGAAAGGGTTTGCCCGAGACTACATAATTAATGTTCAAAAAGATGAGCGTTTGGAAATAGCAGTAAACTCTGGAAATTTTGATACGGTATTGAGTCTGTTGGATAATAAAGGTGAAGTTGTTGCCGAAAATGATGATGCTGTCGGTGATAGCACCAATTCACTGATCTTTTTTAAAATACGTCAATCGGGAAATTACATTGTGCGAGTTTCTTCTTTTGGTGGTAGTAGTGGCGGTAAGTTTACGCTGAGAGTCAACAAGCTCCAAATTATTAAATAGTTGCGGTGCTTCGCGCCGCAACTATCTTTGAGATTTATGATGCTTCATCATTATCCATAAAAGGTTTTTCATGGGCAGGCTTAATAGTTCGCCAAATGTAATCACTATAGTCTTTGCCATCTAATAGAGAGAATAGGATTGTGTGATTTTGGCAAGTTAAAATATGCTTTGCCATCTCTTTGCGATCGCTGCGATTAGCAATAGCAATAATACGCTCAAAGTCAGCCTTGGCAGCATCTTCAATTTGTTGATATTGAGTGATGAGGTTTGCCTTAGTTTCTTTTACCCAATTGTAAAACTCGTCGGGAACTCGCTCTAAAATATCCTCAAAGGGAGTTTGATCGCGCAACATCTCCCAAATTACTTTGCTGGTAACTTGAGTCAGTACACGATGCAATTTCACATAATCAGTAAACTTAAACTTCAGTCTTAACCCACTGGCAAAGCGAATTACGAAGCCCTCTTGGTTCTGATTATTGAGACTTGCGATCGCTTCTAGATCTTTTAAGCCATCATACTTTTTCGCAATTGGGAATCCCAAATGTTGAAACGACTCAATGGCATGTTCTGTTCCCGAAGCAGTTTCAATTACTGCCAATAATACCAAACCTTCAAAGTCTCCATAATCGACGACTATGCGATTAGCAGGATAGACAATCTCAAATAGATAGGTTAGCGATCGATCTAATAATGGAATTGCGTTAGAGTACTGTGATATCAAGATTTGGTTGGCTTTAATGGCTTGGTCTGAGTTAAAGCTGCCTCTAGAAGCGATATAGGGTTGATCTTGATACCAATATAAAATTCCCAAAGAGCCATCTATCTTCTCGTATACATCAAAAGGTTCTGCGGGAATAGCTTCTTTATGTTCTTGCAGATTAAAGAATTTGGATAAAGGTCGAGCAGCGATCGCGCCATCACAATCTAGAATTAAGCCTCGACATTGGATCGTTTCAGGAGTCCATAGGCGATCGTACTGCGCTTTGGCTGTGTAGTTATAGATAAATAGCTCACCACTAGAATGAGGGCGTTTGGTGATATATCCTTCAGTAATTAGTTGATCGATTTTCTCCAAATTGATGGCATTCATTCTATAGTCCTTAATAATTTTAAATTATCGCAATCATGCTGATGGGGAGAATTGCCGAGAGAAGAGCAGTAATTCTAATTATGAAACCAATTTAAGGGTTTTAGCACCTGAGGTGCTAGAACCCTTAAATCGATTTTGATAAAAGTCAGCCGTCGGCTGACTTTCATCAAAATCGATTTTTATAATGAGAATTAGAGAAGAGGGACAAAGTATTCCTCTTCTCTTTTTACTATATAATCAAAGCAATCAAACTAAATTTAGAGAAATTTAGAATTATGACTGTGGCGACAGCATCGAAACCTTTGAAAGTCCTGATTGTTGAAGATGATCCACTGATCCAACTTGGATTAGAGCAATCACTTTCTCAACAGCCAAATATTACTGTAATTGGCATTGCAGAAGATGGTTATATCGGTGTAAAAATGGCTCAAGAATTACGTCCTGACATCATTGTGATGGATATTGGATTGCCTAGACTGGATGGAATTTCAGCAACTCAGAAAATCAAGGCTGCTTCACCTAATGTTCATATTGTGATGCTTAGCTCCCATACCGATGACACCGAAATTATCGCGGCACTGTCGAGTGGAGCCGATGCCTATTGTGTCAAAGGCACATCTACTGAAAGTCTTTTGGCAGCCTTTGCCGCCGCTAAAGATGGGGCAACCTATCTCGATCCTCAAGTTGCTCGCAAAGTGATGGATCATCTCAAGCCACCGACTCAACCAGAAAATACTTCGCACCTATCGCAACGGGAATTAGAAGTGCTGAAATTAATTGTTGAAGGTAAGAGTAATCCTGAAATTGCGAAAACACTCTACCTTAGCCCCAACACGATTAAAACCCATGTGCGGGGGATCATGAACAAGTTATCTGTTGACGATCGCGTCCAAGCCGCAGTTGTGGCTCTAAGATCAGGGCTAGTAAATTAAGGCTTAGTACAGGACAAACAGTTGCAAAAGTAGGCAGGAAGGGGTTTTATAGAACCCATTTGGTATCTTAGGAAGAGTAGAAAAAGGAGTCAAACATGGGATATAGCAGCAGCCTAAGCGATCAAGAGTGGGAGATTATAGAACCTCTGTTACCTAAAAAAAAGAAGACGAAACCACCAACATGGACAAAACGGGAAATATTAGATGGAGTATTTTACCAACTCAAGCAAGGATGCAATTGGGCAGACCTGCCCAAAGATTTGCCCCCATACTCCACAGTGTATTGGCATTACAAGCAATGGCGAGAGGCAGGAGTACTGAG
>NZ_NDHW01000133.1 GCF_002251945.1 Pseudanabaena sp. SR411
ACAATTTAAATAATGATTCACTAATAGGAATTACTATCATTAATTTCTCAGGAAATCGCTGAAACCCTCATTGTCTCGTTGTAAATATTTTTAGGCTTCCATTACGAGCGGAATGTGGGTTGCAGCATGAAAACGGCATAAAAATAGGGTAATGCCGTTTGTTTGATTTACTGAGCATCTAGCTAAATCAAGATTCTCGGCGATAGCTATATAATGAGAATTACAATCCCTGCCATCTCAGGGCAGCTATGGTTAAGCTATTGTGCTAGGCTATGGCATCTGTATGAGATTTGCGATGTCGCGCATGAAATCTTTACCTGAATCCTCAAAACCTTTTGGCGATCTTGTTAAGACAGATCGTGAGTTGCAAGATGTTAATTCTTCTGGGAAAGAGTTGTCAGAGATCGATCTGCGCGATCGCTTCACATGGTCAAATCTAACTATCGTATTGAGCATTCCCATAGTTGGAGGATTAATTGGGATAGGGCTAATCTATCTGGCTAATCCCTTAGCCATTAGTTGGCTGGCAGCTTCTGACGCTCCCGCTTTTTACTCTAATTCATTATGGAATCTCCCTAAAAGTATCCCCCAAATCCAAGCAGAACTAGGGCGCAGTCAACTAAAACTTGGCGAAAACTTCAATCTCAAAACAGGAGAAATTATCTATACCGTTCTGGAAACAGAAACGCAAAATCTTCGCGAAATCCGATTCTATCAAACAATTTCAGATCGGGGTATTGAGAAATTACTATTGGTAAGCACAACTACGATCGCAGGAATTGACGAATATTTTGTGCGATCGCCACGGTTTAAATACGCCACTGAGTCTATTCCTGAACGAATGCGCCCAGATCGCAATCGTCTTCCCCTTAAGAAATTATCACTATTAAATAATGCTCCCTCTCAATTTAATGGAGTTTGGTTTACCACTTCAGGTAATGTTGATGGAATTAGCTACGGGCAGATTTACTATTTTGTCAATGATAAGCGATCGCGGTTAGTCGAATTAGATGCATGGACAAGCCCTATAGGAGAACTTCCCAAATGGCGTAATGCTTTATCGAGTAACTCTGGTTCTGTGCAACTTGTCATCAATCAAACTCAAGCATTTGAACCGCAATTTTTGATTTTTCAGCCTGAAGAAGCAATCGCTAGTTCCATTCGCCCAGTAAAATTGCGACAGGTGACATTAAATGAAGCGAAGGGACAGCCCAAGTCTTATCAAGATGCTTTGGTGATGGCGAGTGTGGGTCTATGGTCACCTGCTTTGGGCAAATTTAATTTGATGGTTGAGGACTTGAAATCTCAGGACAAAACGCTTTCGCCATTTTTACAAGAGCAGTATGACATGATTGCTTTACATGCTCAGATTACCTCGCAACAAGCCCAGAATCCCAATTCTAATTTGGGAGATAAAGCATTAATTAACATTATTGATGGCAGATGGGCTGATGCGCTGGCGATCGCCAATGATCCTGCCTACAAGGGTGACAAAATTGCGGAAATGTTAGCGAAATATCATCCCCACATTTGGCAAAGGGTTATGACCATGTTAACTTTTACGGGAGCTAAAGAAATTAAGTTGTGGGGAGGCTTAGTGGTTTTACAGCGCAATGGGTTACGTCGTGCTGAACATTGGCTCAGGGAACAGAAAGTTGATCCTAAAGATTCCAATCAATTATTGCAACGGCTTGATCTGGCTCCAGTTACACTTAATCCGCAACAATTGATGGGAACAGTGACCTATATTGGTAAGGGTGAGGCAGGTTCTACATGGTTTTTACCACCACCAAAACTCGAATCGGGTCAGGCTTGGTATGAAGTTAATATCAATTTAATTAAAGATGGAAATAAGTGGATTAATGATCCATTTCCCGAACTTAGCGATCGCTCCTCAATTTTGCTATGGAGGATTTTGGGACTTTCGTTGAATAGTAGTCTGGGAGTCGTGCTATACGATCCCTATGGGAAATCGCAAACAGCAACTTTAACTGCTCAGTCTCTTTGGATTAGTGATGACGGAGGACTGAGGATTCTCGCTTCAGGTGAAGCGAACCTTGCACCTTTGCTTAACACTAGTACGATCCCTCCCCTTGTTACCAGTGGCGGCGCTTTTCATCCACCCAATGGCACTCCTGTAGAGTGGCAATCTCTCTCATCAGTAACGATTGAGCGTATCATTCGGACTATGTACCGTGAGTTGCAGCGCAACGGTGAAGTTTCGCTCAGTATCGAAGATTTTAGTGTACTAGTGCAGCAGCAATGGACTCTATCATCGGTTAATTTAGATGGTGTTGGTAAACCTGAATATCTATTACTACTTGATCGAGAAAAGGTTGATTTGGGCAATCGGCATTATCCTTTAGCGATCGCTTTCTCTAGTGATGGTGTTCTTCTATTCAGCGATATGAATGGCAGCAGAATTTGGATGGATGTATTACCTAGCAGTACTGAAGGACAAATTCTCACACTTCGCAATGGTCGTTACGAAGTATGGAACTTTCGTTAATTAAACTTAAAGTAGCCATGCACTTAAGTTCTTGGGTTACTACGGTTACAAAATGGTGAGTGGATCGACATCGATCGCTACTCTTACAGCCTTAGAATTAACTAACATTCGCAACTCTTCTAAGCTTGGCACATTGGGTAAAACTTCAGGAGCAAACTTTAACAAAATCTGCCAGCGATAACGATTCGCGACTTTTGCGATCGTGGCGGGAGTCGCTCCTAAAATATCCCAATCATTCTCTAATTGGCGCAAATAATCTGCTAATTGATTAGCCGCTTTCTCAACGGCAGTATCACTCTCACTACTGAGATGAATTAATACCATCTGTCCCATTGGTGGATAACGCAGAGCTTCACGCATTTCTAACTCAGTCTGCATAAATGCTTCCAGTTGATAGGTTTGTACCGCTTGGATGGCAGGATGTTCGGGGGTGTAGGTTTGCATGATTACTTTGCCATCTTCTTCGCCACGACCTGCGCGACCTGCTACTTGTAGCAAGGTTTGGGCGGCTCTCTCTCCTGCGCGATAATCCGAGAAGTTTAGTAATCCATCCGCCGATACTACACCCACTAGAGTTACTTGCGGAATATCCAAACCCTTAGTTAGCATTTGAGTTCCCACCAATAAATCTGCTTCACCAGCCCGAAACTGATCGATTAATAAGCGATGCTGATCCTTATTGCGCGTTGTATCGCTGTCAAAGCGAATCAAGCGAATATTTGGAAATAATTTTGCGAGTTCCTGTTCCACTTTTTGTGTGCCACTACCAAAATGCTTGAAATAGGGCGATCCACATTCGGGACAAGATTTGGGCTGAATTAGGGTGTAGTTGCAATAATGGCAGCGTAAATGGGCGGATTTTGGTTGATGGGCTGTGGGCAAGATGGGATCGTGATAGGAGAGAGAAACATCGCAGTGAGGACATTCGGCAACATAACCACAGGATCGACAAGACACAAAAGTACTATAGCCGCGTCGATGGATGAAGAGAATTCCTTGCTGCTTGGCTTCGAGCATTTCGGCGATCGCACTTTGCAACTTGCGGCTCAAAATCGAATAATTGGCAGCCTTAAACTCATCGCGCATATCGACAATTTCAATCGGTGGCATATCTTTGTTGCCAATGCGATGTGGAAGCTCTAGATAGATAGATTTACCTTCTTCGTGAGCATAGATTACTTCTGCCGATGGCGTGGCGGAACCGAGGACAAGGGGAATGTTCTCTAACTGCGATCGCCATTCCGCGATCGTGCGGGCGTGGTAACAGGGTTGGGGTTGATCTTGCTTGAAGCTATTGTCATGCTCCTCGTCTATCACAATTAAACCCAAATTAGAAAGCGGCGCAAATACCGCTGATCGCGTACCAATCACAATTTGCGCTTCACCCGTAAGCATCAATCGCCATGTATCAAAGCGCTCACCCTCTGATAACTGACTGTGATAAACATTCACCTTCGCGTCACCAAATCTCGCTCGAAAGCGATCGGTAAGCTGCGGAGTCAAGCCAATTTCAGGAACGAGAACTAGCGCTGATTTTCCTGCTGTGAGTACGGCGGCGATCGCTTGCAGGTATACTTCCGTTTTGCCTGAGCCTGTGACCCCATGTAGGAGAAAATGCGGTGCGGTTTGATCGGCGATCGCCTGCAAAATTTGTTGCAATGCTGCATCTTGATCGAGTGTCAGATCTTTAGGGCGATCACGTTTGACTGTATGACTTTTTCCGCCTAACCGTAGAGATTCTTGTTTCGATATGGCAATATATCCTTTATTCGCGAGTGTTTGCAAAACAGAAGCTGATGTTTTGGCAAGCTTAATCAATTGTGTTTTTAAACATTCCCCGCCTTGATGCTGCAAAATCGTGAGAATCTCTGCTTGTCTTGTCGTGACTTCACTGTCAGGTGCTTTCAGTAAAATAACCAGATCTTCATATTTAGGTTGCGGTCGATTTGGTAGTTCTAAAACCGTATCAATCCATTCTAGTTTTTGAAGTTCCTTTAAGCCTGTACCAGTATATCTACCAAGCTTTTGCTGAATATAACGACGACTAATTCCCTTAGGATTATGCTTATGCTCTTGCAAAAAATCCCAAACCATTTGTGCTGCTTTTGGTAAAGCATGAGAATCTGGTTCCGCTAAAGGCGGAACCAGATTCTCATGCTTTACTTTAATTCGATAATGAGACTGATCCAGTAACTTAGGCGGCAGAGCAGTTTTTACAGTCTGCATCACAGGTGTACGATAATATTCTGCTGTGCGAATCAGCATCTCCCAATAAGTCTTTGGGAAAATGCCTGAACTAACTACAGCACTAACTGATTTAATTTCTGTTTCAGCATCTGCAATTTGGGAAGTATCAGAAATTTGTAAAGCGATCGCCCCCACCTGCCGATTACCTAATGGAACACTAAGAATATCTCCAACTTGAATATTAATATCTTCAGGAATCCGATAAGTCAGCAAATCCTCAATACCAATACAATCAACGATGACGCTGACATAGCGATCACAATTAATGCTATTTAAATCAAATAGTTCCATATTCTCGCTGATTTTCCCAAGCGAATGAATTTTTCCTACAAACTCAGCCAACTAAAGACTTCGGCAGCAGTTAGTTCTAAGTCAATTCCCGTAATCACTGGTAAGCGATCACTATTTTTTAACTCTCTAACACGGCGATCGCGATCCACTACTAAAATACTCTCGTCTTCTGCATCCAATAACCACCCCATCTCAGTACCATATTCAGCACAGTGTAATAATTTGGCTAAGACTAGTTTATATCGCTGATCGGGCGAGAGAATTTCAATAGCCCAATCAGGATAAGTTTCAATAGCCCAATCAGGATAAGTTTCAAAGCGGTTCGCAATTCTACCTGATGGCAGTCGCGGGATGCGCTCCCAACGAAATACTGCTATATCTGGCACAATTGCGATACCACCAAATACACAGCGTAACTCTGGGAATGCTTTCGCAATTTTTTGAGGTTTAGTGAGTTGATTGATATTTTCGCAGAGTTCGATCTGAAGTTGACTATGTTCTCCTTGGGGCATTGGTTTCTGGATGATTTGTCCATTGATAAACTCGGAGGCAGGTTTAGTCTCTGGTAACAGTAGAAATTCTTCTAGTGTTGTGGATTTAACTGCTGTAATAGTCAAAACTTTACTCCCTTGAAAATTTAAAATCCTGAGTAAATCCATGAAAGCAAATAACAAAGGGAGCTTTACTCCCTTTGTTATTTAGGAAACTAGTCCTGTCAAGGGTGAACTAGCACTAGCATAAGCCTTGACAGGAATTCGTCCTGACAAATAAGCAGCCCGTCCTGCCTCAGTTGCCATGCCCATCGCCCGACCCATCGCCACAGGATTATTTGCACAGGCGATCGCTGTATTTACTAACAAAGCGGTCGCGCCCATTTCCATTGCGGCGGCTGCCTCACTGGGAACTCCGATACCTGCATCAACAACTACAGGCACTTTCGATTCTTCGATAATAATCCTGATATTCGCAGCATTGTTAATGCCTTGACCTGAGCCAATTGGTGAACCGAGAGGCATCACGGTAACGCAACCAATTTCTTCGAGGGTTTTCGCAAGTCTGGGATCAGCATTGATATAGGGTAAAACTGCAAAGCCTTCTTTGACGAGTTGTTCGGCGGCTTTACAAGTACCAAGGGGATCAGGCAGCAAATATTTAAGATCGGGAATAACTTCCAGCTTCACAAAATTATTATCTTCTTGACCCAAAATTTTTGCCATCTCGCGTCCCAATCTTGCCACGCGCACCGCTTCATCGGCAGTTTGACAGCCTGCGGTATTTGGTAAGAGCCAATATTTGCTCCAGTCGATCGCTTCGGCTAATCCCTCATGTCCTGCTGCATTAGTCTGCACCCGACGCACTGCCACAGTGACGATCTCGCAACCACTGGCGGCGATCGCTTGACGCATCACCTCGAAGTTGGCATATTTCCCTGAGCCAGTCATCAAACGAGATCGGAACTTACGCCCCGCAATTTCGAGATAATCATCTGATGACTCATCAGCATCAGATATTTGGCTATTTGTCATGAAAATTGGGTTAAAGGAAGGTGAGGAAGCGATCATATCAAGGAATTAAAAGGTTATTTGCCAATTTCTAGGATTAAATGTGCTAACGCACATTTAATCCTATGCTAATCAATTTCAAGGATATACATTAGTTTGCGGTTTGAAGGCGCAATTTTTTATTAAGATACTTAGGATACTTAAGTGTCTTCTGTGATATTTCAAATTTTCCATAGTATTCAATAGCAAGTAGCAATTTAGTTTCATGGCTAACCTCAAATCCATCCGCGATCGCATCGGCACTGTTAAGAATACTCGCAAGATAACTGAAGCAATGCGTCTTGTCGCAGCCGCAAAGGTCAGACGCGCTCAGCAGCAAGTTCTTGCCACTCGTCCTTTTGCCGATCGCCTCGCCCAAGTCCTATATCGCCTCCAGCAGCGCATCACCTTCGAGGATGTCAGTCTGCCCTTACTTGATAAGCGTCCTGTCAAAACCGTTGGTCTTCTGGTAATTTCAGGCGATCGCGGTCTTTGTGGTGGCTATAACTCAACCATTATCCGTCGAGCTGAAGCCCGTGCAAAAGAACTAAAGGAACAAGGTATTAATTACACCTTTATTTTGGTCGGTCGTAAAGCGGCGCAATACTTTGCCCGTCGCGATCAACCGATCGCTGCTAAGTTCACTAACTTAAATCAAATTCCTAACGCTGCCGAAGCCAATGCGATCGAAGATGAAATCACCTCAGCATTTTTGGCTGGCGTAATCGATCGCGTTGAGTTGATCTACACCCGATTTGTATCATTGATTAGCTCTCGTCCTGTAGTCCAAACTCTCTTACCCCTTGAGCCTCAAGGACTAGAGCCTCAAGATGATGAAATCTTCCGCCTGATTACTCGTGGTGGTAAGTTCCAAGTCGAGCGTGAAAAGCGGGAAATCACCGTTAAGGAATTGCCTAAAGAGTTGATCTTTGAGCAAAATCCTGAACAAATTCTTGATGCTTTATTGCCTCTCTACCTCAGCAACCAAATTCTTCGCGCCTTGCAAGAATCTGTAGCTAGTGAACTAGCCGCACGGATGACCGCAATGAATAACGCTAGTGAAAATGCTGGCGACTTGATCAAGGCTCTAACCTTGCAGTACAACAAAGCGCGTCAAGCTGCAATTACTCAAGAAATTCTGGAAGTTGTCGGTGGCGCAGCCGCTTTAACTTAAACAAAAATAGCGGCGCGATGCGCCGCTATTTTTTTAGAAAAGAATAATCAAAACTTTTGCTATCAGGTTAATTGATATGGCTTATAGCGACTTCAACCTATCCCGTGTTCGAGAGACTTTTGGGCTAGTTGTCGAAGAGCCAAAAAGTCTCTTTCCTAATATTTTGCCAACTACGGCTAGCAATTATTTGATCACTACACTGGATGAAAACCTTGCCCTAGCTACCGCGATCAATACCGAAAAAGCACGATCAGAAATGGTGATTGCACCTGTGCTGCTAGAGGTACGTCGTCAGCTTAATTATGAGATAGGATTTTTCTCTGGTACAGAATTCAATATCGATCCGACACAGGGTTTAACTGGTTACTGTGACTATATTCTCAGTGCCATTAAGGATTCCTATGAAGTGCGATCGCCTGTCTTGATGTTGGTTGAAGCCAAAAATGAAAATATTAAATCAGGCTTAGGGCAATGTGCAGCAGAGATGATCGCAGCCCAAATAGTCAATAAGAAAGCGGGTTTAGCGGATCAATCTATCTATGGCTGTGTAACTACAGGGACAGATTGGAAATTTATGCAACTATGCGATCTCACTCTCAAAATCGATCAGCGGGATTATTTCATCAATGAAGTATCGACAATTCTGGGTATTCTCTTACTACCATTCAAATAAAAAGAAGACGGGCTTTGCCCGTCTTCTTTTTATTTATGGGCTAGCCCGATCGCCTGTTGAATATTCTCTAAGCCATTCGCTTCTAACTTGGCAACCAAACCTTGCAAAATCTGCTTAACGATCATCGGGCCTTCATAGATTAAGCCCGTATAAACCTGCACGATCGCCGCACCAGCCGTAATTTTTTGCCAAGCATCATCTGCTGTGAAAACCCCGCCCACGCCGATGATTGGAAGATTACCTTGTGTAGTTTGCCAGATCAGGTTAATTACTTCCAGAGAGCGATCGCGCACAGGCTGACCACTGATACCGCCTGCTTCCTCGGTGACAGGTTTACCAGTCATTGCTAGATGCGTAGTGGTTAAATTTTGTCGTGAAATCGTCGTGTTCGTAGCGATAATTCCTGCTACGCCATAGGCTTGACTTGCTTTGACAACTTCAATAATGTCAGCATCATTCAAGTCGGGCGCGATTTTTACTAAAATCGGTTTGTTCTGAGTGTTAATTGGATTTAGTTCAGCAAGAATCGCACATAGTTGATCAGTTGCTTGCAAGTCTCTCAAATTGGGCGTATTAGGTGAACTAACATTAACTACAAAATAATCGCCAAAATCGTAGAGTGATCGCAAGCTTTCGGCATAGTCTAATTTCGCTTCAGCGATCTCCGTAATTTTAGACTTGCCCAGATTAATACCAAGGGGAATACTCAGCTTATGAGCTTGCAAATAATTTTTGAGATCTACTGCTGTTGCTGCTGCACCGCGATTATTAAAACCCATGCGATTCAAAACAGCATGATCGCTAGGTAAGCGAAACAAACGTGGTTGGGGATTGCCAGACTGAGCATGGGCGGTAATTGTCCCTACTTCTGCAAAGCCAAAGCCCAGATGTTCCCATGCGCCGATCGCTTCCGCATTTTTATCAAAACCTGCCGCCAAACCAACGGGATTTTCAAATTTTAAATTCCATAAAGTTTGTGACAGCCGTGAATCGCTATAGTAAAAGGTGGACTTAGCGATCGCTTGTAGTATGGATGACTCACTAATCCGCCGACAAGTAGCGATCGCTAAATGATGAGCAGTTTCAGGATCGAGGGAAAATAACAGGGGACGTACCCCATATTGATAGGCAGCACTTAACATAGGTTTAGTTAATTAGCTTTTCTTGCGAAGCAAGAAAAGCGGCAATAAGGAATTAAGGAGTACATTTCCCAATGATATGGCAACTACTGACAGCACCCCTCGATGGACTAGTCTGGATTGCAGAACAAATCGAAGAAAGGGCGACCACTGAATTAGAAAAAACCGAAAATCTGCAAAAACGGCTCACTACTTTACAACTAAAATTTGATCTTGGTGATATTAGTGAAGAAGATTTCATGGCTCAAGAACAAGAGATTTTAGAAGCGATGGAAGCAGAAATAAATGAACAAGAAGAATAAACCAGAGCGCGTTGCACTCTGGTTTATTCTTGACAGAAACGGGACAAACTAATGGAAGTCAGTGAACTAATCAATAGCTACCATGCAGGTCGCCGCAATTTTGCGGGAGTCAACCTCAGCAAAACGGATATGAATGGAATTGACTTGAGTCATGCTGATCTCAGTGGTGCAAATCTGAGTGAATCAAGTCTCTACGGCGCGAACCTAAGCCACGCTAAGCTAAATGGTGCAGATTTCAATAGTGCCAAGCTATATCGCGCTAACCTTGTCAGCGCTAATTTCAGTGGTGCTGATTTAGGAGAGGCGGATCTCAGTGAAGCCAATCTTAGTGATGCCAAGCTGTATGGGGTGAATTTGTATGGAGCCATTTTGAACAAAGCTAAATTACCCCGGGCAAAATTAAATGGGGCAAATATGGGCAAAGCCAAGCTAAACCGAGCTGATCTTAGTGAGGCTATTCTCAGGGATGCAAGATTATTTGGCGCAGGGTTAAATGAGGCAATGTTGCAACGTGCTGATCTGAGTAGGGCTAGTCTCAATGGTGCAAATCTAAATAAAGCAATGCTATCTGAGGTTGATCTAACTTTTGCCAGTCTTTACGGTGCAAGTTTATGTGATGCCGATCTGAGCGAAGCTGATCTCACCAGTGCCAATCTCCAAGGTTCTGACCTATCTCGCGTAAACTTTTATAAGGCAAATCTAAGTAAAGCGAAAATGGCAGATGCTGTCACTGAGGGGATGCTGACCCAAGAAGCAAATTTAACAGGTATCATCTGGTCTTAAAATTTTATAGCTGTCGTCAAACCAAACCCAAAAAAGCGAGTGGCGGCACGGAGCGCCGCCACTCGCTTTTTTGGGTTTTGATTTGGTCTAAGACAAGTGACTGTAGCTATAAAGGTGACGCTTCGCGTCACCTTTAAAATTATTTATTGCCGTAAGCTTGCCATGCCAAATTGACTAGTGAATTAAATATAGCGGCGGCAGCGATCGCATTTCCTTTACGACCATCGACACGAATATGGGGAATTAACGAGTCATTTAAACGTGACTTGATCACATCGGTGTCAATAAACCCCGCAGGAGTCCCAATTACCAGAGCAGGCTTAACATCCTCCATCTCGATCAAATCCACCAGAGTTGCCAATGCTGTTTGGGACTCACCGATCACAAAAATGGCTTCAGGATAACGTTTTGCCAAAGTTTCGATACCCCAAGCTGCTTGGGTTTTACCTTTTTGGGGACGGGTAATCGCTTCAACACCACAATAAATGGGATTGGCAAAAGTATCACAGATTTTTGGGAAGATCGCTGCTTGCACCGTGGGGACATCTACGATAATTGTGGTGCGCGTCGCGAGGGCTGTGGCTCCAGCCTGTAATGACTGTTCCGAGAACCTGACAAGGTTTTTATACTCAAAATCTGCAGTTGCATAAATTACTTGGCGCACAATTTCATATTCGGATGGTGAAAGTGAGTGTTCACCAATCTCGTTATCGATTATTGCTAAGCTTTGTGCGTCCGTAATATGCCATTCCATAAAATTATGCGATTACCGTAGTTTAGTCATATAGCATTCAGCTATGACCGTACCATATTTTTAGAGAAGGTCACGATTTTTGCCCCCAATAGTATGAAGCGCCGCCTCCCACTATTGTTCTGGGACATAAACATTTTGCCTAACACAATTTCGACCTTCGGCTTTGGCGAGATACAAGGCGCGATCAGCCGATTTGAGTAGATGCATCACTTCAAAATCTTGAGATGGGAAAAGTGTCGCTACACCACAGCTAATCGTCACATGATTAGCAACTTTAGAGTAATCGTGAGGCAATTGCAGCGATCGCACAATTTCTGTAGCCCGAATCGCCACATTCATTCCCCCTTCGGCATCGGTATTCGGCAAAATAATCGCAAATTCTTCCCCCCCATAACGAGCCACCAAATCCGCAGGACGATTGGTGGATTTACTAATTGCTTGGGCAACTTCCTGCAAGCAGTGATCTCCCTCTTGGTGTCCGTAGTTATCGTTATAGTTTTTAAAAAAGTCGATATCACATAACACTAATGAAATTGGAAGTTGTTCTCGATGCGATCGCTTACATTCCTGCTCCAGATATTCATCTAAGCAACGACGATTAGCCACTTGTGTTAAGCCATCGATGGAAACCAATCTCCTTAGCTCTTGCACCACAACTGCTAATTGTTGGTTAGCAGCTTCAAGCTGTTGGCGAAGATTGGCTTGCTCCAGCAAACGGCGCACCCTTTGCCGTAGCACCGCCCAATGAATTGGCTTAGTTACATAGTCCGAAGCCCCCACCTCATAGGCGCGATCTACAGATTCGCGATCTTCAAGCGCCGTAATAATTAAAACAGGAGTATGATCACCATGAGGCAGTTTTTGCAGCCGTGAACAACACTCAAAGCCATCTAAGACAGGCATCATGGCATCGAGTAAAATGATGTCTGGTTGACATTCTTGATAAATCTTTAACGCCTCCAACCCATTAGCTGCCTCAATCACACGATAATTTTCCCGCTCCAAATAACGCACCAAAATTTTTCGCATAAACAAATCATCATCCACTATTAAAATCTGTGCAGTCTTGGATGATGATATTTCGGAAATATTTATGTCTGGACTTACTTCTTGGTTGGGATGCTGCTTATGGCGATCGCTACTATCATCGATTGTCATTACATGGTTAGACGGTAAAATTGACGTTAACAGACATGCGTCTACCTGAAGAGTTTAAGAGGTTCAGCATATTTAAAACCCAAAACCAGAGATTGTTCCGCCCGCTACGCGGGCGGAACAATCTTCTAGGTTTCTAGTTTACTTATGACTTAGCTACTTAGTGATATTTTTCATGCTCTAACTCAGATTTAACATTTGCATATTCATCAGTAATTTTGTTGATTTTGATATCTAAGTCCTCATATTTTTGATTGCGTAGATTTGTTTCCAATTCGCGGCATAGAGTTGAGAGATCTTCTGCACCAATTACACTACTGCTGGATTTCAAGGTGTGAACAGTCCGCACCATCACCTCAAAATTTTTCTGTGCAAAGCTAGTATATAACTCTTGGAGGAGTGATTGCGTATTATCTAGATAACTGTCAATTAGTTCAATCAAAAATTCTGGATCTTCGCCACCAATATCACTTGCGACTTCATGAAGAGTAGAAATATTAATTGAAGATAATGGTCTAGATTTATTTGGGATGACAGACGGACATTCTCGTAAAACCCTCACAAGTTCAGCGTTAAGGATCGGTTTACTGAGGTAGTCCTCCATACCTGCGGCTAGACAAATCTCGCGATCGCCTTGCATGGCATTAGCCGTCATCGCTACAATCCTTGGTTTGGAAACGATTTTACCATTTTGCCAATTCTGTTCGATCAGTCGAGTGGCTTCGAGTCCATCCATCTCTGGCATTTGCATATCCATAAACACTAAGTCATAGGGTTGCTGCGAAAGTGCCGATAGTACTTCTAAGCCATTGGCAGCCACATCAGCCCGATAGCCCATACGTTGCAAAATATGTATAGCTACTTTTTGATTCACCACATTGTCCTCAGCTAGCAAAATCCGCAAAGGATGATTTCTTGCCATGAGTGGATCAAAGGCAAAACTTTGCTTTGGTGCGCCTAAAGTGATTCGCGCCGTATTTGTCTGATTTGCTAAGCCTTGAGCAATACGTTGACTGATGGTTTGGCTAATTGACTGTGGCGATCGTCCAGTGGGTGAGCTTAGTTGTGAATCGTTGATATTGATCGTCGCAGGCTGTTCCCAAACGTTAACGGGAGCCGTAATCGTAAAGTAAAAAGTAGAACCTTTCTGCTCACTGCTTTCCACCCACATTGTGCCGCCCATCAGTTCGCATAGACGCTTACTGATCGCTAGTCCTAGCCCAGTTCCCCCATATTGTCTAGTGGTTGAGGCATCTACTTGGCTAAAGGGCTGAAATAGTCGATATAAGCGATCGCTAGGGATACCAATCCCCGTATCCTTGACCGCAAATTGTAAAGTTCGCAACAACTGAGTTTCTTCATGATGATCGCTAAGTTCACACCGCAAATAATGGGAAACAAGCATTTGCGTAACTGCAATATTTACAGAGCCACGACTCGTAAATTTGATCGCATTGCCAATTAAATTGGCTAAAACTTGCCGTAATCGAGTCATATCACCGATCACAATTAAATCCACATCGGGATGAATCAAATAACCGAGTTCAATGCCTTTTTCCAACGCCTTCGCTGAGAGCAACTCGATCGTATCTTCTAAACAAGTTCGTAAATCAAAGGTTTGTTCTTCTAGTTCTAAATGTCCTGATTCAATTTTGGAAAAGTCTAAAATGTCATTGATGATCGTCAGTAAAGTGTTGCCCGCATTACGAGCAATTTCCACAAATTCCCGTTGTTCTCTAGTTAAATTTGTATCCAGTAAAACCCCTGTCATTCCAATTACAGCATTCATGGGAGTACGGATTTCATGACTCATAGTCGCCAAGAAATCACTCTTAGAGCGATTGGCAGCTTCTGCGATCACTCGTGCTTCTTCCAGCTCTTTATTTTGTTTAATTAGTTGTTCCCGTTGACGGGTTTCTTGAATGAGTAAATTTGCCTGTGATAGAGCGATACTAACTTGATTAGCCACAGCTTCAAGTAACTCTTTCTCTTCAATAGTCCATTCGTGAAAGCTATTACAGTGGTGTAATAAAATAATCCCATTGGTCAACCCATGGGATGAAGTACGGATCGCCAAGAGCGATCGCAATTGCATTCGGTAGAACAGTTCACCAAACTGATCTAAGTCTTGCTCAGTATAAACATTGGTAATAGCGATCGCCTTGTCTTGACTAGAAATTCTTTTCCCAAAAGCACTGTCTAACAAAGGTAATTCAATATCTTTGACAGAAAAAACTCTTTCAGCTAATTGTTCGGACATTAGAGAAATTTGCGATCGCGGATCTGAATCTTGGTTGTGATAATCCAGTTTATAAATAAGACAACGGCTAGCATGAAAAGCTAACTGAATTTGATGAGCCGCCGTTTGGAAAATACTTTTGATATCCAGACTTTGGCGAATTTCATCAGTAATGCGATTCAGCAATACCGTAAGACGCATTTGTCTTTTTAAATCTTTTTCAGCTTCTTTTCGTGCTGTAATATCCATTTGAATACCAATAAAGTGAGTTACTTTATTGGTATCGTCAAATATTGGGGAAATATTTAACTCATTCCAAAATAAAGAGCCATCTTTGCGATAGTTTCTGATGACAACGCTGCAAGCTTCTCCTTTCAAAATTGCATTTCTGAGAATATCTTTTTCAGGTTGAAATACATCGCTTCCTTGTAAAAAACGACAATTTTTGCCCATTACGTCACCAGCTTCATAGCCAGTGATTTTTTCAAATGCAGAATTTATATAGACAATTGGATTATTCGGGAGGCGGCAGTCGGTAATGACGATGCCATTGTGACTAGAAGCGATCGCCCGTTCTTGGAGACGTAGAGTTTCTTCAAATTTTTTGCGATCAGTAATATCAAAGCGAATTGCTAGATATTGCATGGGCTTACCACAATCATCTAGCAACGGGATGATCGTGCTATCTGTCCAATACAATGAGCCGTCCTTAGCCCTATTGCGAATTTCACCACGCCATACATTACCACTGGAGATGCTATCCCACAGGTTGGCAAAAAATTCTGGTGAATGATACTCTGAATTAACAAATCGATGATTTTTTCCTATCAATTCGTCTTGGCTATAGCCAGAAATTTCGCAAAATTTACTATTTGCATAGGTGATCACCCCCTGTAAATCGGTAACGGCGACGATCGCCGCTTGGTCAAGGGCAAATTTTTGAAATTCTAACTCGCGTAAAGTGGTTTGTAACTTGGACTCGGCAAACTTTCGGTTTGACAAGTCGCTGGCAATACCTAAAAATCCTGAAATTTGATGATCGTCATTTCGCAGTGCGGAAATGGAGAGCATCACAGGAAATCGCGATCCATCTTTACGGATATAGGTCCATTCGCTTTCTTCTGTTTGTCCCAATTTTGCCTTGGCTACAAACACCTCAAATCCTACAGGGATGGTTTTTCCTAACTCCTCGGTTAAGGCGATCGCTCGTTGTTGAACCTCTGACAAATCATGAAAGCGCTCAGGAGAGCAAATGCCGATTATTTCTGATGCGGCATAGCCTAGCCAACGCTCAGCCGTAGTATTAAAAGCACAAATTGTTCCATCAATGGTTGTCGCAATAATCGAGTAGTTGGCACTATCTAAAATTGCTTGATGCAATTTCAAGGTCTCTTTGACTGTATTCTTTGCCGTTTTTGTCATCTCCTTATTTGAAGAATTTCTGCGTTTTTCTGGGTAGGTTGGCAAATCGCCATTAGTAGGTTTAGGCATAATTTAAAGAAGACCCAGATGCGAAATTAATCCAAAAAATAGATAGAAAGTAATATAGATTTAGCGAGTAACAATCCTAAAAAGCCCTGTAATATAGTCAAAGCAAGGCTTTTAATCATTTTGCTTTAAAAGCACTAAAATCTATTTGGTTCTCTTAAAAAATTCTCTTGTGGCATATATCCCCTTAATATCACAAAATTAGTTTTTAGACTTTATCTACAATCTTATTTTTTCTATTCTATAGCAATCATAAGATTATTTTCTATAGCAATCATTGGTAGTCCTAAAAAGGTAAAGATATGCTGCGTTTCGCGCAGCATATCTTTATCTTGACCCATACAAATCCTTTCCTTTGCAGGACTCCCCCCTTCCCAGTCTTAAAATTGACATTAAAACGGGTTAGCGGCGCAAAGCGCCGCTAACCCTTGAGTGGGAAGGGACTACCCAAGCGTTAAGCCATTTATTTCAGTTTTTGAGAGTAACGGTATGAGTTTATCTGACACGATCGCTGCCATTGCCACGGCGATTTCACCCCAACAGGGCAGTGTGGGCATTGTGAGATTATCGGGCGATCAGGCGGTGGCGATCGCGCAGCAACTTTTCCATGCAGGCAGCAAGCAAATTTGGGAAAGTCATCGTATTCTTTATGGCTATGTGAAGCACCCAGTAACAAAAACTATTGTTGATGAAAGTTTATTGCTATTGATGAAAGCACCTCGTTCCTTTACTCGCGAAGATGTCGTAGAGTTTCATTGTCATGGGGGAATTATGGCAGTGCAGCAGGTGTTAAATCTTTGCTTAGAGCAGGGTGCAAGACTTGCAGAAGCAGGAGAATTTAGTTTAAGAGCTTTTCTCAATGGTCGAATCGATCTTACGCAAGCTGAAAGTATTAATGATCTCGTTGGTGCTAAATCTGCACAAGCAGCCCAAACAGCGATCGCCTCTCTCCGTGGCAAGCTTGCTCAGTCTTTAAAATATTTGCGTGGTAAATGCTTAAATGTCTTAACTGAAATCGAAGCGAGGATTGATTTTGAAGATGATTTGCCACCTCTAGATGTGGAATGGGTCAAAGCAGAAGTTAAGACGGTATCTCAAGAATCACAACAGATTTTAGCCACAGCCGATCGCGGTGAACTATTGCGAACGGGTTTAAAAATAGCGATCGTCGGTCGTCCTAATGTTGGTAAATCAAGTTTATTAAATGCATGGAGCCGTAGCGATCGGGCGATCGTTACGGATTTGCCAGGGACGACTCGTGATGTCGTTGATTCGCAATTGGTGGTGGGCGGCATTCCTATTCAAGTTCTCGATACCGCAGGGATTAGGGAAACTGAGGATGTGGTCGAAAAGATCGGTGTGGAGCGATCGCGGCAAGCGGCTCAGTCTGCGGATTTGGTGTTGATGGTAATTGATGCAAGTGTGGGCTGGATTGAGAAGGATTCGGAAATCTATGAGACTGTACGCGATCGCCCTGTAATTTTGGTGACTAACAAGATTGATCTTGCCCCTAGTCCCAGTGAGAAAGAAGCCTTCACCCCCAGCTCCTCTCCCATGGGGAGAGGAGAGCAAGAAGCCCTCACCCCCAGCCCCTCTCCCATGGGGAGAGGGGAGCAAGAAATTCCTATTGTCAAAACTGCGGCTTCTCAACAACAGGGAATCGAGGATCTCGAAGCGGCGATTTTGAAATGTATTCATCAAGATGCGATCGCTGCGGCAAATATAGAAGTTGCCATTAATCAGCGTCAGAAAGCTTGTTTGTTAAGGGTTGTCCAATCTTTAGATAATGTACAAATCGCGATCGCCGATCAATTACCGCTTGATTTCTGGACAATTGATTTACGAGATGCCATTAGTGCGATCGGTGAGATTACAGGCGAAGAGGTTACGGAATCAGTTCTAGATCAAATTTTTAGTAGATTTTGCATTGGCAAATAAACAACCTACAGCGCTTTGCGCTCAAACCCAAACCAAGAAATTTTTGAAAATGTTGCAAAGCAACATTTTCAAAAATTTCAAAAAGTTTCTCGTGGTTCGTTTGATCTAAAGTAGAGATGGGTGGTGTTTCGCGCTACCCATCTTACTAAATGTTAAAACTATGCTAATTCGATTATTTCAAAAACAAGATAGCGATCAGATTGCCCAGTTGTTCCATGACACTATCCGCGAGGTGAATATTCGTGACTATTCGCCTGCACAGGTACAGGCTTGGGCTCCAGATGATTTATATTTCACCAATTGGACAGAAGACTGCACTAGCAACTTTACCTATATTGCGGAAGAAGAAGACGAAATCATTGGCTTTGCTCAACTAGAAACTAATGGTCATATTGATTGCTTCTTTTGCCATAAGGACTATCAGCGCTGCGGTGTGGGAACGCGATTATATCGAGCGATCGAGGCAAAGGCTCTAGAATTAAAAATAGAACGTTTATTTGTAGAAGTAAGTATTACGGCAAGAGCATTTTTTAAAAGTCGCGGATTTTCTGTAGTTAAGGAACAGCAAGTGTTTTGTCGTAGCGAAAAGCTCACTAATTTTGTCATGGAAAAATCCCTTGCAAAATATTTAGAGCAATCTTCTGAGCAATCTCATCCCTTTGTTGTCGCAACTTTCTATCATTTTGCAGACTTAGAAGATTACAAAGCGATGCGTCCTAAGATTACGGATGTTTGTAATAAGTACGATCTAAAAGGTGTAATTCTATTAGCTCCAGAGGGAGTTAACTCCACAATTGCGGGTAGTCGGGAAGGTATTGAGGCGTTATTAAGTTATTTACGTTCCGATCAGCGTTTGCAAAATTTGGAACATAAGGAAACTACTTCTGATGTCATGCCCTATAACAAGTTACGGGTGCGACTTAAAAAAGAATTAGTAAAGTTTGGAGTGTCAGGGCTCGATCCCAGTAAAGAAGTGGGAACCTATGTCGATCCTCAAGATTGGAATCAGTTAATTTCTGACCCAGAAGTAATCGTTATTGATACCCGCAATATTTACGAGGTGGAGTTCGGTACTTTTAAAGGAGCGATTGATCCTAATTTAGACTTCTTCCATGAGTTTCCCAAATATGTCGATGAGAATTTAAGCGATCGCAAACATCGAAAAATCGCCATGTTCTGCACAGGTGGAATTCGTTGCGAGAAAGCAAGTGCTTATATGCTGGCTCAAGGCTTTGATGAGGTTTACCATCTTAAGGGAGGCATTCTCAAATATCTAGCAGAAGTTCCTCCCGAAGAAAGTCTCTGGGAAGGCGAATGTTTTGTCTTTGATGATCGCATCGTGACTAATGGATAAATGGCTTTGCTATTTCCTGAGCCATTGGCAAGAGTTCAGCATGGCTAACTACTAAAGTTGGAAAACTGCGGCTACTGTAATCTTTCTCCATTTCTAAGGGAAAGATATTTTGAGAAGCTTCTAAGGGAACCCAGATCGCGCCGATCGCTTTGAGAATTACCCACACAGCCGCAATATCCCAAATCTTTGGAGTTGCTTCTACTGCGCCAATCGTGGAGCCGATCGCCACCGTTAAAATGTTATAACTAGCCACGCCCAACATTCGCAATTTAAAAGGGAACTTTGATCGACCCATTTTTTCGAGACTGCGGGAACAGGCGCTAAAAAAGTAATTGCCAAGTGCATCAGGATCAGGTGAAGTCTCAGGTAAATGAATCGGTGTGTCGTTGAGAAATGCTGCTGAGCCATGCTCATCTGACCAACCATAAATATTTTGACGTAATGGCGGTATGGCAACATAGCCAAACACAGGTGTCCCACGATGCAATAGCCCCAAGGATATGCCCCAAATCGGAATCCCTCTAGCAAAATTGGTTGTGCCATCGAGGGGATCAACTACCCAAGCCCATTCGCGATCAGGCAAAATTTGCGTTGACTCTTCAGTTAAAACGCCATATTCAGGAAACTCTTTTTCCAGGGATGCTTTGATATAGGCATCTGCCCAGCGATCGCTTTTAGTTACAAGGCTGCCATCATCCTTAGCGATCGCCACTCGCGCCTGTTCAAAATCAGCAAGGAGGCGATCGCCTACCTGCTTAGTTAATTCTTGGATAAAGGGAAGAATTGTGGGCAAGTTATTCATAGGTTGTTTAGCATACTGCACAGTTGGCGCGAAGCACCCCTCTAATTGTGCGATAAAATGCAATCATGTTAGGACGTATGAGGATTCTTTAGACCTATGAACTTGAGCCTGAACCTGAGTCTAAGTTTAGGTCGCGTTTGGGCGATCGCCACCAATGTATTTCGCGAAACTGTACGCGAACAGGTGCTATATCTATCTTTGCTGTATACCGTGATTGTGGTGTCAGCGATGCTGATGCTGCCAGAGTTTTCCTATGACTCATCAGCAAAGATGATTGTCGATGTTGGTATTGCCGCGATCGAAGTAGTGAGTTTGATTGTGGCAGTGTTAGTTGGTACGAATCTGATCAATAAGGAAATTGACAAACGCACAATTTTTATCTTGATTGCTAAGCCAATGCATCGTGCCGAATTTGTGCTGGGCAAACATCTAGGCTTAACTGCTGTGGTTGGAGCCTTGGTATCGATTATGACCGTAATTTTTATTGCCCTGATGGCGATCAAAAATATTCCGATCCCGATTCCTTCGATTCTCACGGCTAACTTTTTTATCTTTTGGCAGATCATGTTGCTAGGTGCGATCGCCATTTTCTTTGGTTCCTTTTCAGGTTCACTAATTGCCTCTTTGCTAACCCTTGCCGCTTATTTCATCGGTAACTTTAGCCGCGATTTGTTGTTATTGGGTGAAATTTCTAAGAATCCCAGTTTGCAAGCCGTAACCCGTACTCTGTATATGATTCTGCCCGATTTGTCCCGTGCTAATCTCAAAAATGAGGCAGTTTATAATATTTTGCCAAGCTTGCTAGATATGTTTAACAATGGTGTTTATATATTGAGTTATGCACTCTTGACTTTGGCGATCGCTATTCTCATCTTCGCCCGTCGTCAATTTTAAAAAAACAACATTTTTTCTTGAGGAATGGCGGCGCGTTGCGCCGCCATTCTAATTTTGTGGATTAAGATTAAGTATATTTTAGTGAATTATCTATGCGCTATCGTCGTTTTGGCAAAACTGAGATGCTCCTGTCTGTCTTTTCATTAGGAGCAATGCGCTATATGGAATCGGCAGACAATGCCCACAAAACGATCGCAAGAGCTTTAGAAGTTGGCATCAATCATATTGAAACTGCTCAAGGCTATGGCAAGAGCGAAGAGTTTATCGGCAAAGCGATGCGAAATGGATTGAGCCAACAACGCGATCGCTTTTATCTAACTACCAAAATATCGCCAACTAAAGATGCAGACTCCATGCGTCGCCAAATCGAGCAGTCCCTCAAAAAGATGAATGTGGACTATGTTGATAACTTCGACATACATGGCATTAACTTACAAGAACATCTCGACTTAGTAACCAATCCTCATGGCTGTATGAAAGCCGTCAGAGAAGCCATCGATCAAAAAATGATCGGTCATGTCGGATTCTCTACCCATGCGCCCCTTGACGTAATTCTCAATACGATCAACACCGATTTGTTCGAGTCAATTAATCTACATTATTACTACTTCAATCAACGCAATGCCCCTGCGGTACAACTAGCCCACGAAAAAGACATGGGCGTATTTATCATTTCGCCATCGGATAAAGGCGGAATGCTATATAACCCCTCAGAAGAATTAGCAGGTGTGAGCTATCCTTTTACGGCTCTGTATATGTGCGATCGCTTTCTGCTCAGCGATCCCCGCGTGCATACCCTCAGCCTCGGTGCGGCTAATCCTGCCGAAATCGACTCGCATCAAGACGCATGGGATCACATTGAGCCAATGTCTGAATTAGAACAGGCTGTTCTCGATTGTATCAATCGCCGCTATACCATCCTCGAAGGCGATCGCTGTTCTCAATGTTATGAATGCTTACCATGCCCTGAAGAGATCAACATTCCTGAAGTGTTGAGGCTCAGAAACTTGGCAGTCAGTTTTGATATGGTGGAATTTGGCAAATATCGTTACAAAATGTTTGAGAATGCAGGGCATTGGTTCCCAGGTCGTAAAGCAATTCGTTGCACCGACTGTGGTGATTGCTTACCACGCTGTCCAGAAAAATTAGATATTCCCCAGCTTTTGCGTGATACCCACGATCGCTTACAAGGAGAAGAAGGCAAGCGGCTTTGGGAATAACAGCAAAGCGCTATATTTAGTTTTTTGGTACGATGAGATACATTCTGCATTTAGAAATAAATAAAATCTAAAATAAATCTATGGCTTCCAGTTATTCTTTCGATGTGGTTAGCGATTTTGATCATCAAGAACTTGTCAATGCGATCGATCAAACTCGTCGTGAAATTGTTAGTCGCTATGACTTAAAAAGCACTAAGACAGAAGTTGAACTTGAAAAAGAATCAATAACCATTAACACAAATAGTGAAATGACGCTTACCTCTGTGATTGATGTGATGCAATCTAAAGCAATTAAGCGTGGCTTGTCTCTAAAAATCTTTGACTACGGCGAAGTGGAATCTGCTAGCGGTAATCGCGTAGTTCAAAAGATCAACCTGAAGCGCGGGATTGAGCAAGAGCAAGCCAAAAAACTCTCTAAAACCATCCGCGATAATTTCCCTAAAGCTCAGGCTTCCATTCAAGGTGATGCCTTGCGAGTTACTTCCAAATCAAAAGATGAACTTCAAGAAATCATCCAACTTGTAAAGACAGAAGACTTTCCACTTGCTCTACAATTCACAAACTATCGTTAATCAAATAAAAAAGGGCGCGAAGCGCCCTTTTTTGTTAGGAAACTTTGAACATTTTTTCTAAAATTCTCTGCACGATTTGCCAACCTGTGAAAGTTTGCCAAGCAAAAACACCAATCAAAGCAGTATTTACAGTGATATGTGTAACTCGCGCCCATTCCTTGCCCTGTTGCAACAATGGTGCAAGCGCCGCCGACAATGCAGCTAAAAATGCTAAACCCAAACCTGCTAGCAGATGTCCACCCACAAATAGTTTGCCATTATCGTTATAGGTGACAGCCATACCGCCGACAGCACCTGCTACCATCAACACCAAAAAGACAGATCCAAGTTTGTGATGCAGGATGTTGTAACGCTTCGAGATCAAGGCTTTTTTCTCTTCCCCTTCAGTGCTGCGAATCCTGCGATATTGCCAGCCAACATATCCCGCATAAAGTGCCAAAAATAGAGTTAGGAGCATCAGAAGTGGGTGAGCAAAGGTCACCACAGTTTTAAATGGTTCTGGAATTGCGACAATCATAGTTCTTAGTTGAAGTTAGCAGTGTGAAGACTCTGTATCAAATCTTATCTTATGTTAATATTCCCACCAAGGAAAGTTAGTGTTGAAATTAAAGCAATTCTCAAATTCTCATTATAAAAATCGGTTTTTTGAAAGTCAGCCAACGGCTGACTTTCAAAAAACCGATTTTAGTGTTTCCAACACCTAATGTGCTGGAAACACTAAAATCGGTTTCATAATTAGAATTGCGGTTGAAATTACCCTGTTATGGATTTTGAGTTTGAGATTAGCTTTATACAAACTTAGATAGCGATCGCTGTTACCATCAATGATAATTTCTGGAAAGGAGCAAGCATCCGATGTCCGTAGTCAATCAGCAAGAAGTTTTGGCAAGCTTTAAGGTTTTGGTGAGCATGGCAAAAGCCGATGGCAAACTGCTCGAAGAAGAGTTTGCCAGTCTTGCCGATACCTTTGAAGAAATTCATCTGCCCGAAGGCGTTACCGTCGATCGCCTATTGAATGAAGAAGATGCGCCAATTGATGAATTACTGACCCAAATTACCAGCGAAATCGCACAGGAGATGGTTTATCAGTCAGCCTATGCGATGGCAAATATCGATGGTGAGTGTAGTTCTGAAGAAAAAGAACTGTTAGATAAAATTGGTAAAACTTTTACCAGTTCTAAGCTTTGGGGCAAACAAGAGTGGCTAGAAACCCTAGAGCGTCGCTCCACCAAATCCTCGATTTCAGAGCAAGTACGTCAAATCGACGATCCTGATAAGCGTGCGGCTGAGGTCGAGAATGCTACTACCGATGCCTGTTTTTTAAATGCTGTTTTAGGAGCTTTCCCTATCCCTGGCATCGCGATCGCCTTTGATATGTTGATCTACTGGAATCAACTTGATCTTGCCCAAGCGATCGGGCAAAGCTGGGGCTATGATCGTAACCGTGATGATTTCCGCAAAGCCATCTTTGGCAGCTTGGGGATCACTGGTACAAGAATCGCGGTGAGTAACCTAGCCAAGCTGGTTCCTGTGTTCGGAATGGTCGTTGGCGCAACTACAGCCTATGCCAGTACATGGGCGCTTGGCAAGGTTGCCAACGAATACTTCGCTTCAGGTGGTGAGATGGATGCTTTCAGCATTCGTCAAGCCTTTAAAAAAGCGAAGAAAGAGGGTGAAGCAATCTATAAAACTAAAGCTGAAGAAATTGCCGCCAAGAAAAAAGCGATCGAGCCTCAAGTGCAGTTACTCAATGAGGAACTAAAAGCAGGAACTATCACTCCTGAAGAATATCAAGAGAAGCTGAAAGAGCTTCTCTAAATAAAAAAAGAAGGGGCGCTATGCGCCCCTTCTTTTTTTATGCAAAGCCACCAAGGCGAATCCCTGCGCCTAAAATCGCAAATAAAACGGCTAGGGTTGTGACTCCAATAATGTGATAAGCCAAGGAGTTCAAAGTTTCTTTAGTGAGATTAGGAATGATAAAAAAGCGGGCATGAATCGCCAGTGCGATCGTTCCTAATAGGAGTAATAGCTTGATGCCGATGTAAGTAGAGAGATAGGAATCAAAGGCTAAAAAGTTCTGAAAGTTAGGGAAATAAGTCCATGTGAGCCATAGCCCTGTGATCACCTGTAACAACAAAGCCGTCAGTCCAAACCCTTCAAAATGTTCTTCAAATTGATGAATGCGATCGGGATCGCGATGTTTGAGGGCTTGAGGTAAAACGGTTGCTGCTAATACCAGATGCCCACCTGTCCAGACCGTGGCTCCTAAGATATGCAAAACAACTAGGATTTTAAATAACATGGGGTTATGTCAAGATTTGTTGACTTATAGCTGTAAAATCTGCGATCACTTTAAAATTTTGTAAAAATAGATACAAAAATTATTTCATTTTTATATTTTTGCTTTGAGTTTTGATAATAGCTAATTGATTTAACCAACTTACATTAAGGGGTAAAGGCTATGAATACAGATATTGATTGGGATGAAGTATTTGAGTATTTACCCAGAACCATCGTGGAACTTAAAGCAAAGCCAAATGTTTTATACGAGATTGATTGGTATGAAGCAACGATGGTTCCACCGATCTGGTTAGTGGGCGATCCGCGTCCTCGCTATCCTCACGAATTGCGAATTGTGTCGCGCCTAAAATTACAAGTTTGTGATCTAACCCACATTCCGCTCGTAATGGAAGCCTAAAAATATTTACAACGAGACAATGAGGGTTTCAGCGATTTCCTGAGAAATTAATGATAGTAATTCCTATTAGTGA
>NZ_NDHW01000134.1 GCF_002251945.1 Pseudanabaena sp. SR411
CTTGTTCATCTAACAATTCGGTCAGGGGAAATTTGATCATCGCTTCTCTGTCGATTCATGAAAATGACTTCCTCCTATTTTGCCATTTCACCTACTTCCCCAGATGAGCGAATGTAAGGTTATGCGAAAGTTAGCAAAGCCTATTGATGACGTTGGTGAAGTTTTTCTTGCTTGTATCAGTGGATTTAGAAATCATAATTTGAAATCTCGTCTATCTTCAGTAAAGATAGATATAGTATCTGCTGCTGTTGACTTTGAACTTGCTGCTTCCTCAAATACACTTCATACATTGATACCTCAAAATGATATTAATGGGATAGTGACCAAGCAAGAAATGTTGGATGTTTATACTAATGGTATGGTAAGCAATTCTTTAGGAAGAAAAATTTATGACAAATTATTAGCTGGTCCTGTACATGGTCGTTGTCCATTATGTGGTCAGGGGCGTGTAAAGACCTTAGATCATCATCTACCTAAATCATTATATCCTGCACTTGCTGTTGTTCCCGCTAACCTCATTCCTAGTTGTTCCGATTGTAATAAGGCAAAATTAGATGCAAAACCAATTAGTGCTGAGTATGAAACGATTCATCCCTATTTTGATGATATAGAAAGTGATTTGTGGCTTCATGCTAGAGTCATTGAAGAATCCCCCACAGGTATTCAGTTTTTTGTAAAAATACCTGAAAATTGGAATAACGTAAAGTCCAAAAGAGTAAAGCATCACTTTAAAACTTTTAAACTTTCTTCTCTGTATACTTCACTAGCAGCAGATGAGATTTCTGGTATTCGGTATTATCTTACCCAACTTTTCTCTAAAACAGGTTATCAAGGAGTTAAAGAACATCTTAGCGAGGAAGCCATAAGCCGCGAAAAAGTGTATCTAAATTCTTGGCAAACAGCTATGTATAAGGCACTTACTGACAGTTACTGGTACTGTTCAGGGGGATTTAAATAATAATAATTAGACAAAACCAAACCTTATATTTGCTAAACCATGAAAACGATCGCTATTCAGATAGACGAAGACGTTGCCCAAGCATTTCAATCTTCACAACCAGAGCAACAACAACAGATTCAAGCATGGCTCAATCAGTGGATGAGACAAGCTTCGAAAATTAGTAAATTACAAAACACGATGGATAGACTGAGTGATGAAGCTGCGGCTAATGGATTAACTCCAGAGATTTTACAGGCAATCATTTAGAGAGGTTATTAACATGGGAACTATCACAATTCAAGTCGATGCTGAAGTTGCGAAGGCATATCAGGAAATCAATTCTACCAACCGTAAAAGAATAGAAATGCTATTTAACATTTTAGTGCAACAAGAGTTAAAAGAAATTTCCCTCATGCAAATCATGGATGATATTGGCTATCAAGCTGAAAAGAATGGATTAACCCCTGAAATTTTAGAATCAATACTTGCGGATGAAGACTAATCGAATTGTCTTTGATACCAATGTCATTGTCAGCGCTTTAATGTTTCCTCGTTCTGCGCTAAGACAAGCCTTTAACCTTGCCTATTCCACAGGCAAAATCTTAGCATCTACAGTAACTATTCTGGAATTAGAAGAAGTTCTCAGCCGCAAGAAATTTGAGAAATATTTCTCAATGGAAGAACGCATCCAATTTGTCGCTAGATTTTTTGCCGATGCAGAAATCATTGAAATTAACGAAAAAATTACAGCTTGTCGCGATCGCAAAGATGATAAATTCTTAGAACTGGCTGTCAACGGGAAGGCGAACTATATCATCACTGGCGATCAAGATTTGCTTGTACTAAATCCGTTTCAAGATATTGCAATTATTTCTGTATCAGATTATTTGAGCTTGTAGTGAATAGGCGATCGCCCCTTCAGCCTCATTAGCGATCGCTTAAATCTATAGCAGTTCTCAGAATAGGCACATTAGAAATAACTTGAACCTTTCGGCTAGGAGCAAATGTCTAAATCAGCGTAATCGTTAAACAGTTAATTAAGGCGATCGCCACAGGTGACATCATGAAAAGCTTCATTCTCCCACTCCTTGCAGCTACCTCAGTTCTCAGCACCCTCAGTCTTATGAGTCCAAGCTCGGCATCCGCAGGACCCATCCGCGATCGCCAAGTTAATCAGCAAGCTCGCATCTACAAAGGTGTGCAACAAGATCAAATCAGCCCACTAGAGTATAAAAAATTAGAGGCAAGAGAGGCAAAAATTGCTGCTCAACGTCGTGTTTATCTTAAGGATGGTGACTTGAGCGGTAAAGAAGCTGTCCGTTTGACCAATGCTCAAAATCGGACTTCGAGAGCAATCTATCGCGATCGGCATGACTAAGAGCAACTTTTAAAAGTGTTGCAAAGCAACACTTTTAAAAGTTTACTGGGTTGCGTTTGAGCGTAAAGCGGTATATTTGCGGGGTGAAATCCGAATAGAGACAACGGTTAGCTGTTATGACATATCAGTACAATATGATGAGAGTAAACCGTAAAGATAAACTATGATCCCAACCGTAATTGAACAGTCTGGTCGTGGCGAAAGAGCCTTTGACATTTTTTCGCGTCTACTGCGGGAGCGGATCGTATTTTTGGGGCAACAGGTTGACGACAGTATTTCTAATATCATCGTTGCTCAGTTGCTTTTTCTCGAAGCCGATGACCCCGAAAAAGATATTTTCTTGTATATCAACTCCCCTGGTGGTTCTGTGACCGCAGGAATGGCGATTTACGATACGATGCAGCACATTCGTCCTGATGTTTCCACTATTTGTGTGGGACTAGCAGCAAGTATGGGTGCTTTCTTGCTCACAGGTGGCGCAAAGGGTAAAAGACTATCTTTGCCCCACACACGCATCATGATTCACCAGCCTCTTGGTGGCGCACAGGGACAAGCGACAGATATCGAAATCCAAGCCAAGGAGATTCTATATCACAAGAATCGCCTCAATGAGTTGATGGCTTTCCATACAGGACAGCCGATTGAGCGCATTGCTGAAGATACCGATCGCGATTTCTTTATGGCTCCCGATGAAGCTAAAAATTATGGGTTAATCGACGAAGTGGTGTCACAACGCCCAAAATTTGAAGTCGCAGCATAATGTTTTAATAAAATGGCTCACATTGTGAGCCATTTTATTTTTTATATTGGTCTATGGTTTACAACTGGCTAAGCCAGATTGAAAACAACTAGAAGGTGTGTGTAGAGGATAGCTTATGAAATTGTTTGGTACAGATGGCATTCGTGGTCATGTTGGGAGTTTTCTAACGGCTCCACTGGCGCTAGAGGTTGGGATTAGTGCAGGCAAAATTTTAAAAGAGCGAGTTGAGCTTGATCGGGCTATAAATCAGACCAAAAGCGCAAATGTAATTGCGATCGGGCAAGACTCGCGGACATCGGGCGATATGCTCTCCTCTGCAATTTCCGCAGGGTTAACGGCGGCGGGTTGGGATGTGTGGCATATTGGGCTATGTCCTACGCCTGCGGTAGCTTATCTAACGGCTAATTCCCCTGAAATCTTTGGCGGTGTGATGATTTCAGCGAGCCATAATCCACCTGAAGATAATGGTATTAAGTTCTTTGGTGATAATGGTGCAAAACTCTGTGGCGAGACTCAACAAGCGATCGAAAAACTTTTAGAATCGCGGCTTCATGCTGATCTCGTTAATTCCTCTACGGATTGGGGCAAGTATCATGAAAAATCCCATTTAATTTCTGATTATCAAGAGTCTTTGCAATCCTCGATCGCTACGGATTTAAGCGGCTTAAAAGTAGTATTGGATCTAGCCTACGGTTCGGCAACTCGTGTTTCCTTGGAAGTATTCCGTAACTTGGGCGCAGAAGTAGTTTGCTTGCACCAAGAACCCGATGGCGATCGCATTAATGTTAATTGCGGCTCTACCCATCTTGAACCTCTACGTGCTGCCGTCAAAGAACATGGTGCAGATATGGGCTTTGCCTTTGATGGTGATGCCGATCGCGTGTTGGCGGTAGATAGTAATGGACGTGTAGTTGATGGTGATTACATTCTCTACCTGTGGGGACAGGAATTGCTCGAAAACAATCAACTGCCCAACAGTGCGATCGTCACCACCGTGATGGCAAATCTCGGCTTTGAACGGGCATGGCAAAAACTTGGCGGTAACTTAGTCCGCACCGATGTCGGCGATCAATATGTTCATGCAGAAATGGTGCGATCGGGTGCAATGCTCGGTGGCGAACAGTCAGGGCATGTCCTATGTCGGCATTATGCCGTTAGCGGTGATGGATTACTTGCAGCATTGCATCTTGCGGCTCTTGCGAAACAAAAAGCCCCTCTCGCTGAACTTATGGATCAAAGCTTCCATCCCTATCCCCAATTGCTAAAAAATGTGCGCGTCGAAGATCGGGAATTGCGTCGCAATTGGCAGACTTGTGATGCATTAGTGCAGGCGATCACTTTAGCCGAACAGGATTTAGGCGATCGGGGTCGGATTCTAGTCCGAGCCTCTGGTACAGAGCCTTTGATGCGAGTCATGGTGGAAGCTGAGACTCTTGATTTGGCACAGCATTGGACAAATAGTTTGACAGGACTCATCGAAAAGCAGTTTGTCAAAGCTTAAAAACCTATAGCGCACGCGGCGCGTGCGCTATAGGTTTTTAAGCTTTTATAGTAAAATCTTGAGTCAAACCAAGTATTTTAGAGAGTTTTTTAAAAACTTTCTAGTGGAGGGCTAGCCTGATGCGTCAAGCCCAAGAATTCATCCATCATCCTGACAACTTACTGGCTGAGATCATAGATAGCTTTGATGATCTCATCTGGTCGTTGGCTTTGCCCAAGCTCACGGCGCTATATTTTAATGCTGTGGCTGCCAAAATTTATCAATGCTCCTGTAATGATTTGCTGGACAATGGCTATCTATGGCTGGATCTGATTGCCATTGATGATCAGCCGAAAATGCAACAGGCGATCGCCCAAGCCCAACAAACAGGATCATCCCAACTTACCTATCGTATTCAGCCGCTTAATGGAGAGGTTCGTTATCTTTCGGCGCGTTTAAAAATATTTAAAGATGCTTCAGGATTGCCCATTCGCTTAGATGCGATCGCTCAGGAAATTAGCGCCACTGGCGATCGCCAAAACTCAGATTACGCAGTCCAAGATCTCACTAACAATCATCAGCAAACTCATAAAAAACTCTATGTAGAAGGAGTAATCTTACAAAGTGAGAGCAACTATCGCCAGATCGTAGAACAACAAAGCGATCTAATTTTGCGATCGCTGGCGGATACCACGATTACCTTTGCCAATGAAGCTTTATGTCGGATGCTGGGAGGTCGTCTAGAGGATTTGATTGGTAAAAGATGGATTGATTTTGCAGATCCCGATGACTTGCAAAATGTTTTGAATAGTTTATCAACCCTCTGTCCCTCGCAATCTAGCTTTATTGCGATAAATCGCGATCGCCGTGCTAATAACCAAATTGGTTGGACACAATGGATTAATCAAGGGATTTTTAACGCACAGGGAGAACTAGTTGAGATTCAATCCGTAGGACGAGATATCACGACTCTCAAATTATCAGAACTAGCCCTCAAACAACTAAACGAAGAACTGGAAATGCGGATCGAGCAACGCACGGCGGATTTGCGCGAAAGTGAAGCCCGTAAACTGGCAATTATCCATGCGCTGCCCGATCTCTTACTACTGCTCAAGCCCGATGGAACTTGTGTACAGTGCATCATGCCATCCATGGATGACAAGACGAAATATATACCAATCAAACATCATATTTCTGAAGTCTTATCCCCAGAGACTCTCGCTGCACAACTACAACTGTATAAGAAGGCGATCGCGACAAGGGAAGTACAAATCTACGATCAGCAACTAACTAAGTTTGGCAAAACTGTATATGAAGAGGTGCGGATCGCGCCCTACTGTGAAGATGAGCTATTGGTAATTGTGCGTGATGTGACCGATCGGCAAATAATCGAGCAGCAACTTCAAAATGTGACCGATCGCTTGACCCTAGCCCTAAAGTCAGCCGCGATCGGTATTTGGGAATGGGATATTGTGAACAATAGGCTCTTTTGGGATGAGCGTACCTATGAACTTTATGGAGTTAATCCTGATCAATCTGCCGATGCCTATTTAGCTTGGGCAAGTCGAGTACATCCTAGCGATCGCCCATTGACCGAAGCGGCTGTACAAAAAGCTCTAAATGGTGAACAAGATTATGAACCCGAATTTAGGATCGTACTGCCCGATGGTAAAATTCGCCATCTCAAAGCCTATGCTTTGGTGCAGCGTAACGACGATGGCGAACCTCAACGCTTGATTGGGATTAACTTTGATATTACGGCGCGTAAGTTAGCCGAAGAACTTTTACTAAAAAGGGATACCCACCTCAAGACGGCTCAACGCATTGGCAAACTGGGGAGTTGGGAATATGAGACTGATACAGGACAGCTTACTTGGTCAGATGAGGTCTTTCGTATTTATGGACTTGAGCCGAGGGACAATCCCCCAGACTATGAGCAATTACAGTTATACATCCATCCAGAAGATTGGGAGCATTTTGACAAGACCGTACAAGCCGCGATGAAATTGGGGCAATCCTACGATCTTGAACATCGAATCATTCAGCCCAATGGCTCATTGATCTATGTGTTGGCTAGGGGCGAAATGATTTATAACGGCTCAGGTCAATTGACTCACATCATCGGCACTGCCATGGACGTTACGTCGCGCAAGCTTGCTGAAGCCGAGTTAACTCGTAGTCGTGATTTGCGCGAAGCCCTGTTTAATGAATCCACTGATGCGCTGTTTTTGGTTGATCCTCAGACCCTACTCACCACAGATTGTAACCATCCCGCCATAAGACTCTTTGCTGCTTCTACTAAGGCAGAACTCATTGGTATCGAAGGACATACACTTCAGCGATCGCAATTTTCTAACGCAGAACTTGAGGCGATTGATCTAGAACTGGAAACCAAAGGTTTTTGGAGTCGAGAAATTGAATATGTAACCCTTAAAGGTGATTACTTTTGGGGTAATCTTGCCGTTAAGCCCATCACGGTAGGGGATCGCACGATTAACCTAGTCCGCGTAACTGATATTAGCGATCGCAAACTTGCCGAAGCCAAAATTATCCAAACAGCTAACCAATTAGCCAATACCAATCGCGAATTAGAATCCTTTAGTTATTCTGTCTCCCATGATCTTAGAGCGCCATTGCGTCATATGCATGGATTTGTTAATGCTCTACAACAACGTCTGAAAACCCATGAAGCTCTGAACGATCCTAAAGTAGCGCACTATCTCCAAGTGATTGAGAGCAGTAGCCAAAAAATGGCTCATCTGATCGATGGATTACTTACCCTGTCTCGTTATGGACGGCGACCACTAGAGGCAACTGAGATCTCCATCCGCACCCTAGTTGATGAAGCGATCGAGATCCTGCGTAGCGATCCTCAGCACAACCCGTTAGTCGAATTTGCGATCGGTGAATTACCAACTACAGTTGGCGATCCTACGCTTTTACAGCAAGTTTTTCGTAATTTGATTGGTAATGCCGTTAAATTTAGCCGCAACCAGCCCCAACCTCTCATCCAAATTGATAGTTTGCCAGATCAGACCATTAGAATTAAAGATAATGGCGTAGGCTTCCAGATGGAATATGCGGATAAACTCTTTGGAGCTTTTCAACGATTACACAATGAAAGAGAGTTTGAAGGTACGGGCATTGGCTTAGCGATCGTGCAACGGATTGTTCAACGTCATGGCGGCTCAATTTGGGCCGAAGGATATCCTGATCAAGGAGCCACCTTTTTTATAAAACTCTAGAACTATGCGGCGCAACGCGCCACATATAGCGATTTTCAGTTTGCCGTAGGCAAACTGAAAATCTAAAAACCTTACTCTGATTGTTTTTTGTTTTGCAAATGAGTATGTCCACACTTGCAAACGCGATAGTTCTAGTAATACCAATTCATAAAAGTGTCGTCACGCTTTTGAGAATTAAAACCCAAACCCAGTCAGGTTTTTAAAAACACAAAATGGCGCAGCCATCTTGTGTTTTTGTATAATTCTTATGGTCTAAATATATGGAACCCACCCAAATTCTGCTTGTTGAAGATGATCCTAATGATGTTGAATTAATCCAAATTGCTTTAGACAGCTATAACTTTGTCAATCAAATAAATGTAGTCTCAGACGGGGAACAGGCGCTCCATTATCTGTTTGGGCGCGATGGGCAACCACCAACTCAGCCATTGCCTAGGCTAGTGCTTTTAGACCTAAAACTACCGAAAATCAATGGTATTCAAGTTTTAGAAATGATTCGTCAATCTCCGCGCACCCGTAATCTTGTCGTTGTGGTGATGACCTCATCGGGTGAGAACCGAGATTTAAAAGCTTGTTATGATTTGGGTGTTAATAGTTATATTGTCAAGCCTTTAGATTTTCAACAGTTTGTGGAAATGTCTCAAAAAGTAGGCTTTTACTGGATGATGCTGAATCAGCTACCATCCATTGATTAATGGATAAGTAACTAGATGAACACCCCAAGGATGAGGCGATCGCCTCATCCTTGGGGTGTTATTTGTAACTATGCTCAGCTACTTGTTATAAATGTTTTTACTTACTCCTTTCCCACCAAAGAAATAGCCATCAAAAACCAAGCATTAGCATTGCGGCGCTTCGCGCCGCAATGCTAATGCTTCACTGGGAAGGGAGTATACCAATTCACAAAAGTGTCGCCACACTTTTGTGAATTAAAAACTAAACCCAGTAAGGGTTTTCAAAACACAAAATGGCACAGCCGTTTTGTGTTTTGGTATTAAGTACTGTTTATTTAAGTATTCTTTTAGATATACTTTGGTAAATAGGAGCTATTGGCTAACACTTAAGAAACTATTTAAGAATTATTTTCTAGTGCGAAAAGTTCTAAGATATTTCCCTCAATCCCCCTTAAAGAGGGGGAAGAAGCTAATTCTCCACTCTTTTTGAGGGGATTTAGCCAATTCTTAAATAGGTTCTAATGGGGTGCGCGGTAAAATAAAGAACAGTTTTAGTAGCGCGACAAAGCCGCGCTACTAAAACTGGTTCTTTAGTCCTAAGTAAGTAGTTGCAGGCTCTTGAGAATGATCAGTAGCAAAAACTCTAAACCTATATCTTTGAGTCGTCTGTAAACCATGAGAAACTTGATATCAGAGTTTGGTGGAGAATCTGAAAAATTAGAGGAGCAGCGATCGCTGCGGATTTTGATTATTGAAGATGTGGAAGCCGATGTGGAGCTAACCCTATTAGCTCTGGAATCATCAGGTTTATATTTTACCTATGACATCACAGCCACAGCGATCGAATGCCAGAAGTTTTTACACAATAAAATCTACGATGTTGTCTTGTCAGACTATCGATTGCCCAGTTTTAACGGGCTACAGGCTTTTAGTTTTCTCAAACAATCAGGACAAGATATTCCATTCATCTTGATTACGGGCAGTTTAGGAGAAGAAGCGGCCGTTGAATGCATCAAGGCGGGGATGACTGATTATGTGTTGAAGGATCGTTTATTTCGGTTGCCCAGTGTTTTACAACGCGCTCTGCAAGAGTTTGAGTTGCGTCGTCAGCAAAAAGCAGCAATTACCCGAATCGAGCAGCAAGCATGGCGCGAAACTATTATCAATCGTATTGTCCAATCAATGCGAGAGACTCTCGTTTTAGCAGAGGTACTGCAAACAACGGCGGATCTATTACAGGAAGCTTTAAATGTCAGTCATTGTTTAATCTTTCAGCCAGATAATTTGCAGCGAATGCGGGTCTGCTATGCCAGCAAAAATAATATTGATCATGATGAACTTGTGATTGGTTTGTCCTGTGAGTTTTATGTCCATTATCAAGATGTTTTGATCCAAGGCAAGCAAATTCCTCTTCATCAAATTAGCGATGATTTTCCAGAGGAGCTAAGAAAGTTAGCAGAACAATATAGTATTCAGTCTCTTTTGATTACCTCTCTGGTGTATCAACAAACTTATTTAGGTGGAATTAGCCTATATCAGTGCGATCGCAAACGTATATGGTCTGACAATGAACTATCCCTCGTTAAGGCGATCGCCGATCAATGTGCGATCGCCATCCATCAGTCAGAACTCTATCAAAATGCTCAATCAGAGTTAGCAGAGCGCAAAAAGATGGAAGCACAATTGCGTCATGATGCTTTTCATGATTCGTTAACAGGCTTACCAAATCGTTCCTTATTTTTAGATCGACTCAACCACGCTCTCCAACTTTCCAATCGGCGCTCATATCTAAATGCAGGCAATCTCCCAGAAAAGTTTGCAGTTCTCTTTTTAGACTTGGATCGATTTAAGGTAATCAATGATAGTCTTGGGCATTTAGCAGGTGATCAGTTATTAAAGATTGTGGCAAAACGTCTCGTTGACTGCCTTCGTGGGGGCGATACAGTCGCAAGACTAGGGGGAGATGAATTTGTGATGTTGCTGGAAGAAATTGAAGATCTTAATGATGTCATTGAGGTGGTGCAGCGGATCAAAGAATCATTGAAAGTACCAGTATTTCTCGATAGTAATGAAATAGTGATTAGCACGAGTATTGGTATTGCCCTCAACTCTACTGACTATACGCAACCAGATCAGTTACTGCGCGATGCTGACACGGCGATGTATCGTGCTAAAGAACAAGGTCGAGATCGATATGAAATATTCAATCCTGCAATGCATACGGAAGCTCTTAAAAAACTACGACTAGAGAACGAGTTACGCCGAGCCATTGAACGCCAAGAATTGCGAATCCATTACCAACCAATTGTTTGCTTAAAGTCACGACGCATATTGGGCTTTGAAGCTCTTGTACGTTGGCAACATCCTGAGCAAGGATTGATACACCCTGCGGAATTTATTCCACTTGCGGAAGATGTTGGGCTAATTGTGGCAATTGATCTTTGGGTGTTAGAGGAGGCTTGCTTTCAGTTAAGAGTATGGCAAGAGCAGTTTCCGCTCGCCGCAACTCTAACCATGAGTGTTAATTTATCGGCTAAACAGTTTACTAAATCTGATTTGGCTGACCAAATCGAGAATATACTCCAAAAAACGAGGCTAGATAATCATTATTTGAAGATAGAAGTAACTGAGAGTATATTAATTGAAAAAACTTCTTTAGCAGCGCAAATCTTAGGCGAATTAAATGAACGCAATATTCAAACTTGTATTGATGATTTTGGTACGGGTTATTCTTCGTTAAGCTATTTGCATCGATTCCCAATTCATACCCTCAAGATTGATCGCTCCTTTATAAATCAACTTGATCATCATTCTGGAGATAGTGAAATCGTCAAAGCAATTATTGTTTTAGGAATAAATCTGGGCTTAAATGTGATTGCGGAAGGAGTAGAAACTGCTGAGCAGTTGGACTATCTGAAAAGTTATAATTGTGACGCGGGGCAAGGGTATTATCTGTTTGCGCCTTTAGAAGCTGAGGCGATCGCGGCATTACTGGAAGCTGTGCCAAGTAGTTTAGAAGAATTAGACTTGTTAAAGATGGAATGTGAACCGTCATAAAGCAAAAAAACAAGCAATGAGAGACGATGCAAAGCGTCGTTCCTCTTTGCTTGTTTTCTAACATGTGCCAACACTTTTATTGATTACAGCCTATTGAGGCTTTGAGTAGTACAGAGAGATTTTTAGAAGCGGCGCGGAGCGCCGCTTCTAAAAATCTCTTTGGGGTGTAATTAAGCGCAAAGCGCTGTAACAACAAGGGTTTCAACAGATAAAATGGCTATGCCATTTTATCTGTTGGTATTACAGAGCGATCGCCTGTTCCAACGTACTGACATTCACCAACTTCAAGCTAGGAGCCGTGCGTTTTACTAGTCCTGTCAAAACTTTGCCTGTACCAACTTCGACTACCTGTTCATAGCCTTGAGCAGCAAGATACAAACAGATTTCGCGCCAACGTACTGGGGAAGTCATCTGTTGAGTGAGGCGATCGCGCAAAATCTGTCCAGAAGTTGTGGCATCATTTGGCTCTACATTAGAAATGACAGGAATTGTCGCTTCATTAAAAATCGTCTGTTCAAGAATTGCCGTAAATTTAGCCGATGCATCCGCCATTAGAGGGGAATGGAACGCACCACTTACGGCTATAGAAATTGCTCTCTTAGCCTTGACCTGTTCACAAATTGATTTTACCGCCGCTTCTGTTCCCGAAATCACAGCCTGATCGTTGCTATTATCATTGGCTAAAATGACATTTTCAGTTTGGGCGATCGCCGTTTCTAAGGCGGAGCGATCAAACCCAAGCAACGCAGTCATTGCACCGCCGCTTGCCTCTGACATCAGTAGCGATCGCTGCTTCACTAACTCTAAACCTGTGGCAAAATCAACTACACCCGCACAATAGAGCGCACTATATTCGCCCAAGCTATGTCCTGTCACTACCTCTGGCTTTGCACCTTTTGCTTGCAATATATCGGCAAGAACCGCAGAAATTACATACAAGCAAGGCTGGGTAAATTCGGTTTTGGCAAGTTCCTTTGCATCTGTCTGTGATTTTTCTAAAATCGACCAGCCCAAAATTTGCTCGGCTTTATCGAACTTATCCTTGCCTACTTCCGCAAGATCTAAGCCCATGCCAACAGCCTGAGAACCTTGTCCAGGGAATATCCATACATTTCTGGTCATTTTTATAAAATGTTTATTAAGCTTTAGTTACATTTTACAGTTTAACGCCATGTGAACCCCAAGGGATTTTTTGAAAGTGTTGTGAAGCAACACTTTCAAAAAATCCCTTGATTTGAGTTTGAGTGCAAAAGTGCTGTAATACCAATTCACGAAAGTGTTGTCACACTTTTGTGAATCAAAAAACAAACCCAGTAAGGTTTTTTAAATTAACGTGAGTTCGACAAACTAAAAGATGGCAGGAGGTAGAGCAGGCAAGCCTTTGAAGAGAAGATCTAAGGCAGGTTTAGTCTCACGATAGGTATAGACAACTAACCCAGCAAGAAGGTTAACAAGGAAATTGAAAAAACTGCGATGTCTTGAATGCTCAATCTGAGAAATGTTTTTGAGTTGGTCATTGACGGACTCAATAATGAGTTTGTCAATAGTATTGTGTCAAAGGAAAAAGTTAGAGAGGAAAGCGATCGCCAAACTCAATAGCAAAACGATTGAGAGCAGCTTTCCAATCTTTAATCGGCATCGTCCATTTTTTAGCAATATTATTAATTGCCAAGAAAACGACCTTCAGGGCGGAATCATCAGAGGAAAAAGAGGGATGATTGCGTAAGACCTTACGCAAAGTCATATTCACTGATTCAATCGCATTAGTGGTGTAAATCGCTTTGCGGATATCCAAGGGGAAAGCAAAGAAAGGGATTACCTGCGTCCAGTGGCTCAGCCAAGACTTGCTAATCGTGGGATAAAGATTGTCCCAGCGCTCGGCAAAATCAACCAAAGCCTGCTCCGCAATCTCTCAACAAATGTGACACACTACCGGCTATCACTCTCGCTTTCAATTCTGTTTCTGAATCTAACTTCTTTGGCTGGTTTTATGAATGTGATGCTCGTACCACGCTCATTTGAAAATATAACATTGCATCTAATTGAGAATCCATTAATAAACATTGCTCCAAATGGTCAATATCCAAATCAGGCAAACATAAACTATGGGAACTCTGCACATAATCCGTAGACCGCAAGCAAAGAATTCTAATCTTCTCCCATGCTACAGATTACCTAATTAAGATGTTCAGGCTCAGCTAAAGTTTGGATCATGGCTTGGAGAATCAGAGCTTTGAGACTCTTTTCTATTCTAAACACAACAAATTAAATACGTTATCTACTGTCACCTGCCAGTTTAAAACATCCAAAGTTGAAGTTGAGGAAAAGGTTTCTGATAAATTTGGCTATCAATATATTCACTAGCAGGTTTAGTTTCTGGTAAAGCCAAAAACTCTTCAATTGATAAGTTATTGGTGCTTACCGCTCCAGTTAGCTCTAAATTTTTACGTGGCTCTGATGCGATCTCCATTATCTAAACCTCCATAGGACTCAGAAAGCTATAGCACTATATCAAAAAAGATAGAGTGGCGGCGCGTAGCGCCGCCACTCTATGAATACAAGCGATCGCAACTGAGCAAACCCCTAGGATCAAACTGCTGCTGAACCTTAACCATCAGATCCCGCGCATTACCGCGATAACCCCAGACATTTTCGAGATTACTAGAGTTATTTCCTAAAGTTCTACTGCCAAACTTTAAAGCTTGGGGTGCTTCCAAAATTGACAGAAAACCACCGCAAGATTCAGCAATACTTCTCACTTTGGCGATTTGCAAAGCGATCGCCTCTAAATCCTGTACATCTTCCACACGCAAAATCCCTAAACCACTACCAGTATGAATTTGCAAATAATAGGATTGATTATCAAAAATCTGTTCGCATTCCTTTACGAATGACACACTAGCCGATGGTAATAGGCCTAGCTTACAAACTACAGAAGCACTTTCAGAAGATTGCTCCAAATTACGAAGCTCATCTTGCCAGATCAGAATTTCTAATAACTCCCAAAATTCCTTTGCCTCTCCTAAAATCTGCACTTCTAAATTTAATTCTTTAGCAAGTACCGCAATGCGATCGCACTGCTCGATCACACTAGCTTTGAGGCTAGCAAATTGGAGAACTAAGCCGATACCTTTTCCTAAACCAAGATCGGCGATCGCAGTTGCTGATAGTAAATCGCAAGCCGTAGGCGTAAGTACCGAGGTACTAATTTTTTGTTGGGCTTGAGCGATCGCCTCAGCAGTCCCAGTAAGTACCACAATTTGGGTATATTCAGGCAAAGGATAAAGCCGAAAGGTTACACTCGTAGCAATTCCCAAAGTTCCGTAAGAACCTGTTAATAATTTCATGAGGTCATAGCCAGCCACATTCTTGACTACGCGCCCACCCGCCTTAGCTACTTCCCCATCGGAGCGCACAAACTCGATCCCCAAACACATGTCCCGCACGCTGTTATAACGATGTCGCAATGAACCTGCACTGCCTGTTGCTAAAATGCCGCCAATCGTGGCTTCAGCACTGTAAGGAGGATTGATCGCTAAAAATTGTCCTTCCTTAGCTAAGACTGTTTGCAAATCCTGATATTTCACGCCCGACTCAACCGTGACTGTGAGATCACCAACACAATGCTCAATCACTCGATTTAATTTTGAGGTACTGATTACCAGATCCGCTCGACTGACTAAGCCACCCCAATCTAACTTCGTGGCATTCCCACAGGGCAGCACACGTAAACGGTGTTCGTATGCTAAAGCGATCGCCATTGATAATTCAGCGATCGTCTGGGGATAAAGCATACAGACTGGAGGCAGACTATCAGGTGTGAGACTATTCACAACCCGTTTGTGCAAATTTGGTGCTAGGCGATCAAATAAAACAACACCATCGACTCCAAGCAAGTCAGTAAATAAAGCAATCAGTTGATTATCAGCAAGTCTCACAAAATTAATGTCCGTACATACCTAATATTGGAGCAGGAATTTTGTTGCCCCAACATATATTTTAAAATAAGCGTTTACCGCCATCGGGGCGAATCGTATTCCAATTGGTTTTGGCTTGGGCTAATTGCTCTTCGGAGATCTTCGCTCCTTTTAAATCCGCCCCACATAGATTTGCGCCATTTAAATTTGCTTGACTTAAATAGGCTCCCTTCAAATTAGCGCCACTTAGATTTGCCCCAGATAAATCCGCTTTACTCATATAAGCTGATTGAAGATTTGCTTCACGTAAATCAGCCAAAATCATCGACGCGCTACCCAAATCACACTTGATCAAGATGGCACGGTGCATCTTTGCGTCACGCAAATTGGCACTATTTAACTTAGCTTGCGATAAATTAGCACCTTGAAAGCTAGCACCAGTGAGATCACTATGGCAGAAATCAGCCTCCACTAATTTAGAGCGACTCATGACAATTCCGGGCAGAGTTGCACTACCAAAAGCAGCTTTAGAGTAATCTTGGTTAGTAAAGTTACGCTTACCTTGATTGTATTCCACAATAACTCTACGTCCACCTTTAAGCTCACTAGTGCCAATACGACTGCCTGATCTGGTACTACCTGAGGTCAACATGCCGCTATTATCAAACTGGGTTCCCTGATTATTGCCGTATTTCTGGGATTGAATACGTGAGTTAGGTATCTGCGTCGCAGGTCTTACGGTCACAGAGGAAGGGGCTGAAGGCGGCGCATAATTTGAGGCTGGGGTGGCGGCTTTAGGTGGCTCATCAGAAATTCCACCAGATTCTAATGCTCTCAAGGCTTCTTCTGCCGAGCGAAATCGCTGTGATACTGATTGTTGAAGCAATTTCTCAAAAACGACTCTAAGGCGATCGCTCAGCTTGACCTGAGATTTCCAATTAATTTCACCTGTATAGGGATCGTGGGGTAAGTCCTTAGGCGATCGCCCTGTCATCAGATACAGACAACTCATCGCTGTGGCATAGAGATCGCTAGAGTATACAGGTCGCATCGCCATCTGCTCTGGTGGTGCAAAACCAGGTGTACCGATCGCAAAATTAGTTAATAAACCACTGGGATCATCATCCGCCGAGGGTTTATTAACTTGGCTAGAAACCGCACCAAAATCAATTAATACCAATTGCCCATCTTGTTTGCGTCGCATGATGTTCGCAGGCTTGATATCACGATGAATTACCCCGTTTTCATGCATAAAGCCAAGGGCAGGAAATATTTCTGAGAGAATCTTCCGAATTTCAATTTCGTTAAAGGCCCCTCGTCTCTCAAATTCTTGCTTTAAAGTTTCACCATCGACGAATTCTTGGACTAGATAAAAATTACTATCTTCTTCAAAATAATCTAATAAACGGGGAATCTGCGGATGGCTACCGATTTTGCCGAGTGTAAAAGCTTCACGCTCAAATAATTCTCGCGCCATTTTCATCACACTGGCGGATTGGGTATTTGGGCGCAATTGCTTGACTACACAGGAAGGGAATCCAGGCAAGCCTTCATCGGCAGCCAAAAATGTAGCGCCAAATCCACCCTTGCCTAGCGGACGACTGGCGCGGTAACGATTTCGCAGCTTTAGATTAGAACCACAGGTCGCGCAAGTAATGGCAAATGGTTCATTATTAGGATTAGCACAGTTCGGATTAACGCAATAACTCACGGTTGATCGAAAGCCCAAGTGATGGTTGATCAAATCAAGTTGTAGGAATGGTAACAGTTTAATATGTCACTGACCTACGGAGACTCATAGCTTAAATCAAAAATAAATTAAGTATATTTGTGATTAACTCTAGCAAATAAATCTAAAAATCGTCGCTATTTGATACATCAGTATTGCTATATGAGGAAGGACGGCTTGATGGTCTGCGTCTTCGTCCAGATGTAGCAGGAGTATCTTTACCAGATTCGCCATAGTTATCAGATTCACTATTCCGATTTCGGGGGCGTTCTTCGTTTATATTATCATCGCTAGGTCTTGGGCGACGTTTTGGGCTGACAGGACGAATATCACTTTCGTCGATATCAATCACTGAGTCATTACTATTAGTATCATTGCTACTCCTTTTCGGACGACGAGATCGACGAGTATCTGTAGTATCTCCCCGTAGCTCACTGGCTTCAGCACTGTTAGAAATAGAGCCTCTCATCCGACGTGATGGATCACGATCGCGGCGAGGAGCGATTTCACGAGTGGGATCAATCTCAACCCGATAGTCAGAACCAATGGGTTCTTCATCATCAACAAGAGGGCTAGAAGGCGCTCTGCGGGCTTGATTGGCAAGAGCTTGGCGCAGGACTAAAGATTCTACGGCAAACCATCCTGCAAAGCCCACCACTAGGACTTGTGCTAACTGCGTTGTAATTTCCATCCGAAAATTAAAAGCTAGCAAGATGATTCCGTAGACCAAGGCGATCGCCGAGAAAAAGATATCGTGGTCGCGGGCTAGTTCAGGGCGAAAGTTTCGCACAAAATATAAACCCACACCTCCTAAAGCGGCAACAATTGCCAAAAGAATCATTAGCGGGTTGCCACCGATGTTGATCATGGCTCTATATTTCTCCTAAATACCTGCATTTTTTGTCTCAAACACTAAATGTATAATTAATCAGTGTTTGGGACAGCCTTTGTTCATCAGTATAACAATACAGCGCTTTGCCTTGACGCAAATTTCTCTAAATCAAAAGCCAAAATATAAAACCCAAAATAATAAGAGGCGGCGCATTGCGCCACCTCTTATTATTTTGAGTCTGAATTAACCTCGGCGGATAATGCGATCTTTTTGGCTAACGATCAAAACGGCTGCGAAGATTAGACCAAGAACTACACCACCTGCGACAAGGCTGCCTAGAAAATTAGTTAATGATTGTGTCATATAGATATTTAGGTAAAGTTTTGATATACAGATTAAATTCTTAACATAATTTTAGCTTAAAAAGCGATGGAGTCAGTCTTCCAATCGTGGTTTTCATGATGCATCATACGCTTATAGCAACGCAAGAATTAGTGGTGGCGCTTCGCGCCGCCACTAATTCTTTGGGTTTTATGCCCTAAGCAAAACTTACATTGCTATAGAACCCAAACCAAGGGATTTTTTGAAAATCCCTTGGTTTAGATGTTTGAATCGATAATTGCCTAAGCGACAGGGATATAAAAACAGAAGTTGATTTTAATTTTTATGGAGCTTGTTTTGGCTGCGAACAATCCAGTAACTGATTGATAGAGACAGAACTGCGATCGCTAGCCCAGCCAGATCGCCATCAGCTTTGGTGTCAAATATAATGACTTTGCGAGCAACTGCTGTTAAAGCCGTAATAATCACTAGCTCTAGTTGGATTGTGTGGTGACGCAAGTAAGCTGTGACATTTTCCATTAGTTCGAGTGCGATTAGCACATTCAGGAACATCCCAAATATTTTAAGCAAAGGAATACTGAACGCCCCTCTAGGGTCAGTTAAAAACAGATCAATGGTTAGTATCCGCAAGAGGTCAAATAGTGCGCCAAAAATTACTACAACTAAGGCGATCGCCATTACTTTAGAAACAACATTTTCAACTCTTCTAATTGCTTTTAAAAAGCTCTCATCACAAAAAGCGATCGCCAAGAAGCGAAATAAATTTTTAACTTGTTTCCTCGTGTTCATTAACAGACTCACACTATCTAAATTTTTTTATAGCGATCGCTAGCCATAGAAAGTATAGCTGTCGCGTAATCAAAGATTATATAGATCAAATGTATAGAATAAAAGTATATAAGAATGATAAAATCATAGAATGCAATCTATGGTTTTATCATTCTTATGGGTTACCACTTATCTGACTCTCAATTAGCTAGTCATATCACACTGCATCAGTTGCAGGTATTTGAAGTAGCGGCTCGACATGGGAGCTATACCCGTGCGGCAGAGGAATTATTTCTCACCCAACCCACGGTTTCAATGCAGATTAAACATTTGACCAAGGCGATCGGGATGCCTTTATTTGAGCAGGTGGGCAAAAAACTATTTTTAACTCAGGCTGGGCGAGAGTTGTTTACCACTTGCCAAGAGATTTTTGGACGCATATCTCAATTTGAGATGAGTGTTGCCGACATGAAGGGGCTAAAACAGGGATATCTCAAGATAACAGTGGTGACAACAGCAAAATACGTGATTCCGCGTTTACTTGGTCCATTTTGTCAGCGTTATCCTGGGGTGGAAATATCTCTGAAGGTAACAAACCATAGCGGTATTTTAGAGAGGCTATCTGAGAATAAGGATGATCTATATATTCTGAGTCAAGTTCCCGATGAGCCTGATGTCAAGGCGCACCCATTTCTTGCCAACCCATTAGTTGTACTAGCAAACCATGATCACCCATTGGCAAATGAAAAAAATATTCCGATTCAAAAGTTAGCTGATGAGCCGTTTATCACGAGGGAGTCTGGTTCTGGGACAAGGGGATATGTACAAAGGTTGTTTGATGAACACAAAATTACGCCCAAAGTAAAAATGGAGCTTGCGAGTAATGAGGCTATTAAGCAGGCGATCGCAGGTGGTCTAGGAATCTCGATTTTGTCGCGCCATACGATCGCTTTAGAAGGGGCTTCAGGTCAAATTGCGATTTTAGATGTGGAAAATTTTCCGATTCACTGTCACTGGTATGTCATTCATCTGGCAGGTAAGCAGCTATCGGTGGTCGCTCAGGCTTTTCTGGAATATTTGCAAACTGAAGGCAAGCAGATTGCTGAAGATACTACATGGTAAAAGAGAGTGAATGCAAAGCATTCACTCTCTTTGAAAAAAGGCGGCACCCAGATTCGAACTGGGGGTGAGGGTTTTGCAGACCCCTGCCTTACCACTTGGCTATGCCGCCGAACGGATAATGAGTATAACAAACTAATGTAATTAGTTGCAAATTTTTGATTGCTATAGAACCCCAACAATTCTCATTATAAAAATCGGGTTTGATGCAAGTCAGTCTTCGGCTGACTTGCATCAAACCCGATTTTAGGTTTTAGGTTCGCTTAGTACTTTTGAGATCTTCGTCTACTGGTGGTAATGGTGGTGAGATATTAACTAGTACTTTATCTACACGGTTGCCATCCATATCAACGACTTCAAAGCGCATTCTTTCCCAAGTAAAATGTTCGCCAACCATGGGAATATGCCTGAGATAGGTCATCATCAGTCCGCCGAGGGTGTGGTAATTATGATCTTTTTCGTAGGGTAGCTCCTCTACCTCAAGGATTTCCTTGAGGCGATCGCTAGAAATCATGCCATCGATCAACCAAGAACCATCTTCTCGCTGCATTGCATCGGGATCACCTTGGCGATCATTGGATGGTAGATCACCGACGATCGCTTCGAGCAAATCGGTAAGAGTGACTATGCCCTCGACACCACCATACTCATCAGTCACCATCGCCACGCGATCGCCAGATTGCTTGAACTGCTCTAACACGCTCAAGGCACTGGCTGTCTCCGCAACGTATAAAGGTGGGCTGCTAGCTTTAACTAGATCAATTTGTTCCCCATTCAGACTTGCATTGAGGAATTCTTTGATTTCGACAATGCCGACACAATCATCAAGGTTTTCTCTGGCTACAGGGAATCGTGAATGTCCACTCTCCAAAACTTCGCGCTGTGTTTCTTCAAACGGGGCATCGACATCCAACCAATCGATTTCGGTACGTGGAGTCATTAGGGACTTGATGGGGCGATCGCCTAAACGAAAAACACGCTCAACCATGTCATGCTCGGCTTCTTCAAACATCCCCGACTCAGCACCCTGAGCAATCATCACCTTAATTTCTTCTTCTGTAACCTGTGACTCCTCAGTTATCTGAATCCCCAATAAGCTAAGTAAAGCTTCGGTTGAAATGCTTAGCAAATACACCACAGGAGTACCAATATTGGCAAGAAATCGCATTGGCGGGGCAACGGCACAGGCAATCTGCTCGGCATTGCTCATCGCTAACCGCTTAGGGACAAGCTCGCCAACCACCAGAGACAGGTAAGTAATGATACCAACCACAATTGCAAAGCTAAGGGTTTCGCTATAGGGTTGGATCAAAGGGACAGTATCTAATGACTTTTGCAAGGTTTTTGCCACGGTTGCGCCACCCAATGCACCGCTTAAAATCCCGATTAAGGTGATGCCAATTTGCACAGTTGACAAAAAATTATTAGGTGAGGCGATCAGTCTTAAAGCTGCTCTGGCTTTTGCATTTCCTTCCTTTGCCCACTGCTCTAGGCGCACTCTGCGAGCAGAAACAATCGCTAGCTCGGACATCGAAAAAACACCATTGGCAAGAATTAGCAAAATGATGAGTAAAGCTTCAAAAGCGAGGGAAGACATTGTTTTGGGTCAGAACGACTTTATGGGAATCGTTTGTGAAATTTATTAATAGTAGATATATATTCTCATACCAAATTTTGTGTCAAGTTGCTTAAGACTAAAATAAAGGGTTCGCAAAGTGAACCCTTTATTTTGTACAGAATTTGTGCAGATATTTTTTAGCGGCTATACAGTTGGGTAATTTCGAGTAGACGATCGCTGAGATCTTGATTGAGTACATCGGGATCGCTATAGCGCCAGCCCCAATTTCCTGTTGCTGTACCTGGGGTATTCATCCGTCCACTGTTGTCTAAACCAAGGACATCTTGTAACGGCACGATCGCAATTACCGACACAGCCGCCATCGCCATGCGGATTAGCACCCAGTTGATCGGCTCACCTGCGGCAAACCCAACTATATATTTGTAGAACAATTCCTTTTCGTACTTACTTGCCCTTTGCCACCAACCTACAGCCGTGTCATTGTCATGGGTTCCTGTGTAGACAGCACTATTTCGCACATAGTTGTGTGGCAAATGGAAATTGTCCGAGCCGCCGCCAAAGGCAAACATCAGGACGCGCATTCCCGGAAAACCAAAGTCATCGCGCAATTTATCAACTTCAGGAGTGATCACACCAAGATCTTCGGCAAGAATTGGTAACTCACCCATTACTTCATAAAGCCTTGTAAATAGTTCTGTCCCAGTAGCAACTTTCCATTCGCCCTTAATTGCAGTTTCTTCACCTGCGGGAACTTGCCAAAAAGCCTCAAAGCCTCGGAAGTGATCGATCCGAATAATATCTACATACCGATTTAAAAAGCGGAAGCGATCGATCCACCATGCAAAGTCAGTTTCTTGGAGATATTCCCAGTTATAGACGGGATTTCCCCATAGCTGACCTGTGGCGCTGAAATAGTCGGGTGGTACTCCTGCCATTTGTGAGACTTCATAGGTTTCAGGATCGAGAGCAAAGTTTTTGGGGTTTGCCCAGACATCAGCGCTATTGTGAGATACATAAATAGGAATATCACCAATAATCTGAATGTTTCGCATATTGGCATATTGCTTTAGCTTCAGCCATTGATCAAAAAAGATGAATTGCACAAATCTTTGAAACTCAATTTGCTCGTGCAGTTCTTCACGCTTTTGTTGCAATGCTTGAGGCTCTCGTCTGGCAATCGCTGGTTCCCAATTATTCCAAAGAACTTTAGGATTTTGTTCATGCAATGCCATGAATAGCACATAGTCTTCGAGCCAGTCAGCTTCTTCGTAGCAAAACTTTTTGAATTGCTCTTGGAGCAAATACAGATCATGGTGATGCTGGAGATCTTGATCAACATAGCCTTGTTTAAAGCGCTCAAAAGCAATCTCTAGCAATTTGCGCTTGTATGGCATTACTGCCGCAAAATCAACGCGATCTTGATCAAAATCAGGAATATCAGCCCAATCCTCTTCCTTGAGCAAATGTTGCTTTGCTAATAGTTCAGGGCTGATCAGATAAAGGCTACCTGCGATCGCGCTAAAGCTCATGTAGGGAGAGTTACCGTATCCTGTGGGGCCAAGGGGCAGCACTTGCCAAAGCTTTTGACCACTGCGCGATAAAAACTCAATAAACTGATAAGCTGTCTCTCCTAAATCCCCAATCCCAAATTTGCTGGGTAGGGAGGTTGGATGTAACAAAATTCCACTAGCACGTTGAAAAGCCATAAACACAAAATTTCTAGATCTGGCTTTACTTTACCGCCTTATGTAGAGAAGTTGGCAAATGAACATATGCTCATTTGCTAACTTCTCTAGCAAACTTATTCAAAAATCTGGACTAAAGGACAAGCAAATTCTGGTAATAATGGTGAAGTGAGAGTATCACTTATAAATAGAGTCATTGCTAATTTGAGAATTCCATTCTCCCGACGATAAACTTGAACTTGCTTATTTCTCCAATCAGCAATCCAATATTCCAAAACTCCCCGAGATGAATAGAGTTTTAACTTAACTTCGCGATCGCGTCTTTCGTTTTCTGTTCCTGCTGATAGTACTTCAATCGCAATATCAGGCGCACCAAGCAATTGTCCCGCCTGATCAATCAAAATTTCATATCTCTCTTTGCTGATCCACACCACATCAGAAATAACATCATCCTTATCACCAAAGATTACACCTGCACCCATTGCGGCATATCCCAATCCTGTTATTTTTGACCATGCTTTTAGCTCGAAGTAAAAATTACCGCAAGTGGTTTGATGTTTCCAGTGAGGCGCTCTCGTCACGTAAAGTTCTCCATTAATAATTTCATAACGGTTGCCGTTGTCGGGTAGGAGTTCGAGGTCGGCACTTGTCCATAGGAGTTGAGCTTCGACTTTTGGGGTAATAATCACTGGAGTCATGATATTTTCCTAAGCAGCGCGATAAGGTGATTATAGCAATCAGAGTAGGGTAAAACCTAGAAGCTTGTGTCGCCAGCTTAGCTAGAGACACAAGCTCTGTTTTTTAGCTGTTAGCCTATAATTTTAGATAAATCCTTAGCCAAGAGTTAACTATGGTAGCCATCACCGAAGCGCGATCGCTGTCTAGCACTACCCCAGAAATCATCTATCCCAGTTCAGACGGAGAACCATTGGCTGAAACCCAACAGCACGCTTCCGCAATTCTCAACACCTTCGGATTATTGCGTCTATATTTACAAAATCAGCAAGCGGTCGTCTTTGCTGATCAATTTCTCTACTACATTGAAGGGAATCCCAGAGCCAGAGTTGCCCCTGATGTGATGGTAGTCTTTGACATCACGAAGAAACTCTATGACAACTACAAGATCTGGGAATGGAAGCAAAACCCAGCGATGATCATCGAAGTGACATCAGCAGGAACAAAGGATACTGATTTCAACTTCAAGAAAATGCTCTATGAGCAACTAGGTGTTACGGAATATTGGTTGTTTGATCCCTATGGGGAATGGATCACTGAGCAACTGCGTGGTTATCGGCTCAATACCGCAGAGATATATGAGCCAATCACTGATCATTGCAGTCAGGTATAGCAACTGAGGTTAGAGGCTGATGAATATCTAATTAGTTTTTATCGTCTCGATAGTGGCGAGAAGTTACGAACCTTAGAAGAGTTAGACTTAGCCATTCAAGAAGCAGAGCAGAGAGCGGAGCAGGCAGACCTAAGAGCTAAGCGCCTTTCTGAAAAATTACGTCAACTAGGGGTGGAGCTAGATGAATAGACTCTGTACTCAACCTCGCAACACGGGGACAATTTATCAGTAAAATCAAAATCATGTAGGGAGAGAGCATTCCCAAATCAAGAAAATCTGCAAATTTGCAGATTTTCTTGATTTGGGAATGCTTATATAAAACTCATAATATGAATATAGAGAAAATTTGTTTCCAGTGAATAAAATTGCAATACTACCAGTCAACTTTATGTATCTTTCCTATTTGAGGTTATGTAAAACGATGCTCAACTGTTTTTAGATTTGCTTGCCTCATTGACAATTCTGGATTATTTGACGCTCCAGAAGCCTTATCTTTAGTTTCTAACAGTTTAGCCATATACCTATCCACCGCCAAACCTTCAATTTCGGTAATCGCCTCATAATCCGTCCCATCCACCGCCAAAACCTGCATCCACAAACGCCTTGCCATATCAAGATTTTTGTTGCAACGCGCCTTAAAAGCCTCCTTCTTGAGCGGTTCTAGATCGATCTTTTCGGCATACTTCGGCATCAAGATCAAATGTCCCTTCTCCTGTGGATCGAGCATCATGCGCGGAGTCTGCCGCATCTTCGCCAACTCAGGCACACGATGCTTCAGATAAGTATTTAGCTTTGCCGCCGTTGCACAACGCCCCTGCACACCCAAACCCTCCACCAAAGCATAGGTAAACGCCCCATGCTCAAGGTTATCTACTTCATAGGAATATTCCGACGGGCTACAAGCCGCAATACTAATCACATCGTCAATTTTGGCTTCTCGCTCAGTTTCGCGACCAATGCCCTCGCCCGATCGCGTGCCACCATTACGCCGTACCTGATTGCGACAAGCATCTAGCACCAAAATCACATTGCCCGCACCACTTCCGCGCAAACTTTGGATCACCTGATTGACCGCAATTCCCGTATTGATCACATTATCAGGATCGCCATCACTCGGCATTAGATAATCAATCCCATCCTCCAAAATGCCATGCCCCGCAAAAAAGAACCAAAAATTATCACATTCATGGAGCATCGGCTGAGCAGACACCTCCTTAAATAACCTCAGTAAATTATTGCGAAAAGGCTTAGTTTTATTGCCCTCTAACTCTGGGGAATCGTCAGAGAAATAGAAAATGCGATCAAACTTTGCCTCTTCTTTGAGAAAGTGACAAATATGCAGCGCGTCATTTTTCGCATACTTCAGCATACTTCAAAGGATGCAAAAAATCATATTGATTGATACCGATCGCGATCGCCCAATTTGCCATAGAGCCTAAGCACCCTCAACCCGCTTAAACTTCAGCTTAATCGCACTCTTGCCACTTGCCTTAGCACCACTACCAATTAACCGAATTTCTCCTTCAGCACCAATCTCCACCGATAACTCAATTTCATTCAGACACATTCCCGATGTCTTTTTTGCCTCCTTTTCCGCACTGCTAAAAACCCGTCCCACCATCTGCAAGAAACCTGACATCTTCTGTTCGAGTTCCCCCACAGTTAAGGTCTTTTCAGTTTTAAGTAAATTTTTGCCCGACTGAGATTCTCCACTCAAAAAGCCTCTGGGATTCGCTACAGAGCTACCAACCTGAGGTTTATCTTCATAAGGTTCAACTGCGATCGTAATCATTTCGTAACTAGAATTATCTTGAGTCATTGTTGCTCCTGCTGTAGTAAATACTCAAATAGTTTTCTTAAAATCTCAAAGTTCTCAATGCTAAGTATCCTAATATCTAGAAGCACTTGATAACCTCTTTAAGTACAATTTCACGAATAAGAGTTTCTAGCATATCTCATTTTCCTAAGTCCAACTTACAACATCTAATTTCTTGATATGTTACAGACTGGTGCATGATAGCTTTCCTCAAAACCTGCTTACAGCAATTATCAATCAAAAATAACATCTTCATAGAGATCCGCAAATTTGCCCTCAAAATTAATACTCAATAGTTGGAAACTTTCTTGCACTCCAGAATATGTTTCTAAAAACCAGCGCTCCTCTTCTTTGTAAAAGCAATCAATTCGTTGACGTTTTGTGTTAACTAGAATCCCCAAAAAGCATGATCGATTTAGCAAATCCCGCAAACTGGCTAACCATATACGAAGCCCAAACAGTCCATGTCGGCGGCGCACCATTGCCCCCTATTTTGGTTGATGGCAGTTTCGACCACAGGTATCTAAGGGTAACGTCTGGCAATGAATACCCAAAACCTAGTTGGCAACTTGGAGCATATATAGACTTGATGCTAGATGAGTCAACACCCGAAACTAGAGCCTATAGGTTTGAATCACCAATCAATGAGGCGGCTTTATTAGTCGTACCAGATTGGCTAGAGATTTACAAAATTAGAGCGATCGCACCAAAGTGGTTCCGATGCATTGAATTAAAAATCGATGGATACCTTGAATTCCTAGGCATAACCTTTTTTGGTGATGAGCCTGATAACTTTGTTTCAGGTGAACCGCCTTACGAACTTGGGTTTAGATTTGCGTCTAGTGTTGAGGGACAAATAACTGCTATCAGGTATTTCAAACCATCCACTGAGACAGGAACTCATACAGGTCATATATGGAGTTCAGGAGGGACACTCTTGAGAACACAGGCTTTTACCTCTGAAACTTCATCAGGATGGCAAGAGCAATTATTGGACTCACCTCTAAACATAAGTGTTGATACTTTCTACACCGTATCTGTGAATAGTAATGAATCATATTCTGCTCAACCCAATTACTTTACTGATGTTCTATTGAGTGACGTTTTGTATACTGGTAGCGCTATTTCAACAGGTGTATTTAATACTTCTGTTGGTTCTTTTCCAACAGACAGTTTTAACTCTAATAATTATTTTCGAGATATTAGATTTATCCCATCAAACTCTTAAAAAACAAAGGTTACAGGTGTTTTCATAATTCAAATGAATATATGCAAACCTTTGGTAATTAACAAATTCATACTCAGGCAATTGTATATATTGCCTGTAGTATTCAAGCCTTGTATCTATATCCCAGAAAACTGTACCAGCAACACCAGAGCCTGTTAGTTGAAAACCGATCTGAATAGTTCCTAGCGCACTAAGAATAAACTTACTCATATCAGTTACCACAGGCGGACTAGGCGTAATTATTGACTTATTCAAGTTTGCTGGTTCAAATCTCTTGCCAATCCAATCAGGCAAATTAGAAAAAGAAAGTATGATTTGCTTCGCTTCTTTAGGGATTTTTATAAGCTGTGAGCTAGCAATATCAACACATTGATATATTTCTGCATTCTTCTCAACTAACTTCCGTTTGATATGTTCCAGAATTACATCCTTGATGTAATCCAGAATTACATTCATTAAAAACTTCAAAGGAGCTTTGTAAAGCACCAACAACTTAATTAGTTTTGGCAACAACATGATCGGGCTGCCCTTGGGGATTGGCACAATGTCCCCTTGAGCATTAGCCATCGTTGCATCATCAAAAGAAACTTCATCTTTTGCAAGCTGTAAGGCGATCGCTAAAACACTATTTATCTCTAATTGGGCTGTGCCAATTGCTCCATCTGCATCAGGATTGTCAAAGGTTAGCCCGTTAGTAGTCCATGCAGTCTCACTAATAGTTAACTGCTCAGTGATCATCGTCACAGGATCAGAGTCTTCTAAGCCATCACAGAATTTCTCGTAAATGTCTGCAATTTTTGAATAAATATCTTGTAAAGTT
>NZ_NDHW01000135.1 GCF_002251945.1 Pseudanabaena sp. SR411
CTGTTAGTTTTTGCGCTGCATCTTTAACTGTGGCTTTGATTTCATCGCTGAAAATCACTCTCTTAGTCCTATATAAATTGAAAACAAGAATTTTATATCCCTATTTCTATAATCTTTGGTATCTTATTTCTTCGCAAGCCCCTTACTACGGCGATCGCTATTTTATAAATGTTAAGGAAAATAGCGATCTGGTTATTCATAATGGCAAGGTGGCGGATAGTCAGGTTGGCGTAATTTTTGAGACGAAGAAGCCACCGAAGACGAAGGCACTGGACAGCTAATTAGTGATAGAGCGATGAAGCCGTTGATTGGCAAGGCTTTACAAGTAAATTGCGACTAAAGCCTGAAATCGTTGCCAGATAGAGGTTACAGCTTGATATCACTAATTAGTGAGCCAGCGCCATCGCCGTGATTTTATTCGTTTACACGCACAAAAAGGAAAAAGGAAAAAGATAAGGTGCAGATTTCGTGAAAATGTTTAGCATATATAAGGAAATAGATTATGAAAAAAAGCATTCTAACTGATGTAATTACCATCGACAACGAAATCCAACATGGTAAACCTGTACTAAAAGGAACTCGTCTTCCGATCGCCGTGATTATTGGCTCCCTCGCGGGTGGCATGACCTATGACGAAGTAATCCAAGAATACGCAGTTACACGCGAACAGATTCTTGCCTCCCTTGCCTACTTCTCCGAGCTTCTAAACTATGAAACAGTCTATTCAATGGAGAAAGTAAGTTGAAATTTCGTTTTCTAATTGACGAAGACTGTCCATTAAGTTTAGAAACTTTGCTCAAAGACAAAGGGCATGATGCCATTCATGTCAAAACATCTGGACTTAGCGGCACAAAAGATCCTGAGATATTTATATTTGCTCAAAAAGAACAGTGAATAATCGTCAGCCGTGATCTAGGATGGTCAAACATCAAAAACTATCCAACCAATACGCATTGCGGCTTAATTATTTTAAGATTTCCCTTTGAAGCGATCGCTATAGAAATTCGACAAGCATTAGAGAAATTTATCGATCAAGTTAACTTACCAGAAATAATTGGCGCAACTGTAATTGTCGATCAAAATAAATTCAGAATCAGAAATAGGTAAACAGTAAGCCCAATGCCGATACGAGCGAATTAGAAAAGGCGATCGACGCTCTAGTTTATCAACTTTATGGGTTGACCGAAAAAGAGATTAAAATAGTAGAAGGAGAGAGGTGACAAGGAAAAAGTAAAAAGGCAAAAGGAAAAATCAGGCAGATTTATAAATATCCAATTCAAAAAACTATGACACTTAAAGAATTAGAACCTCAACTACTCGCACTCTCACCCACAGAAAAATCTCAAGCAATTCAACTAATCCTTAATAGCCTATTAAATAGCTGGCATGGCATTGAGAAAACCTTAAACGTATGTGGCGGTGATGCTTGTATCCGTAACACCAGAATCCCCGTTTGGCTATTAGTCAGCTACCAAAAACAAGGACTTAGCGATGCAAAAATATTAGAAGCATATCCAACCCTAAACGCAGTCGATCTAGCAAATGCTTGGATATACGCCGAAAGCCATCCCCAAGAAATTGCCAATGCTATCCTTGAAAACGAGGCAGATTAAGCAATGGTCAAACTCTATGCAGATGAGCAATTTCCATTGCCCGTTGTCAAAATTTTGCGTACATTAGGATACGACATTTTGACCGTACAAGATGCAGGAAAAGCAGAACAAAAAATCCCCGATCCTGAAGTCCTGCACTATGCCATTAGCCTCAATCGAGTCGTCTTAACCATGAATCGCCGTGATTTTATTCGTTTACACGCACAAACACCTTAACATAAAGGCATCGTGATTTGTAGAAGTAGCACCAACTGGGAAAAAATCGCCCAAGCTATACATAATCATCTCTCTCAACTTGAGACTATAGAAAAACAACTCATTAGAGTCAAATTACCATCGTTGTAAAAATTCTCACTGCTAAAGAAGGCGATCGCCATGCTGATACGAGTGAATTAGAAAAGGCGATCGCTTAGTTTACAAACTCTATCAACTCACCTATGAAGAAGTAAAAATCATAGATCCAGAATTTGAACTAACAGAACAAGAATACACAGCAATTAAAACAGAATAGGAGGTACACAACATGACACTTGCTGAACTACTACCCGCCGCACGAAAACTTTCTGTAACAGAAAAACTGAAACTAATTCGGATTCTTGCAGAAGACCTAGATACATCTGAGAACATCCAGCTATCAGAAACCTCAAAAGCACAAAAATCATCCAAAGCAGTTACAACAAAGAATAAAAAACAACGCCCATTTGGTTTATGTGCTGGAGAATTTGTTGTTCCTGAAGACTTTGATGCACCGCTACCAGAAGAAATCTTGAATGCTTTTGAAGGAAAATGAAAATTTTATTGGATACACATATTTTTCTGTGGTTTATTAGTCGAGATCAACGATTACCAACAGATGTTCAAAAAATCATTCAAGATCTAGACAACGAAATTTATCTAAGCGTTGTGTCAACTTGGGAAGCCATTGTTAAATATCAATTAGGCAAATTACCATTACCAGAATCCCCTGAAATATATTTTCCTAAACACTGTGATCGCCATCAAATTCTGAATCTTGACCTAGATCAAGCCAGTGTAACTCAACTAGCCAAACTCCCATCTTTGCATCGTGATCCCTTTGACAGAATGCTTATTTGTCAAGCCATACAAAATGACATGGCGATCGCTACAGTAGATGAAGCAGTTCGAGCTTATCCAGTCAATTTGCTTAACCCATGACAAACTGCTAAAAAAGGCGATTGCCATGCTGATACGAGTGAATTAGAAAAGGCGATCGATACTCGTCAAAATGTTTGCCTGCAACAAGGGGCTTAAGCCCCTTGTTGATATTATCAATGGTTTACAGCCTTATTAGCAGTCTCTTTAAGATTGCCATTAAAGAACATGGGGATGAATTTCTCCACAAAAGAGGAAGGATCTTTTTCCCATGCTTTCTTGAAGATATCGATTCGGGTCTTTTGCAACTCAGTCGAGAACAAAGTCTCAGGAAGTTGATTGAGCAAGTATTGAGGACGTTCCCATAGAGGAAGAGTTTCAGAAATTTTCAACAAATTCTCAAGGCGGCGCACTTCTGCACCAGCGAGAACATCCATTCCTGACTCAAAGGCAGCTTGCTCGATCGCTACATATTTGCGCTTAGCCGTCTCAACCTTTGTACGATGAGATTCACTCTTTTTAGCAATCTCCGCAAGCTTACGATTACCCCAACGTACATGAGCCGCTTCTTCAGGAAGAATCTTCTCAATGGTTTCGCGGATTTTGATGTTTTCGTCAGTCTGTTCCGCTTTCTTGAGAGAGCGAATATGAGCCGCGAAATATTCACAACCACGCTTTTCTGCAACATTAATTCCCGCCAAAGCATCGATGACAATATCTTCAGGATTTGCCGAAGCTTCGTACTTACTCAAGCGAGTAAACTCATCAATATACAAATTCCCATCGGGTGTACCCAGATCTTCGCCAAGATCATAGAGTAAATCGGTCAACCACATCGCATGACGCGCTTCGTCAGAAACATGATGGGAAAGGTCTTGAATCAAATCGCGGGGCTTGCCATTCAGGAGTTCAATCAGTCCAGTTAAATCTTTGCAGCTACGTTGTTCACTGAAGCGATAGCGATTTAATGTGGTCATGTGAACTTCACGCTGACGTACAACATTGTCGAGAATGTCCTCAGCGCTCAGTTGACCACGAAATTTATGGGGATATGCAACAGTCATTTTATAAACCTAGATAATAAGTACCTAATCAATTTTAATCTTAATTTGTAAAGAAGTGTGAAGACTGAACCCATATCTACGCCCTACGACTGGCTCGATCGCTCCTTGGACTCTATCCACAAGGCTAACTGGTATCGCTCTACCCAAACCATTACTAGCAAAGCAGGGACGATCGCCACGATCGATGGGCGAGAAATGTTGATGTTTGCCAGTAATAATTATTTGGGACTAGCAGGTGATCGCCGTTTGATTGAGGCAGCGATTAGGGCTACAGAAATGTATGGCACTGGCTCAACGGGATCGCGCTTAGTCACAGGACATTTGGCTTTACATGAAGAGTTAGAAACGGCGATCGCCGATCTTAAAAATACCGAGGCGGCTTTAGTGTTTAGCTCTGGTTATTTAGCAAATTTGGGGACAATCGCGGCGATCGTGGGAGCGCGAGACTTGATTTTAGGTGATGAATATAATCACTCTTGCTTAAAGAAAGGCGGCTTGCTCAGTGGTGCAACGGCGATCGATTATCAGCATTTGGACTTAGCGGATCTCACCAATAAATTGCAAGAACATCGAGCGAAATATCGGCGTTGTCTAATTACGACTGACAGCGTGTTTAGTATGGATGGCGATCTTGCACCATTACGGGAAATCATGGATTTAGCGTACCAATACGATTGCATGGTGTTAGTCGATGAGGCGCATGGCACAGGCGTATTTGGCGATCGCGGTGGCGGCTTAACGCAGGCTATGGGAATTCAGGAAAACTTAATCCAAGTAGGAACACTGAGCAAGGCTTTGGGGAGTTTGGGCGGCTATGTGGCAGGTTCGGCAAAACTGATCGACTATTTACGCAATCGCGCCGCCACTTGGATTTATACTACGGCGCTATCACCTGCGGATACGGGTGCAGCGATCGCCGCCATTGCGATCGTCAAAACCGAAGCTATTCTCCGTCAGCAGCTTTGGCAAAATGTGGCGCTATTCAAGCAGGGTTTAGAAAACTTAGGTATTCAGGCGATCGCTGTAGATTCACCGATTATTGCGATCGAAGTTGGCGATATTCCCCAAACGTTACAAATAGCAACCCACTTACGCGAAAATGGGATATTTGCACCTGCCATCCGTCCGCCTACCGTTCCCACTCCGCGTATCCGCTTAACTCTGATGGCAAGCCATACCCAAGTACAAATCCAGTTTTTGATGCAATGTTTACAATCTTGGTGAATCTTGACATTCAGACAATGATCTTAATGACTAGTATTGATGCAATTTTACAGTTGTTAATACTAATTTTTTTATGTTTATTGGTAAATCAATATCGCGGAATCAAAACCTATACAATCGGTAGGATTTTTACAATAACTGGCTATTTCATCAGTTTGATTAAAAGTCCTTATCTATCTATCACATTGATTTTGGCGGGTGTTTTCCTTTTGGTAGGTGCTTCCTTTGGATGTATTGGTATCGCTCAATTTACAGGCAAAAGAATTAAGATCTATTATCTATTAATCATTAATCTTTTATTCCTTAGTGTTCAGTCATATTTTTTGATTTTTCAAGATGTTTTTGTATTTAAAACCATCTCTCAAACAATCTTTCAAATGGTTGTTTTCTCAATATCCACTTACTGTTTACTAACGACTTCCTATAAAAGCTTTGTTGGAGCCTCTAGATTCATGGCGATCGTCATGATTGGGTTATTAATGTCATTAGTAGCCAGAATTATACTTTTGCTTAGAAATCCACCTGACCAGTTATTTAGCTCTAACGAGCTAAATGCTTCCACCTTGATCATCGTATTTGTATTTTCTTTTTTATTAACGGCTGGATTTATCATGATGGTTTGTCAGAGGCTCTACTATGATCTGAAGGCTGCCGCTAATACTGATGTGTTAACTCGGTTACTTAATCGACGGGCAATGATGCATCAGCTTGAGATTGCAATGAATCAGTTTTATCGTAGCGATCGCGCCTTTGCGATTATTTTAATTGATGTCGATTTCTTTAAGCGGGTTAATGATGTCTATGGACATGATGGCGGTGATATGGTGCTGGTTCATCTTGCTCAAATTCTGCAAACCAAAATGCGCCAAATAGATTCAGCGAGTCGTTGGGGAGGTGAAGAGTTTTTGATTTTATTGCCTGATACAGCCCTCGAGCAAGCGAAAGAGATTGCCGAGCGATTACGCTCTTATGTGGAGACAAATCCCACACCTTCAAATATTCAAATCACAATTAGTTTAGGAATTGCCGTCATCCGCCAACATGGCAATTCGCTGGAAAGCTTAATTACGGCGGCTGACCATGCTCTCTATGCAGCCAAGAGAAATGGGCGTAACCAAGTAGCGATCGCCAACTAGTGTTCCCGTTTATCTCCTGACGATTGGGCAGAATTCGGAGCTAGATTTGTTTCTGTGATTTGTTGATTTCTGAAATACTCGAAGAGGTTCATTAAAGTCTCTATATTGACATCTTGAAAAATGCAAATCCTGTGGAGAATGGTATCTTTTAATTAGGACTTACGCAAACGCTTTGAGGACTTCTCTAAAAGCAGACGTAGCAAACCAGAATACTAATTCTGTTGAAAAAGTATCCCCTACCATTAGTTGTCAGTGATAGTAATCACTTCAGCCTATACTTTTGCTCAATATCCCTAACTCGCTGTGATTCTTTTTGAAAGGACATTTGAGGCTAACTAAGGCTTGTTCTCATCTGTTGGTTGACAGTTACTTAGAAAGGTTGATCGGTAAAGACTTTGACTTACTTTATTTTATCAATTTGCGTAAGTCCTAAAAATAACTTTGCAAACAAAAAAATTGGTTGTTTGGAAACATATACCATTGTTACCTATAAAGGATTTGAGGGATATTTGACTAAGATAGTTGATGGAAATGTTATTGAAGGTTTTGTGAGTTCTAAATTTCTAGTTTGTTCAGATTCTACTCCCTTCCCGCTGTAAGGCATGGTAAAATATGAAATAAAAAGACAGTAAAAAAATGAACCAAAACGAAGCGCTTCTGAACAAGCCGT
>NZ_NDHW01000013.1 GCF_002251945.1 Pseudanabaena sp. SR411
AACTGTGGCTTTGATTTCATCGCTGAAAATCACTCTCTTAGTCCTATATAAATTGAAAACAAGAATTTTATATCCCTATTTCTATAATCTTTGGTATCTTATTTCTTCGCAAGCCCCTAATAACTAAAATTAGCTAACACTTCCCTAGATTTAGATTGTAACTGTCATGAAATTACTAAGAAATATAGGCTTGAATTTTAATCCCAATTTTCTATGCTTACTCGTAATATTTGTTCGGGCGCACTATGCTTCAATATCAGGAGGAAAAGCCTCTGAAATAGATGTAGGAAGAGGCTCATCAATCTCAATACCTTTTGCAATATTATATTCTTGCTGAAAACTAGTGATTTCTTCTTTAGTCATCTTGTCAGATGCAATCAAGTAATGAATCAGCTTCCCGCCCTGCACTGGTGGTTGTTCTCCTCTGAGCATTGATCGACTTGGAGCTACTAGGATATGTGTCCAAATCTCAGCTTCCATTCTCCAGTCTATTTTGGCAGCCCGTCTTACCGCTTCACTCAATTTCAAACGATTATCCTGAGTTGCTGCGGTCAAACCTCGAAATAAAGCCAACTGACCAATTGGTTTGAACAATAATGAGTAAGGTTGGTCATCCTTTCTCATTAGAGGTATTTGACTACTATCCCTAAGTGCTTCTTTATATGGTTGCAATCCATCTAGTACTGTATTCCAAAATTCTTCAACGATCTCGTAGTACTCATTTAAGAACTCATCTTGTGGGCGAATATTTTGATCAAGTACTATACGATGGCTTCTAAGAATAAGCTTTACAGTTTCATAAACTGCACTAATTGTTGTAAGTTTGGTACTTCTAACTGGGAGAGAATTACTCTTCCACTCAACAATTACATCACTACTGCCACGAGACTTAATTCCAAGGGGTGCTCCTTCACTTAGTAACCTACGTGCAATGATAGCGCTACGATCATCCTCACTGGTAATGATATTATCTCCTCGGCTAGTTGGTTTAGCGTAACGGTTTACCTTATTAAAAATACGACGTGTTTTCTCATTGCCTTCATGATGGATAAAAATCACACAAACGTCATCGTCTGGAACATCCTCACGATACTCTCCAGTTACCTCTCCTTTCATAACCTGCTCAAGAGCTAAAAGACGATGTTGTCCATCTAACACTATAAGAGAACCACCATCAATAGTAAGAATACCAATGTTTTCCGCAACTGACTGATACGCTCGTGGAGCTTTATTCGAGATCCAATCCTTGAGTCCCTCAAAATAAACTTCTCCTTTATAGACAAGTACAATCATTGCACCAAAGAATCTATCCTTTGATTTAGCAATATACGGAGCGATCTCCTCCTTAATTCGTTTAAGATCTGGCTCGCGCTGCAAAACATCTTCAATACTCATTGTTGTCCATTCATCAAGCTCATTAGCTGGACGAACTCCTTGCACTAGCTCACGAACTTTCATAGTCGCTTGATAAAAGTCTGTGTTGCCTAAGTGACCCTTTATACACGGAATAACTAAAGCCATTTTTTCTCCGACACTATTGTTGCTATACACAAAAACAAAGTAGTTGTTTTTGTGTATAGCCCGTATGTTTGCACAAACACCTGTGCCTTGTCAACTATTTATGAGTGGTCTTGCCAAATGTTTTTAAAAACATTTTTCTTTAATAGCCAAAATATTGAATATTACTATTTGATCGGGTGATCGGAGATCGCTTTTTGACGTTGGAATAGGCGATCAGGCTTGTGGGTGTTGAGGGTGCGATCGCTGTTTGATTTTGAGGTTAGGTGATCGGGTTTTGTGGGTGATGAGTGTGCGATCGTTGGTTGATTTGAGGGAATAGGCGATCAGTTTTATCCCCAATGTTAAAATTAAATTGGAACTAGCAATTAAAAACATATGACTGAACAAATTACAATTCAAGACATTTATGCACTTATTCCGCGAAAGCGAACAGCAACGCCAAGAATATCAGCGCATCGCCGAACAAGAAATGGCAGATCTTCGTAAAATTGTTGCCCAAACCAATAAACAAATAGGAGGATTAACTAGCCGATGGGGAGAATTTGTAGAGAACTTAATTAAACCTGCTGCCGCAAAATTGTTTAAAGAACAAGGCATAGACGTGCATCACACTGCCTTACGAGTTGATGCACAAGATGAAAAAGGTTCTATTGAAATCGATACTCTTGTAGAAAACACTAATGAAGTTGTAGCGATCGAAGTAAAATCTCATTTGGAAATTCGAGATATAAAGCGGTTTTTGCAAACATTAGAACGATTTAAAGAAGCATTTCCTAAATATCAAAATTACAAACTCTATGGAGCTGTAGCAGGAATAAAAATAGATGAAAGATCCGATCTCTTTGCAACACAGGAAGGACTATTTGTAATCGCCCCCGCTGGAAATTCAGTCATTATTGCCAACAGCCAAATTCTTGAACCAAGAACTTGGTAGTTCAATTACTTTTATTAAACAGCGATCGCTGTTTGGTGTGGGGAAAAAGCGATCAAGTTTATGAGCGATGAGTGGAGATCGCTGTTTGGTGTGGAGAAAAAGCGATCGGGTTTGTGGGTGTTGTGGGGCGATCGCTGTTTGATGTGGAAATAGGCGATCGGGTTTTGGGTTGAGGGGGAGATCGCTATCCAACAACGTGTCAGATATGCTAGAAATGTAGCTGTAGACTATAAAACTTTCGCTCATCTAGGGAAATAGGTGGAAGGAGGAAAAAGAAGACGACGCAGGAAGTCAAAATCAATCCAACGTAGATTGTATGACCACTCAAACATGGCTACATAGAGATACAAATACTCTTT
>NZ_NDHW01000136.1 GCF_002251945.1 Pseudanabaena sp. SR411
TATTCTCCTTTTCATTCTCTTGGATTTGCTCAGTTCTCCATTCTCTGGGTTGCTTCTTCCTGCTCTTTTTCTGATTTTCTTAATCAACTTAGTCTAGACTCCAGTAATTTATTTGTGTTTCCAATAATTAACGTGAGTTCGGGATAAGCTACAAAATTTTAAAAGCCAAAACAGTAAAAGCCTCGCTTCGCAAGGCTTTTACTGTTTTGGCTCCTAGAGAGGGTTTGAAACTAACCCGAACTGAGGTTAATAATTGATATTCCAAAGGGGAGTGCGGCGGACAAAGGCGAGGATACAAACACCGATACTAATGCTTAGCCATCCACAAATGAGCGTTAGTAAAGGCAATGATTGACTGAATGTGAATGTGGTCAAAGACGCGATTTTCCCTGTAGATTGAGTCGAAAGAAAAGCGCTAAGCAATAAGATTGCTGTGCCGATTTCCCATGATTGTAAATGATTGGCGTTATAGCTGAGGCGATCGCTTTGTAAACTATTGGGGGCAACTAATTGCAAGAAAAATCTGGCGATCGCAGGACTAACTAGACAAACACCAAGCCAAGCGATCGCGCTTTCTGCGGATAGGTTTGTGGGTAAAGGGAAAATAAATAGAAGCAATCCCCCCAGCATGATAAATGCGGTTCCTGCTAAAATTCCCGCACCCTGTGGCAGTAATACATTCGCCATCCCTAAACTGTCACGCTCAGATTCTTGTTTCGCAAGATGAAACTGATCACGAATGGTTTGCCCTAACTGATCATTTGGATTTGTACCTTCTTTGGTGCTGGATGGCACAATTGTCATCGCTAATGGGATGGTGATGTCACTGTTATTTCCCGATAGCTGCATCCAGCTTAGTTCGCCACTCGCCTCTTGCAATTTAACTACCGATAGACTTGAAAATGGGCGTAAATCGATCACATATTCCGCACCAATCCCCCATAAGCCACTAAACTTCAAATGTAAAACTTTCTCAGGCGATCGCAATTGGGCTTGCCATGTAAAAAATCCTGTCAGTCCAGAAGCTGTCAAAGTGATCGCCGCGATCGCCTTTAAATTTGTGGAAAAGTCGAGCATTGTCCAAAAGAAAAAGCCCAACACGATTAGCACCAAACTATTAAACTGTCGTGGTTGCTGACCGAGAGATGATGGACTAACCAAAACCGTCTGGTCAGAATAGGTAATTACATTCAATATGTCCGCATTAACGGCTTCGATGATTTGCTTTTTTTCTGCTGCTGTCTTCGATTTACCTGATCGCCAAGCCAAAGAGCTAGCCATACCTGTGAAAATAGCAGCAGGTAAAATCCACCACATCGCAATAAATAACTTTGCAAAAGTTTCTGAAGAGTTACTCAGCCCAAAGATTAAAACTAACCAATAGGCTGTCATCCCAATTAACTGCGATTGCGAAAATAAATAATCTGAGTTTTGGCGGCATACCTCAACCACAGATTTAGCTGTATATAGCCCAACCACAAAGCCCAAAAGTAAGATGAGACTAGCGATCGCCAAAATACTCGCATCACGTAGTCGCACTACGTGAGAGATCGCCAATACGAGAATCAACAAACCTGCAAAAATAAAATTCGCAGAAATAGGATAAGTCGCCTGCCGCCAGCCCCACCCGACTTTACCCGATACCAATTGTCGCTGTGAGTGAGAGGGCAAAACTTGCATAGGCGATAGTGACTTGGTAATTAATTTTTACTTTCTACTTTTTACTTTTGCCTTACACAGTGGCGATCGCTTCGTGACGCGCAAAAATCATGCGACCAGCCGAAGTTTGTAAAGCACTAGTGACTATCACAATAATTTGTTTGCCGAGGTACTCACGACCTTCTTCAATCACCACCATCGTGCCATCTTCAAGATAACCAATGCCTTGCGATGCTTCTTTACCTTCCTTGAGTACCTTAATTTCGATCAGATCCCCTGGCAAATAGGTTGGGCGTAAAGCTTGGGCAAGGTCGTTAATATTTAAAACTTCAACCTGCTGTAAGTTGGCAACTTTGTTGAGGTTGTAATCATTGGTGATCAGGGTACAGCTTAGCTCTTGGGCTAAACGGACTAACTTGGCATCAACAGTATGCAAGTCTTCATAATCGGCGGAATGAATTGTAATGCGATCGCTAAACTGGTCACGCATGTTGTTGAGAATATCTAATCCTCGGCGACCACGTACCCGTTTTTGATCATTGGAGCTATCAGCGATCGTCTGCAATTCTTGAATCACAAAATGGGGGATCAATAATTGCCCTTCTAAAAATCCCGTCTCCATTAAAGTCTGAATGCGTCCATCAATTACGGTGCTAGTATCTAGAACCTTTGCTGTTGCAGTACGCAAGGTTCCATCAGCAAGGAGACTACTTTCGACATTATTGGGATTAATCAAACGCAACAATGCACGCCCATGAGTATCTGACAGAGTCATCCCCGAATAGGCAAAGATAATACTTACTAAAATTGCAGTGAGTGGCTTAATAAAGTCAAAGTTGTCGGGAATAGGGATCAAAAATAATGGTGCTAGCATCAAGTTAGCTACCAGTAAACCAAATACCAATCCAACAGCACGACCTAAAATCGTCTCAAGCGGCATTGACCGAATATTCGTTTCGATACGGCGATAGGTATTTTGGACGATCAATCCTGCAATTAGTCCGACCACAGACCCTACCCCAAGCGTCACCCAGCGTAAATTTTGGATATTCAGATGGGAAATCGTCTCTGGTGGTAAGAAATCAATGCCATGGAAGCCAGTGCCTGCTCCCGCAAGGATAAATGTGAAAATAATAATAGCGTCAATCATAGGGCGGAACTCCGCTTGGACGAATAAATATAAGGAAGTGAGATTAACTCAAATAATCTCTAGCCTAAAGCTTTAATTGAGTTTAAGTAATAGTTTTTCAACTTTCTCAATCCTTTGCATACAATTCTACACAAATGTAATGGAGAATTGTCTATTTTGGGGCTTGAGCGCATCCTTCGCTCGATTTTTGTCCGTCGGGCATGATTGCACCACAAAAGTTAGTTTCTGACATATAGGCACTTGTCAAATCCGCTCCCGTGAGATCTGCTCCCCTTAGATCCGCTTTATCAAGGATCGCGCCAATTAAGTTAGCCTCGCGTAAATCAGCAAGTTTAAGATCCGCCGAAAACAAATTTGCATTGCGTAAATTCGCGCCTCTCAGGTTGACAAAACTAAGTTTTGTCCTTGATAGATCGCAACCTTGGCATTCTCTAGTTTGCAAAACTTGACGGACTTGGTTGGGATCAGCTAAGGCGGATTCTGTCCAACTAATTGGGGCGATCGCGCAAATTAGTCCTGATATTACCAAGCAAGACTTGATTAGAGTTTTCATTGTTTAGTTTTTAGTTGTTTAGTCTATTGATTCAGTATAAAACTTAGAAAGTCAAGCTGTGCAAAGCACAGCTTGACTTTCTAAGTTTGGGTTTGAGCGCAAAGCGTTGTATCACTATGGAGTGCGATCGCAATCACAAGGGTAGATATCTGGTGTCACTTGCGATTATCAAAAAAAGCTTGATGATGAATTCATTGAGTTAGTCGCTCACAAGTTAAAGATCACCCAGTCGGTTGAATTGATAGAAGGAAGTAGTAATTACTACTTTCATTAGAAAATTAAGTTATAGAAGTTTAATTTTCTAATTCGTTGCAAGCAATTAGAGAAAGCAGAGTAGAGGCAGTCATGAAAAGTACAATCGTCGCCACATTTTTAGCCATTTCGGGTTTCGCCATTTCAGGTTTTGCATTTGCTGCGTCAGCTAATGCTCAAACAGCGATCGTCGCCGCACTCTATCAAAATCCTACTGCTCCTCAAACCGAAGTTCGTTATGAAAGTGCCGATATTAACCGCAATCAAATCATCCTTGCTGTTAATACCACTCCTGAAGTAATGGCGATCGCTGATAATCTGCTCACTGGTTATAGCTATGACCGTATTGTAACCATGAGCCACAAAGATAATCTTGCTTGCTTAGTAAGTGGCACAGGCTCTGTCGATGGTACTGTCATGTGTGGATTCATCGATCATGAATAAGAAAAGGGACGCTTCGCGTCCCTTTTCTTATTCATGGCAATTATCAGTCAACTGAAACCAAGAAATTTCTTGGTTTCGCTTCAAGCACAGATCGCTTAAGCTATGTTAGAAATATTTGCATTATTTTTAAGTTCGTTTAGCTTTTGCAGTCCAAACTGAGCGCGTTTAATTTGTTTTTCGCATAATTCTTCAATATCGGTACGCGCAATTTCAATCCCGTTTTGCGTATCAGTTGATCGATCAAAAAATACAATGCTGTCCACCTGTTTCATCCCAATTAGGCGAAACAGCATATCAATTACGTTGTATTCTCCGCATTCGAGATTTTCGTCATTTAATCGTAATCGGTCAATATTGGCAGGCGTGCGATCGCAGTAGGCATAAATCGTCGTTTTTTCCAGCTCAGGATTGTCATGATTGCTAAGCGGTGTTAGTAACCACCCCCCCTCAATATCTTGAATCACAAAATAAATTGTATGTTTAAGATTTTGGGCGATCGCCTTTAGTACTGACGCAATCAAACTGACGGCACTAGCCGTTTCTTCATCGGGGGTACTCTGAACTAATAAAGCAACTTGGCGATCGAGAATTTGATCTTTAGTTAGCATGAATCTTTAGTTAACGTTGATCGTAATTAATATCTTGAATTTAGATGATTGAGCCGCCCAGAGCGCGGCTCAATCATCTAAATATTAGTGGCTGATCTTTGAAGTGCAGGTTTGGCTGAAATCGATTGCAATGACTCTAAAGTCTCAAAGATTGCCTCACGCATCGTTGTCTCTGTTTCGCGATTTAGCAATATTTGGCAATAATCAGCGATCGCCCGTTCTTGAGCAGCAGGCAAGCGATTCTCTTGGACATATTGATTGATTTGCTTAATGGCAATTAGTCTCGCTAGATCGTCATTTACTGCAAGCTGAGCAATAAGCTGATCAAAATTATCTTGTTGACGTTTCAACCATTGGCTAAAAGCCTGACGCACTAGCAACACTAAAATCCCTAAAGTTGCACCTAGCTGTAAAATGCTCGCCGATGCTAACCAATGATTTTCTTGGTCTGACCATACAGCTAATACTGTATAGGTCAGAAAAACTGTAACCGTACCGCTTGCAACCGATAAAGGTAAGTGCCGATAGGGACTTTGTAAAAACTTCTGAATGCGCCACAAAATCACATTCCAGTTCCAATCCTGCATCACATAGACCGCAATCATGGCAAAGATTCCCGCACTGGTGGCTGCGATTAATTGCCAGTTCCACAATAGCAACATCACCAAAAAAATCGCCAACAAAGCCCATACTGGCAACCCTTGCTCACGGGCAAGTCCACGCCAAAGCGATCGCATGAATTGTTGAGCTTGCGATGGGGATGAAGTTGATTCTTGTTCTGGATGATGTGAAGTTTTGACCACTGATTGCCACTTTTATCCCTAAGGACTGTAATAGCTACTTTACAGGATTTTAGTTCAAAAAGGTGAGGGAGTGCTTCGCACTCCCTCGCCTTTTTGATTTATTTCGATTATCTAGCAGGTTTTTTGTACATGTTTTGTAAACTGAGTAGACCCACACCACCCGTAACGAGAAATACCCCAAATAGCTGGATAAAATCTAGTTTGTTTCCCAAGATTGTGAAGGCTAGAAATGTGGTAAATACGGGTCCACTAGCACTAACAATTGATGCTTGAGCAGCCCCCATTAACTTTGTACCGAAACTGGTCAGCAAATAACCACCTAAAGTCGTTAGTGCGATCAGGAAGCACATAAAGATAAGTGAGCCATTAAAAGAAATCGAAGCCAAGGTGAATGGTAATGTCCCAAAGCACAGGAGCAAAATAATCGCAAAGTTAATTGATGTAAAAGAAACAGGATTTAGTTGCTTAAAACAAGCCTGAGAGGTAATGATATAGCCCGCGAAAGCAATTCCTGAAAGCATTGCGGCAACTACCCCCCACGTATCAGGCTTGTTCACGCCAAAAACGTTGTAGGTCAGCATAATGCCTACATAAATCACCCCAATTACCAACCAACGTTCCTTGCTAGGGCGATCGCCAAATAGCAACCAAGCCATCAAGACTGTGACTGTCGGGAAGATGAAAAATAGGGTGACGGCTAATCCCGGATTCAAAATGCCTAAAGCTACATAAATGAATGCAAAAGAGGCAAATTGCAGTAAAGCGCTAAAAGCAACCCGCCAGAATAATAATCTGCGGCTAGGCGTGAGTAGTTGTTGAAAGTCACGTAATACATCCACCCGAAAAATAAACTTAGCAACTATCCACATAATTGGTGTTGCAAATAGCATTCGCAACAGTAACAACATGAAGGAGTTGGGGACGGTGGCTTTAATCAATCCCCCAAAACTAAACAGTCCAAAAATACTGGAATTGGAGAAAATCACCCTTACCAAAATATTCTGCAAGGACAAAACTACGGAAGCGCCCAATACTAAGATAAATCCCAACCACCAGTCATTGAGACGCTTAGTAGGTTGAGTTATGGGAGGGGCTGACTCAAAAGAGTTAAATGGTTCTGTGGGATCACCTGCATAGGGGCGAGTGTCATTTGGGTCATATTGCCTAAATTGACTACTGTTGAATGTAGGGATCTGAATTTGCCCATAATTAGCATTGCCGTTAGGAATAGGAGGCGTAGCGCTATTGCCATTGGTGCCGATCGCCCCCGCAAAACCAGATGTCCCCGTAAAGTTGATTGGTGGATTTCCTCCTGTACTGCCCCCACCGTAGCGATCGCCCGAAGATCGCCGTAAGTATTCATCAATTCTTTCAACAAGAGCCGAGAGCATTAACTCGCCTTGCTGTCTTTGGGTATACATGCGCTGCATTTGATCATCAAGATCACGCTGATAGGTATCCACATCCCTCTGTAGAGACTGAAATGTGGTCCGAATAGCACTATCGAGATTAAGCATTAACTGCTCAAAATTCTCAGAATGATCAGTGAGTACCTTTGAGTTAGTAACGATCACATCATTTTTTAAATGATAGGTGATCGCTTGGGCAAGTTGCTCGATCCATTGCTGGCGCTGGATTTCTTGCTGATTCATGCCTTGCTGTGCGACAGTTAACACCTCTAGCTCTTTACGCTGAGACTGGAGGCGCTGAATATCATCAGTTAGGGCATTTTTTTGGGCTTGTAAAATCAAAATTTCACGGCTGAGTTTGCCCAAGATATTTGCCCGCAGATCTGACAAGTCCTTGGTGACTCCCGCGAGGGTCTGCTCGTAATTACTATTACTACGAATATTATTGCTCTCCATTGAAGAAATCACCTCGTAACAATGCCATCTGAAATAACGCTAGGGACTAAGTTTGGCACTAATTTTTTAATTGGCTTAATTGGTTGCGTCTAGTTTGCGAACTTTATAACACTAATTTGAGCATCTGACATATTTTGTTTTGTTTGTTGATCAGAAAAATGTTTATAGCAGTCTCAAAAAACAAAGGAAAGTTGCGGCGCTTCGCGCCGCAACTTTCCTTTGTTTTTTGAATTCGGGAGAGTGTTTAGGAGATGCATAGCTTTCTAGATAATTAAGCTTCAGCTTTGGCAAGATGCATGATGTCAAGCCATTCAATCAGACTATCAAGTTGCTTGTCGTGAGATAGTGTGCCTAAGCCTCGCACGGTGACATTACCTAGACTATAAACAAAGCGCGATCGCAGATGGCTCGGTAAATGCTCATGGAGGAGTTTCCATGCTGGCTCTTCCATCTTAGACTCTAGGACAACATGTTGCTTACCTTCTGGCTTAATCCGCGAGAACCCAATCCGCTTAGCGATCAGTTTTAATTCCATAACTTTTAAAAGTTGCATAGCAGGGGCGGGGACATTTCCATAGCAGTCTTTCCACTCTTCGATGATTTGGGTGAGTTCGCGGCGAGAACTTACGGAGGCTACGGCTCGGTATGCACTCATTTTGCGATCGCCATCAGGAATATATTCCGCAGGGATAAAGGCGGTAATTGGCAAATCTACTTGTGTATCATCGACTTCAGGGATTTCTGAGCCTCGTATTTCGGCGATCGCCTCTTGGAGCATCTCCATATATAAGTCAAAGCCGATCGTGTTGATCTGACCCGACTGCTCAGAGCCTAATAGATTGCCAACGCCACGAATTTCCATGTCGCGCATTGCTAATTGATAACCTGAACCAAGGTGGGTAAATTCTTGAATTGCTTTGAGACGTTTGCGAGCAACATCAGTTAGCTCACCTTTTTCCTGATAAAACAACCAAGCATGGGCTTGAATGCCTGCCCGACCGACCCGACCACGTAATTGATAAAGTTGTGCGAGACCAAATCTTTGGGCATCTTCAATAATGATTGTATTGACACGGGGAATGTCTAGCCCTGATTCGATAATTGTGGTGCAGATCATCATATCGGCTTCGCCACTGTTGAAACTGAGCATCGTTGCTTCTAGTTCTGATTCGGGCATTTGTCCGTGGGCGATCGCCATGCGTACCGATGGCAACATTTCATGGACTCGCGCCGACACTTCCTCAATATCATCAATGCGCGACACCACATAAAAGATCTGACCACCGCGATCAAGTTCTTGGCGAATAGCGGCGCGAACTAGCTCAAGGTTATAACGCGATAAATGGGTCATAATTGATCGCCTTGATGGTGGTGGGGTCGTAATCAGACTCATTTCGCGCACGCCAGACATCGCCATGTAGAGGGTTCTAGGAATGGGCGTAGCTGATAGGGTGAGAACATCAACTTCCGTTTTCATGGTTTTGATTTTCTCTTTTTGGGCAACCCCAAAGCGCTGTTCTTCATCAATGACTAATAGCCCTAAATCTTTAAATTCCACATCTTTAGATAGAAGTTGATGCGTACCGACAACAATATCCAGTTCCCCAGTTTTCAGCTTGCGACAAATTTCTTTCTTCTCAGATGTAGTACGGAAGCGATTAAGCAGCGCAATATTCACGGGGTATGCAGCATATCGCTCCTGTAAACTGTGATAGTGCTGCTGTGCGAGAATCGTAGTCGGAACTAGTAGCGCCGCTTGTTTGCCCGTTGTCACAGCTTTAAAAATTGTGCGAATGGCAACTTCGGTTTTGCCAAATCCCACATCACCGCAGACAAGACGATCCATTGGGCGTGAACTTTCCATGTCTTGCTTAACGTCCTGAGTTGCTTTCAATTGGTCAGGTGTCGCTTGATAGGGAAAAGAATCTTCCATTTCCTGTTGCCAAGGATTATCGGGCGGAAAAGCATATCCCACCTGTTGCGATCGCTTAGCGTAAAGTTCTAACAAATCAAAGGCAATTTTCTTAATCGCTTTCTTGGCTTTAGCTGTGGTATTTGTCCATGTTTTGCCCGTCATTTTGTGCAATTCGGGCTTGCCTTCATTCATGCCCCGATAACGCGACAGAATTGACATCTGATCGACGACTACGCGCAATAATCCATCGGCATATTTGAGAACTAAGTATTCGCGAGTTTCATTATTGACCGTCAATTTTTCTAATTTGATAAACTGTCCCACGCCATGATTTTTGTGAACAACATAGTCTCCTGCGGAGAGTTTATTGAGATCTACTTGTTTAGAAACTGCCCTGCGACGTTTGCGAACATAGTTGGGAGTACCCAAGGCGTGTTGTCCAAAAAACTCGCGATCGCTGATCACGACAATCCGATAAGTGGGCAGCACAAAACCTTGAATTTCGGCAATGCCTGAATATTTCAAAGCAACGGCGATGCGGAGGTTATGGGTTTTGTCGATCGCAGGATAATCGCGGACATTGGGAATAAATTGGGCTTGGCAATCATGTTCTTGCAGCAGAGCAACTGTGCGCGATGGTTGGGCGGAGATGAGAATGATTTTATATTTCTGTTCGCGGTAGTCACGGATAGTTTGGGCGATTTTGCCGAACTGATGAGGAATTGCAGGAATCGACCGACTGGACATATTCACGCCTCGATTTTCTTCGCCTAGTTCAAATAATTCGAGGCGATCAAACTTGGAGATCTGTTCTAAACATTCAGCAAAGGAGCGATGGAGTTTGCCCTCTCTCCCAGCCCCTCTCCCACTGGGAGTGGGTAGTAGGGAGTAAATCTGTTCGGCGGATTCGTACCAGCGATCGCAATGCGCTTTGCATTGGTCGATCTCATCAATTACAACCAAACAGTTTTCTGAAGTTGGTAAATAGTCTAATAGAGAAGCTGTAGATTTGGGATGGACTGCAAACCCCTGAACGCTAAATTCATCTTCTAGATTGCTATCTTTGGCTGGTAGTTTGCCTAAAATATGCCCATAGCTAATCGGAGCTAACATCACCGATGGAATGCTATCGAGTGGTCTTTGGGTGGAAGGCTCAAATTCGCGAATTCGTTCTATTTCATCGCCAAACCAATCAATCCGTACAGGCATTTCACTGGAAACAGGAAAAATGTCAATAATATCGCCACGTCTTCCCCATTGCCCTTCTGTCTCGACCGTTGATGTATGCTCATAGCCCATCAGAGTCAGGTTCTCTGACATGTTCTTCAGGGTGATTTCTGTGCCAACTTCCAAGGATAAGCAATATTCTCTAAATTCTTCAGGACTGGGTAAATGGGGCTGGAGGGCGCGATCGGTTGCGACGATCGCTACTTTTTTCTTTTCTCCTTCCCGTTCATCCCAGTTGACTAAATCCGCCAAAATCTGCATTTGTCCCCAAACGACCTCTGATTCTGGTGCATAGGGTTCGTAGGGCAGGACATCAGAAGTGGGATAAAAATGTACAGTCTGCCATCCCATAGTATCTAGTTGTACCGACCAGCGACCTGCCTCTTCGATCGTGGCGGCAATAACTAACATTAGTCGTTCCTGCTTTTGGCTCAGGGTCGAACTAACCATCCCTTTGCCTACTCGCGATAACCCCGAAAGCGTGAGTTGATGCGATCGCACCAATTTACTCTCTAGTTCATCCGTGAGAGGCGATCGAATTAATGAACGAATTACTGAGGAAAATGGCATGGGCTAAAAGACAATATTAGAAAATGGCAATATATCAAAGTTTAGCAATATTATTTAGTCGTTTAGTGATGAAGGTTAAACTGAAAAATATCTACTAGCAACCCACTGTAAGTAAGCCATGATTGCCAATCCAAAATTTAGTTACATATCTCCAGATGAATATCTCGAAATGGAGGAACAAAGCGATATCAAACATGAATATATTGATGGATATGTTTATGCAATAGCTGGAGCCAACGATCCTCACGTTACGATCGCCTTGAATATGGCTTTTGTTGTCCGCAACCATTTGCGTGGATCTGGTTGCCGAGTTTATATGTCAGATATGAAAGCGAAGATAGATTCTTTAAATCGCTTTTAATTACCCAGCTGTGATGGTGACTTGCGATCCTAGAGATGTCCAAACTCCTAATCACAAGCGTTTTCCTAAACTAATTATCGAAGTTCTATCAAAATCTACGGAAGCATTTGACAGAGGCGATAAGTTTGCCGATTATCAGCAACTAGATAGTCTAGAAGAATATGTTCTTTCTAACACCCTTTTCTACCACGTAAAAAAGGCGATCACCTAATTAGCGATCGCCTCAATCATTACTGGGTATTTTTATAAAGCTCGTAAAACAGCATACGGGTAACTTTAAATAAAATCCTGATGATCTTCTGTTTTCCAGAAATCTTTGATTCTTTCAAACCTTTGAGAGTCCATCCGTCAGCGTGAATCTCATTTAGTTTCTTACCTAGTGAACTAGTAGAGCGTCGATCGGGTAGGACAGATGTGACTGTCCATGCATAAAGGCTAGCTCTGGTGATATCAGAGCCGCCAAGGGCTTTGACTTTTTTATCCCCTGATTGCTTTTCTGTGTATCCCAGTCCTAGGAATAGTTGGAAACTCCTAAGCGATCGGTGTCGTTTCTGGGATGTTGGCACACCCTGTTTATTTACGCCGTCGTCGTAAGTTACCCATGGTTTTCCGTCTAGTAAAAACCTTTCAAATGGATAACATTGGCACAGCAATAGTGCTTGATTACGAAGTCCGAAACCGAACTCTTTAAAGACTTTCAGGTATGGCGCGAATTCATCGGATTGCATGATTAGAGCAAGGTCACGCTCTTTCTGATCGAGTTGTTTTTGCAGTTCGCAAATTTGCTTTGCGTGGTTTTTGGTGTATTGGCTAATCTCAATTCCGATCGCACGGGCGGCGCTTTTTTCGTGTAGGTTCTTGATTAAGGTATATTCCCTAATTCCAGCAACGTATCCCCACATGGGTGAGTAGCCCAATTTCTGGGATATGTTTGAGCGCTTTTGTGCAATTTCTGGAAACTCCATTGTTAATCTTTGCCTTGCCTGATTAATCATTGAGTTGAGCAGTTTATCGAGTTGCTCACATTCAAAGAACCAATCGCGAACCAGTGCGACTTTGCCTGTGGAAAACTCTAGATATCTCTTGTTCCCATGAATGTCCACAAAGCGATCGTCAAAGTAAGTTAGTGCTAGACAAAATGCGTCTTCTGGGTCGGTTTTATTCTTGAAACCGTATGCCCCGCGCTGTGCTGCAAGGTCGCCATGACCAATCCAATAGATCGGGATTTTGTGGAAGTCTGCGAGATGTTTCCAGAAATTGCTATACCAAATTCCTGTAGGTTCCATGACCACGGCATCAGGTTTTAGATCGAGTAATTTCTGTACTCCGATCGCGTCGGCTTGACATTTGATAATGTCCTTTTTGATATTCTGAAAATGCTTAAGCGGCTGTTCGGGATATTCCGACAGCAAACAGGCTGTGACGTTGTTACGACCAACGTCTAGACCGATGATATTCATAGTATGCGAGTGATTATGTGGATATAGACCTAGGAATCACCCAGAAGCGCTTCAGGCTTAATTCTTTCTGTAGGTTGATAGAGAGTCGGTTTGTGAACATATGAAGCAGCAAGGCTTTCTTCTAGTTTTAAACCGTCTCTCTATACCGAGTGCTTTGGACACACTCAGCAGACGACGCGGTGATATCACCGCGCCCGTTGCTGAGTTGTCTAAGCGAAATCGTCTACATAGTCATGATCATCATCTTCTTCATTACCGTTTAGGAAATCTGACAAGGTAGGAACCCATTTACCTAGCGGCACATCTTTGAATGATTGATCGTCCAATGTCACATCATCGCGATCATCAGTGGAAAAATCACCCATTAAAAAGTCAAATTCTTCGCGTGTGCCTTGATAATGTGGTGACCAACCTTTGAGTAATGCGTCAACGATTGCGGGGTATTTATCACGATGGCGGTTGCCAAATTGACCGATAAAATTGCGGCAAAATCGCTCAATATTTTCTGGGATATCGTGATTAATCACGGCTGACTGAACAACACCCAAGAGCATTGATGCTTCAATGGGAAGAACCTTAAATAAAATTTCTTCTTCTGACTTGCATTCATTGAGATAGGCTTTGAAACCTTCTTGCAGTGACTCTTGAGTAGGTGGTTCAATCTGAGGCTCTTCAATTACCAATGGTTTAGAAGGAATTTCAAAGCCAATTGTGGGATTAAGATCGATGAGATGTTTCAGGCGATCGCACAAACCCAAATACACATCGACTAACTCGCTCTCTGAAAACTGGCTTGCATCAATGAAATTGATTAAGGCACTTGAGCGATCATTAACCAGAAATGGTTTAAATTCATTTTCGTGAGTCATGATGCATCATCTCCTTGGATAGTTGGGCGCAAAACTGAAAGTGTAGGAACATTGTTAAAAACGGTTGTGCATTGCTGCATGAGTGCAGTTGCAAGCTGCAATTTTTGAGCCATTGGCAAGCGCTCGATCCATGCCTCAGTATTAGCGGGCATAGGGTGAGTGCGCGATGAGTAATAGCGTCCGATCGGGTGTGAAATTGGTTTTCCTTGCATT
>NZ_NDHW01000137.1 GCF_002251945.1 Pseudanabaena sp. SR411
GACTTTACCCGCCTGTTTCGGCTTCCSCTGAGCAGCTTTCTTCTCCTTMCCCGTYGAACTCTTACCCAAATTCGGCTTAGCCGCCTCATCCAGATCGCCAAACTTCTTCGACCACCACTTCTCCTGAGAAGACCAGAAAAAGACCACATCCGCATGATCCTTGCGTTGCCGTGCCTGAACATCCGCACACTTCAACATCACCTTCTCCACACCATCCTTATGGTAGGGAAACTTAGCTAAAGGCTTACCACAGACTGGACAAGCAAAGCTAGTAACCTCCACCGTCACTGCATTCTCGCCCTTCGGTTGAGGAATCTCCCACTGATTACGGCGATCGCTCCAAAACATGACCAGATTCTCACAGCCATGCTCACACTTGAGAAAATGACCACCACTCACCTTCTTAGAAGGAATCTTACTGAGTGGATGACTACAAACAGGACAAGCCACATCCGAAAGCTCATTTTTACGATTACTTGGCTGTAAATCTGCACCGAGATTCGTATAAGCCCGTGATAGCATTGGCTGAAAATAAGACTGATGCCAACCAATCAAATAGCTTTGCCACTCCAACTTACCCACCGAGATTTCATCCAAAGTCGTCTCCATCCCTGCGGTAAAATCGGCTCTGAGCAGATCAGGGAAAGTTTTATGCAACACATCATCCGTAGACATCCCCAAAGCCGTAGGTTCGAGAACCTTACCCTTGAGTAAAACATAGGTGCGCTCCTTAAGCGTCTTGACGATCGCTGCAAACGTACTCGGTCTACCCACACCCTGACGCTCTAGCACCTGTACCAACTTCGCTTCGCTATACCGAGCAGGAGGTTGAGTTTGTTTCTGCGTAAAACCTGCATTTGCCAAAGCCAAAGTCTGACCGCTCGTTAAAGCAGGAATATGTTTATCCTTACTCAAATCATTCCAATAGCGCGTATAACCCGCAAAAGTGACAATACTGCCCCTAGTCTGCCAAAGCGTTGAACCAGCTTGAATAATCACTCGACTTTTCTGAATCAAAGCATTCGCACATTGAGAAGCAACGGCTCTGCGCCAGATTAACTCATAGAGTTGATGCTGTTTGGCACTGAGATGGTCTCTAACCGTTTTTGGAGTAATACTCAAATAGGTAGGACGAATCGCTTCATGGGCKGATTGAGCAGTMGCCTGTTCACGATGACGAGTAGTTTTTTTAGGGACATTATCAGGATCGTGCTTTGACAGCCATTCCTTCACCTCCGCACAAAACTCAGGTGCAAGACTATTGCTATCAGTACGGTGATAGGTAATCAACCCTTTGCGACCTTGAGGCAAATCGACACCCTCAAACAACTCCTGAGCCACTTTCATCGTCTCTTCAGGCGATAGCCCTAATCTCACGGAAGCTGCTTGCTGGAGCGAACTGGTAATGAAAGGCGGTAACGGGGATTTTTGAGCAGTGACACCCGTAGCTTCGCGAACGACATGGGGATGATTACGGGCAACTTGAATAATTCGGGCAGCTTCCGCTTCTGACAATACCCGTTTTGACTCAACCGTAGATTCTGCATTCACTTCTGCCGCATCATCGGTGACATCCTGATCGTCAAGCACAGGCTCGATCTCACTACTACCCGCATAGAAAGCCGTAAATCCTTCAGCATATTCCGTCCATACCGACCAGTAAGTAATCGGCACGAAAGCATTAATCTCACGTTCACGCTGACAGACGATATGCAAAGCCACCGACTGCACCCGACCCGCCGAGCTACCGCCACTAGTACGACGCACCAAAGGTGAAACCTTAAACCCAATCAACCTGTCCAAACATTGTCTCGCTCTCTGAGCCGAAATCAGGTTCAAATCTAACTGATGAGCATTGGCGATCGCTACTTTAACTGCCGTAGGCGTAATCTGGTTATAGACAGCCCGTTTAGGATTACGAAGATGCAGTTGCTGTTGTAAATGCCAAGCAATCCCCTCACCCTCGCGATCGCCATCGGTCGCAAGCACCACTTCTGAAGCATTCTTCACAGCAGCGCGAAGTTTAGCGACTACTTGTTGACCTTTACCTTCAGTCAATTGATAACGACATTCAATTTTGTTGGTATCCTTGTGCATGGTAAAGCCCAAGCTATCTTCACCATCTTTAGCTAATTCCGTAAAGTGACCAAAGGAAGCTTCTACTTGCCATTCACTGCCAAGGATTGCTTGGATGGTTTTGCACTTAGATGGAGATTCAACGAGTAACAGCTTTTTCATGTTTTTGTACCTGTGTAAACTTTACCACCAAACAGACTTACTGATAATTTTCAATAGGTTTAGATTGTTGTACGTTTAACATCTCCACAGCCCTAGCTATATTTACAGCATCAAGATCGGTAACATGGGACTCTAAGACTTTCCCCTGTGACTCCACAAGGATCGGATTAACAGGACGATCCTTCGCGTTTAAAGTCATTGTATCCGAGGCTTTTTCGAGACTGAACTTGTAATTCCCCTTACCATCAGGACGCTCAAAGATAAGATGATTACCATCATCTCTACCCTTTACCTGTAGTAATTCGCGACAATCCCGCGCCAGTTTCAGATCTCGTTCTGTATCAGTAATTTGATTAGGAGAGCTAGGAATCGCGGCAGTTTCAACATCTTCAGATTTACTGTCAGAGTTATCTTTACGCAGACTCAAACCATCAAACATTGACAGAGCCAGATTCTGAATCTGCATTGCATAATTGCTCTGGTTCTGTTCTGGAGTAACAGTATTTACCTGTTGAGCATCAGCATCACCCGAATTAGGCTCGTTACCTTTGCTCCGTACCTGAGATGGTTGCCATGCTTCATCAAATACATCATCTTTATCGATCATCGTTAAATCCTTAGTATTAATGGAAGACATTTCTCGTTCAGCGATCGCTAAAATATGGACGCTATGCAGTTCAACAACTTGGTTAAACACAGCCATGAACTGAGCCATATCCAGATCTGGATTCGCAGTAATCATTGCTCTGACCTAACGCTCCAAATCTGGACTAGATTGTTCTAGCATCGGCTGATGCGAATTCATCCGTTCAAATACTTGCTGAAAGTTGTTCAAATCAGTTGAAGTCATTGACTGAAGAGAAATTTGACCTTCATTTGTCCGCAAAATATCTTCGCCAGTATGGTTATTAAAGATGGCAATATCACCATCTTGATTCCTTTGAAAATCGTAATACTCACCCTTGAAAGACTCCTGGATAGTCTCATTAAGGACATTTTCAACAACCACCACACCTCTAGCCCCAGCAGGAGCCAAATCTCCCAGCTTGTCGATTGCCGCGAGATAACCCTGATTCTGAGTCAAACTCGCAATATCCACCGTCGTCGTCTTAAAAGCAGTTTTGGTAAAGTCAATCTGTTGGTTAACAGTAGTCCTATCCTCAATAAACACAGCCCGATTACTTTGCAGTTCAAACTTAGCGATCGCTTCATTATCAAGATTAGAAATCTCATAGAAATTGTCTTGAGATTGAATGCGATAGTTTTCCGCCTCATACTTGCCATCGACACCCAATTTTGCAACTAGGGCAACCGTCACCGCCGCCATTACTTGTTGTCGGAAATCATCAAACGACAGAGGATTAGAATGTCCTAACTCATCGCGATCGCTGATACCATCGCCGTCAGTATCAATGCTGCGAGGATTGAGTCCTATCCGCAGTTCATCGACATCAGTAATCCCATCCCCATCCAAATCGCGACGCAGTAACTCTGCTAACTCTATTTTCGGGAGTTCTCGCCAATCCACATCGATATAGTTCTGTTCCACAGGAACTGACAAGGTAGCCTGCGATGATTGAGGAAGTGGCGGTAGATTACCACCAGATAAAGGCGATGGCTGAATGGGTGAGTTGGGTAACATCGCCAAATCTGGATCGCCTTTATCGCGCGGATGAATCAAGGTCACAGTCAAAGCCTGAGAAGTCTCAGGAGCAGCCGAGCGATCTGGTGCAGCCTGATATCTGCGCCACCAATCATCCATGATGTCCTGATCCCATTGCTGAGATACCCGATCCCACTCCGCATCACTGAATCCCGATGATGGAGCATCAGGCTCTTGACTGTTTCCATCTTTCTCTTGCAATAACTCTTCCTGTTTACCTAACAATTGCCTTAGCAGTTCTGCCAAAGCTTCAATCGTAGTTTGCGCGATCGCCAATTGCTGAGCATTAGCCTGAGACGCTTCCGATGTCTGTATAAAAACCATAATTTACCTCTATAAACCTTCAGCCCAAGCAGGGACAGTGGACTTGGGTGCATTAGGAGCATCTTTCGCAGGTAAAGGGAAATGCTCTTGAAAGTAATCCTTACGCGAAGCGATCGCCACATCCGTAATTGGTACTTGACTACCAGCTTTAGCCAACCTAACTTTTAGGGACTCCCATTTGGACTTGCTCTTATCAGCCCTTTCTGCGTCAACTTTGGGGATTTTGATATTGCAACGGCGGGGGACATTAGCTTCTTTCTTGGAGCTATAGCCAGGAGAAATGAGAATACAGTTACCTTGCGGTAACTTGAGAAAATCCTCTGGGGCAAATAGTTTACGTGTACGTTCCTGATCCGATGTACTAGTGCTAGTCCTACCACCACCTGAACTACGGGATTTAGATTTGTACTTCAAATGCTCATCGCCAAGATAATCAGAGAAAATCTTCGCTGATTCAGGCTCAAGGGGATTGAAAATCGCTTTAGTCGCACAGCCACCAAAGATTGCTCTTGACACCTCCTTACCATAAGTTTCTTCGAGCTGCACCAGATTCTGGAAACCCAACATACAGGACAAGCCATCCTCACGGTGAACGTTCAGCCATTGGACAAGACTTGGCAAATAAAGCGTTGGCAACTCGTCGATCGCCACTAGTAGGGGATCTTCGCGTTTAGTGGACACGACATTACGGGTAACAATCATATGTAAAACCGTAGCCAATAATGGTGCAACCACATCCTGCTTTTCGCGTTTCATGCCGATAATTAACAATTGCTTGCCTTTCAACTCCAAAGGAATCGTTGTCTTGCCACAGAACACGCTGAGGATATCAGGGGACATAAACCGACTGAAGAGAATACTCGCAGTTGAAATTACGGAAGCAACAGTTTTCTCAGAATCTGCCATCGAAATCAACTGCCCAAAGCTAGTTTCCACCCAAGTTGGTAAGTTCGCATTCTGGACTCTAGCAGGAAGATTATTTGCACCTAATGCTTTGGCACAGAAAATAATATCAGGATAGGGAGTTGTCTTTGCTAGGAGCAGCACTGCTTGAATCAGTTGGTCGCCACTATTGGTAAAGAAGGGATCTTCATTACCTTTACCGCCAGACTTGAAGTTGCGATTAAGAACGATCGCTACCTGTCGTGCCATATCCACATCCGCCGCATCACGAATGAAATCAAGGGGATTACAGATGCCACTTTCAGGGAAACTAGGGGCAAAGATACTAACCTGATAACCTGCTGCCGCTGCTACGCCCGCAATCCGTGAGGATTGTTCAGCATATTTGTAATCGTAGAGAATTATCGGAAACCCCTGATCGATTGCACTACGAATGGCAGGGTCAATCACGCCATAGGTTTTACCCGAACCCGTACCGCCCAGTACCGCAATGCCACGATTAGCATCAGGGAGCCAAATCGTCCGATCCGCTTGCGATACCTGAATGACTTTGGGCTTTTGTCCCGCAGCAGGTAGTTCGTGATTGGGTGTAGCCACCCCTGGGCGAGAAATCAATTCGGGCGGAAAAACTAATTTGGGTTTGACGATAAACAAAGATAGTTTATTGCGTTCACGTCGATTAATCTGTTCCTTAGCCTTTTTCCTTGCTGCCGCAATCTCCGTACCATTTGCCCAGTGAGCATTAGCCAGCTTATTTTTACTATTGCCGCCACCGTTCATGCTCAAGAAGACCATGCCGATGGCACAAGCCGCAATAATTCCACCTGTGGGCGTGAATAGCTGATTAGCAATGGCAGCAAATTCTGGAGGCATACCGTTAACTGTCGAGGTTTTCTCTGTTGATGTGGCAGAACTATTAACTTCCTGTGAACCTGCCATCTCTAGTGGAACTAGGAAAGTTATCAAAACCGCGATCGACAGCAAAAATAGTCTCTTTGAGAGCTTCTTTTGGCTAAACCAAAACATCAAAAAATTCATGGCAATCTATTTGCTGAAAGGTTTGCTAATGGAAATAAATGAATTAACTGCCGCATTACTGGGAACTGCATAGGGAATTGCACTTTTTTCTTGGAGAACAACTAACGGTAAGGGAGGCGTAATGTAGGGAGTACAACCTAAATCCACAAACCACGATCGCTGACACCAGCGAAACCTCAGACCTAGGGTAATTGTGCCTGAAGCCTCATCTAGAGATTCAATGGTGACGCGAAAAGCATCGCCAAAGGGATGATTGCCTGCGGGTCCGCGATTGCCAAATAGACCACCTAAAAAGCCATAGCCATCAGGTACTTGTTGCGATGCGGTCATCCATTGTTTGCCATTGTAATAACCACCCGCGAAGTCCGTAACCTCAATATGCGGGCAATCAGTATTACCATCGCAACCCACCGCTTGAAATCCAGACTCGGTAACGCCACCACTAATCGGATTAATCCGATTCTTCTCCCTATTGCCAAGGGCAATATCAACCATGCCAAACCTGACATTGGGCAGTAATGAGGGAGCATTAGGAAATTGGGAAAGACTGAGTTTACCTAAACCCGTAGCATTCAAATCCGATAAAACTACCCCCGATGCACCTTGGATATTGCCCAAAGGCAACTGAGAAAATCCCGCAATCGATTCAAGGCTATAGCTATTAAGCTGTTCCCCAAGACTGCCCAAGGATAAATTGCCAAGATCTGGAAAAGCGTTAACCAACTGCCCCACGGTAAAGCCAGACAATTCATCATTCAGAATAGCGAGATTGGCAACTCCAGATTTCTGGGTAACTAGATCGAGGATAGGTTGGACTTGGCTCAGGGGTTGATTACGCAGATCTGGCAGCGACTGCAACAAACTATTAATCGTTTGCTGTGATGTGAGTTCGCCCAATTGACCGAGACTGACATTGCCGAGGGAAACACCAGCACGACTAGCGATCTCCTGTAAGCTCGTTTGCTCCAGCCCCAGAGACTGAAGCGAACCCACCGTCAGGTAGCGATCTGGACTGACATAACTACCAATGACCAGATTGGTTAAGGCATTTGGAGAAAGTAGTTGCGATAGCTGTTGCTGCAATTGGGTCGTAACTTGGATTTTTGGTAAATTCTCGAAACTGATTTGCGTAAAGTCAGGAATCATCACCGATTGAGCATTCCCAATCGGCTGTGTGGACATGGGTAAAGACTGAGCCGTAGCAAAATCAATATTAGAAATAGCGATCGCCGCAGAGGAGATCGCTAACAACGTTATTTGGATGATACGTTTATACAACATAATTAGAAATCCAACGAGGTTTTATTCGTTTGAGCAGGGGCATTCGGTGTAAGCGGAGCAAGGCGAGGGATTTGAGCATCGGGAACGACTTCCAAAATGCTGTAGGCAGGAGTGGGGACATTCAGAACTAATTGAAACTGATAGAGATTTCTCAGTCCCCCTGCGCCCGTAGTGATCACAGTTAGGGAGGTGAGATCTCCCCTTGCCGAGGCAGATAGATTCATATCCAAGTCAAGGGGTTGAGCAAGTTGCCGCAGATTAATTACCGTTGCCCCACAATTGCTATCGTTCGCACCGTCCTTGCAAAGGGGACTGTCATAATCCATCACCACCTTAGAAGGATTGCCCAACCACACCTTTTTGATAATCTCGCCCGTCTTGATGAAGCTGATATTGAGAGATTGCACTGGCGATAGGCTAACTAACGAGGTCACGCCGCTTACACCCATCGCTTGACTGATACCAATCTGCCGCTTGGCAGGAAAGATCGGCTCGGCATGAGCGATCGCTGGCAGTGACAAGACTAGAAAAGGGACAATCCCTGAAATGGCATATTTTCGACATGGTAAAAAGTTCATAATCATAGAACTGGAGCGTTAATAGAAGATTGGTATTAATTAGCTAGAAAGTCACAGTTTGATTGACAAATACTTGCAGTTCTTTACCTGCGGGGATAAAAAAGACATTGGGACGAGTTTTAATCTCCTCGAGCGCCTGTTGATTGCGACGATTCAAAGTTTCTGAGAGAATGCCAAAGCCACCACTGATCGCCGCACCAAGATAATTAGGGGGCGGCGCAGTACTGACCGTGGCACTACCGCCAATGGATGAGATGCTGCTGGTAGTTGTGGGACTATTGGTAAGTTTGCCAACTTCCGCTAATGCCGAAGTAATGAAGGTTGCTGCATCCATACCGCTAATTTCCGAACCGCGATCAAAGTACTTGTCCGCGACTAGAGGCGCACCCTCAGCACCACGCAAGGTAATCGCATTAGGTGGTGGAATCAACTCGCGACCCGCAATCGCAATACCAACTACATCCAATTCAGCAAGTCCAGACTTAGCATCAAGAGGACGAGCAGTGACGATTAAAACTGCATCCGCAGGAATTACTGGCTTGCCATCCGCTGTCGCGATTGGCTCTTGGAGAGTGACAATAAACTTGGGAATTACTCCTGGGGCGCTACCCATAATCCGACTGCCATCGGTGGAAAACACGACCGATGTTTTCAAAGCGGCTTTAGCAGTTGTCCCAACCAGCAAAGTATTAGCAGGTGTAGCCTTTGGCAAAGATTTTTCCGCTTGCGCGAGATAGTTGGTGAGTGAATTTACAGGAGGCTTCTCAATTGTAGGAATTGAAGAATTATTCGCGGCAACTGGACTGACTGCGATCGCTTTCGGCATTTCCGTAGGCGCAGCTAGATTGCCATAACTACCGATGCTTGCCAAGCGCTGCCATTCGTCTGCGGGATTTTTAGCTTCGGGTGGACTAGCGGAAAAGTTGCGTGGGGGGAGTGCCACAGGAACGGGCTGTGACATCACTTGTCGCATCGGTATTGGCTCAAGGGGCGGAGCCGATAGATTTCTCACGGGTGAGACTGGAGGTAATTCAGTCTGCTTTGCAGCATTGGTTTCTGATAGCGCTTTAGGAGCAACTTTAGAATCTGACTTTGGTGAATTCGTTGGACTTAGTGTTTTCGATTTACCCGCAGAAAGCTGACTGCCTAAAGCCAAATCCGTCTTGAACTTTGCAATTTCCGCATCCTTCGGATCGACCATTGGGTTCAGGAAAAGCTGCTGCTGGTCATCACTGGTAACTGTTAATTGCTTTGCATTAGATGGCGACATAATGCTATTCATGAATAGACCAACCAGCAAAAATCCTAGGAAACCGACCCCACCAACTAAAGCAATCTTAGAAAAAGGACTACCAACAATACCCCTAATTGTCCGATGTTGCTCTGGATCTGGGGCTTCACTGAAATCATCGATCGCCAAGTCCGCATCATGGTTAACATCGGGTTGAAACCCAGTTAACTGAGCAAAGTCAATTTCATCGGTTACGCTTACTGATTGTGGTTCTTGAACTTCGGTAATCATCACAACTCCTTCAAGTATCGACAGAGAAAAGTTATTTCAAATCATTTCGGGTGAGATCTCGCATGGCATAGATTTCTAGTCCAGAGGATTTCACTTTGAAAATGGCTTGCTCCAGAGGTGAAGCATCGGCTTTGAGATTCGGCACATCGATCGCCTGAATAAAGATTTCCTTGTTAAAGGGAACCGATTCGCCCACTTGATTGAGGGGACTGAAAGTAACCAAATTTGCCACTAGATTGACTTTCCATTTCCCTTTCTCAATCTCCTCAGGAGCCGTAATCGTCTGCGGCACTAGAATTACCTTGCTGCCACCTGAGAAAACCTCTATGGGTGTAAGTTCCGCGATTGACGAGAGCAAGCCTTTACGGAAGTCTTCGGAAAAAGCAAAGCTAGCTTGCCATGCGGTGGTGGTAATTTTCTTTTTCAAGCCTTTGTCCGCCGTAACTTCCACGCCAGTATCCAAAAGTGGCTTGCCATTTTGACTAGCATCAGAGGGCAGTTCTCCTGTCCACGTCATTAGAGCCATCACCTGTTGAGTGACAAACTGCTTTACCACTTCAGGAGATCTGGTTTTATTCTCACTGGCGATCGCCGTAATTGCTTTACCGCCCGACAACTGGACGAGCGTAGGTGGTTTCTGGGAAGCAAGGGAGGCATAGGCTCCAATCAGCGCCATCAGCCCTAAACTATTCAGTGCCGATAAGCCAAGTATGCCGAACAAAATCGATACCACCAATACGTCTTTAGGAGTTTTGGCTTTACCACGGTGGGATAGACCAGTAGGAATAAAGCGATAGAAAGCATTAGTTTCATCTGTTTCTGGTTTTGGTTCAGTATTCACTTCTGAATTTGGATATGAGTTCATGGGAATTACCTAGAGATGCGTAAACCGATATTTAAACCTGCGGAAGCGGCTGCACTTGCTGCCGAAAGAATGGCGCTAAAGATTGCCATGCCACCACCCGCCGATAGGGATAGCGCTAGAATTGGCGCAAGTAGTCCCAGAACAATTGCGATCGAGAGCGTATCCATCTGTGCTGAAGCGGCGATCGCTGTGGCAGCAAGTCCTGTAACGATGTTCAAGCTCAACTTTGCCATTCCTAATGACCAGAATCCTGTCATCCATGCATAGAGAGGCTTTGCCCCAATCGGTAGTAAGGAAGCCCCAACCGCCAGAGGCCCGAGTAAACCTGTGAGTAAAAATCCGACCTCAATCAAAGCCTGAAACGCGGACTGCATTGCCACCATAAAAGTCTCGATCGCCGCCAGCATGATTGACCTTGAAATCACTGTGCCAGGGAAGAGATTAGTAACTGCTTCCAGAGGATTTTCACTAGCCTTATCGATTTGTTTTTGTAACTTACCGATTAATGCCGTAGCAACCGCACCATAGTTAGATTGGTAGTTACTGAGCAGAGCTTGAGCTTTGGTATTTACCTCTTGCAAACAGACCTGCATCTCTTCATTCTTGGTGAGTCCATTACATTGCTGGCGGTAGGCAATGATTTGTTCTTGAGCGACCGAGAAATCAGCCAAGGCTGATAGGGTTTTCTCCAATTGGGCAGTTGAAGTAATTGCGCCTAAAACCGAGTTATTGGCATTGTTAATCACTGTCCGCATTCCATTGGTGAGTCCAATTAGGTTTTGACCACCATTAGTGAGCAGCACAATCACAATTACTGGCCAGATTAACTCACCAAACTGCCGATAGCTCTGGTCATCTATCAAGTTTTTGGTGAATTGGATGATCCATAGCAACAGTGAAGCCACGGCAATGATTAATCCCAGATTGGTGAGGGCTTGATAGAGCGTGCCATTGAACGCTAGTTCCCAAGTGTTCTGCCATGAGCCTTGTACCGCTAGCGACACCTCTTCGGAATTATTGACAATCGCTTGAGCAATCAGCATGGTTTATCTCGCTATCTTAGAAAGGTATAGGGCATCCGTTGTTGCACGGTGGAGTTGCGCTCGATCAGCCGATCTTGGCGATCGCCCTTGAGTGAGGCGTTAATCTGGTCAAGATTGAGCAGTGATGTGGCTCCCTGTTGGGTTTGTTGCACTTGCAGCGCTAATTGTTGAGCGTCAATCTGAGCGCGTTGGCTATTCTGTTCGGCAACCTGTGAGTTCTGCTCCGATAGCAGTCCCAGTTGATTAGCGACATTACCGACCTGACTAGCATTGTTACCAAACTGGGAAGCAATATTGGCAAGGATTGCCGAATTACCCGCATTTTGTTGCGCCACAATCTTGAGGACATCCTGTGTCGATAAGGCGGCTTGCGCCTGTTGCGACAATCCATCCACCTGTTGGGAACGGGACAATGAGTTCTGAGCAAAGGTGACCGAGTTTGCCGCGATCTGTTGGGAGATATCCGCGATCGCTGTGCTAGTTTCTGCACCTATCGCCGTATTCAAAGATAGCTGTCCAACGTTCTGAGCATTGACGAGCATATCTTCAAGGGTTTTCTTTAGCCTTGCTTGCCCCTCTTCCCCCAATACATTTTGGATCGAGGTATTGGTAATTGCCGAGGTGACAACACCTTGATTGATCGATGTGCCATTTAGCCCCGCACTGTTAAATGCTCCCTCGATCTGGGCAAGAACAGTAGCTTCGGCTTTACTGGGATCTGGTAATCCCAGTTGCCCGATTGACTGAGTAATGGCGGCTTGTACCTGTGGTAAATATTGCCCCAGTAGTTTGTCCATCTGAGCTTTTAAGAAATCACCAGAGTTGATCGAGGTAATCAGTTGATTGACCTGTTGGATTAATCCTGTGAGTTCGGGTGGTAATGGCACTTGAGCATCCGCAGGGTGGGGACTCAGGAGCAAAATCGAACAGGTTGCGAGGCTGATGACTGAAATCTGACGGGGTTTTCGTTTGTTCATGGCGGTGTGAGGAGTTTCTAGAGATCAAGAATTAAGCAGCCAATTCGGGTAATTTCAGCTTGCGCCCATCCCTCAAGGCACTTGCCATCTCGCGTGAAAAAGCAGCTAGCCCTTTGTAGGGATCTGCCATCGCTAGCATGTAAGCGGTACGCGCCTCTTGCTCGTCGGGATTGTTTGCTACAACGCCCAGTTGGATATAGCTAGGAAAAAAGCGCACGAAGGTGTAAATACCCGCATCATCTAGCAGCCATTGCGAATAGATCGCCTCGCGTTTGGGGAAGAAGCGCTCTTCTGCATTCTGGGCAATCACCTCTCTGGGATATTTGAGGATGCTGACAAAGCTATCCACTGCCGAGGGTTGGATGCGACCAATCAATCTGGTTGATAGGTTTTGCAAGATTTTCGGAGCTGAGGGAGATCTAGCGATCGTGTCAGGGTCTTGGGCGGAAATAATTACCTTGATACCAGCCTTGGCTCCATTGGCACAGAGCCGCGCCACCATTTCCGAGATGGTGGGATATTCAAATAAAATCGGTGCTTCATCGATGAATAGGATACTTGCTGGGGATGATAAAGCTCGTCTCAGGGCAGCGGAATATGCCGATAAAGCTAGAATCGCCGCATCCTCAGCTTCCGATAGGTTTCGCAGGGCAAACACCAACAGTCTCGCATCACTGCGAAAAGTCGATGGACGGGAAATGGCGCGACCAATTCTGGAATTAAGCCAGAATCGCAGTTGAATCACAATTTGATTCGTCGCCTGATCGATCTGTTCGCTATCGGCAACATCGGAGGTAATATCGGCTTTGCCCTCTGTCAAAAAGTAATCGAGAAAGTCTGAAAGCGTGGGCATATTGCTCCATGCTTCTGTGCCAAATCCATCGGTGATCGCCTTGTCGTATTTGGCTTTAATTTGCTGATCGTCAAAGAAGCTATTAACCACAGGCACTAATAAAGCCCTGATCAATTGCCGTAGTTGCCTTTCCGATGAGGAGAGGTCATGCTGACTTGCACCAAATACCATTGTCATCAAGGCTGATTCCACAAAAGATTTGAAATCCCGCAGCCGTTCTTCTGCTTGTTCGGAATCAAAGGCTCGCAGATCTGGGAGTTCTAGTAAGTTTGAAGATTCTTTACTAATGTCGAAATAGGCTCCCAGTTCACCGATGAAATGGGTGTAGTCCGTAAACGTACTTGTACCATCGGGCTTAGGGAAGTCTAGAGCCACAATTTGCTGTTCGTGGCATAGGGCTTGGGACAAAATCGCCGATACCAATACCGACTTACCCGCACGCGTAGTAGCAAAGATGCCAATATTGCGATGCTTTCGCACGTCGATATATAAAGGCATCCCGCCTTCTTCGGTAATCAGTTCAAAGCCAGTCTCATCGACAGATCTAGGCATTACACAACCTGTAAAAGCAACCGCTTCATCGGATAGATAAACATGACGACGAGGGAAGGGCTGAGCCAGTAGATTACCCACTGTCACTGGTAGGGTCTGTTTCCACATCAGCCATGCATATTCCGTCTCGCGCTCTACCCAAGCAGGGCGCTGGAAGCAACTGCAAAAATAGCGACAGGCATCATCGAGGGCAATCAAGTTAGGACGACGAATCAATACCGCCACAGCCACATTAATTGGCATTGCGCCTTCATAAAGAGCTTCTTGAGCCTTAACTGCTTTTTGCTGTTTCAGTGACGCATTGACGTTGATGTTATTCAAGGAAGCAGATTGCTCTTGCGAGACAATGCTTTGCTTGGTAACCCGTTGCATATTCGCTTTGACAATGGTTTCATTTGCCCTTGTGAACTGACAGAACACTTCCGTATTTGCCACAGAGTCGCGGGCGATCGCTTCCCAGAGATAACGCATCTGTTTACCCTTGGATACCCAGCCCCCTGGTTTATCCATGAAGGTGAGTACGCCGATATATTCACCCTTGAGGTGAACAAACCCATTGTCAGCAAAGGGAATTGAATCGGGACGCTCTAGCAATAATGTTTTCAGATGCACTTGGGTATTGACTCGCTCTTCCAGACCGCGATCTGACATCACCAGCAATTGCGGAATCGGTGGTGCTTCACTGCTATTGAATTGCCGCCAGAGATGCTCCCATAGTTCATGCTCAGTCAGCGATCGCAGGTCTAAACCCATGCGATTAACCAAGATCTGCTCCCAGTTCAAGAAGCCATCGGTAAAGGCTTTGGCAAAAGCAATTTCATGGCGTTCTTGCTCGATTTCCTTTTCCTGACCCATTAGTTGCTGCGATAGCTTTTGTATCCAAGCCAGTGCTTTTTCCAGCACATCATTACCTCCAGCCGTCGAGCCACGCAGGGTATAGGTGGCATAAAGTCTCAGGAATTTTGGTTTACGTAGTCCTGATTTGGCTAACTCCTGTACTCTCTGCTTTTCACCCATTACTAAAAATTTGAGTTGCGGCGTATCGGCTTGTTCGTAGAGTTCTTGGAGTTGCTGTTGGCGATCGCTGTCGGAGCTGACTGAACCAAAATGCACCGTCAGTTTCTCGCCATCGGGAATATCCTTCAAGCCTGATTGAATCGCTTCAAAGAGCGATTCCTCCTGATCCGTCGAGAGGGTGGTGTGAATCCCCTTTGACTCCCAGCCAAATACGAACTGCAATGACTCTAGCGACGATTGACCTTGCTTGAGGACAAAGCAACTGACGGTGCGACCGCGTAGCTCAAACTTGAGCAGACATTCTACGGCTAGCTCTTTTTCAAAGTGCTTATATCGTTTTTGATTAACGCTCTGCATACTTCCTAACCTCCTGCTTACGCATCCCCCTGTACTGATAAACACCGCGTGTCCATCGCGGCACAGGGATAAACTTTGATAAAAACCGATGCGGTTTTGAACCAGTCAAGATCCACCATGTTGCATCACCCCAAGCCACAATCAGCAATACCCACAACCAAGGCAGATTCAAAACTACATAGCAAATCATGAACAGGGTAAAGCTGATGATTGCCCAAGGAATAATTAGCTCGGTGGGAAATGGTCCAATCTTCGGACTTGCTCCCAGAATGGCATTGACTTTACGAAATTTGTACTCTTCAGCCATAGCTTTAGACTGCACCCGTGATGATGCCTGCCAAAATGTCGCCCATTGTCACAGTTACCACCAGAATCAACGGTGTTCTCGCCATTTGCTGCCAATCATCGTCATTTCTGGCTGATTGAATTACCTTTACTAATCCAATGCCCAGATAGATTACAAACAAGGCTCTCAACACATTGAAAATCAAAGCAACTAGTCCTGTATCAATCCCAGGGATTGCGCCCGTCATCCATGTCTGAGTCCTATTAAAAAACTGGGCTTGAGCTGGTTCCACTGTGAGAATTAGCAGTAAACCAATCACAAAACCAATGGCGATGCCCATTAATAAAACGGGGCTGTACTTGTAATGCCGAATCATCTGCTCGAATCTGTCATAGAGCATCAGCAATACTTTCGGGAAGGCTAACAGCAAGCCAATCAAGGTAAGTAGGGCTGTGAGATACATTCCTTTCGAGCAGGCAAAGGTGATCATGATTCCCGCGATCACAGCAGTCAATGCGGCAATCTGAGGATTTTGAATCTTGTCGAGGAATTTCCTGTTGTGGGGACTTTGAGTAATTCTCATAGGATTACTTAGATAGGTTTTCATAGTGTTTCGCTAGGAAAAAATTTGAGACTTGTGCATAGATTGGCAAAAGGTATAGGCAGCAAGGCAATTCCTTGTGCTTGAAGCTCTGCTTTTGAAGAGCATTCTGATCTCTAATTCTTTTTTCGTCAATAACCAAACCCTATACCCACAGGCATTTTGAGCTGTATTTGAAACATCACGATCTTCTCCGCCGATCTGCTAAAGCATCATTTAGTCCACCTTGCAGATATTGCTTTCGCAATCGCCACAGACGAGTTCTTTTAACCCGCAGCACTCGCATTACTTCGGAGATGTCCACACCGTCATGCAGAGCTAGTAATACTTGTGCGCGATTGATGGTTGATGCATGACTATTACCTTTTAGGCATAGAGCCACGCATTGGCGATAATCAGTATTAGTGAGGGTGATTTTTAGTCTTTCCATGTTTCAAATAACGTTTTGTAAAGTTTGGTGTAGGGCTACTTTTTTGCTAATCATTACTTTTGTTGGACAATTATTTGTTAACTTTCCTGACTAGAATGTTTTATGTAACACAAATTTTATCAGCATAGTCTTCACAACTTAATTCTGGAAATATTTCATAGGGAAGATTCAGCATATTTTGTAGCTATTGTTGGAAATGAGAAGGGAGAAATCAAACAATACGAGAGACTAATCATGCCGATCGCTAGTTCATCGGTAAGCGATAATTGGAAAGTGGTTCGCAAAATATAGAGGCTTTTTCATGGTAGGAAATTTAAAAGGGAAAATTGCCTTGGTAACAGGGGCTTCACGAGGAATTGGCAAAGGTATTGCTATTAGTTTGGGTGAAGCAGGTGCGCTGGTTTATATCACGGGGCGCAGTGTGCATCAGACAAATTCTATAGATTCTATTTCGGGTAGTTTACTAGAAACCAAAACCGCAGTAGAAGAAGCGGGTGGGATTTGTATTACTGTTCCCGTTGATCACAGTGATGATCAACAGATTAAATCTCTATTTGAGCAAATTGATCGAGAACAAAATGGACAATTGGATCTATTGGTCAATAATGCTTTCGGTGGTGTGCGATCGCTAATTGCTGCAAAGGGTAAACCTTTTTGGGAATCAGATATAAATCTTTGGGATGCCTGTAATCAAGTTGGTTTGCGAAGTCACTATGTGGCAAGTCATTTTGCTGCAAAGATGATGACTCAACGCAAACAAGGCTTAATCGTGACGATTTCTTCTTGGGGTGGATTAGCTCCGATCTTTGGTGTTGCCTATGGGACTGGTAAATCTGCTTGCGATCGCCTTGCGGCTGATATGGGAGTGGAACTAAAGCCTTTTAATGTTGCTTCGATTTCACTCTGGCCGGGGATTGTCGGTACTGAGCAGTTTCATCAGTTGGCTGACGCAAACCTTAAGGGTACTGATAACAATCTTGGTGTGGCGGCGATCGCTGATAAATTCAATTGGGAAACGCCTTTGTTTGTTGGCAGAGTAATTGCGGCTCTATGTAACGATCCAGACCTGATGCGGCGAAATGGGAAAGTCCAGATTGTAGCGGAACTGGCTGCGCGTTATGGAATAGTTGATGAGTATGAGCATCGTCCTGTTTCTTTGCGTTCTCTCAGATTTTTATTGGCGCAAGGTTTGCCGATGCTTAAAGGCAGAGCTAATTTGATTCCAGATCTGCGAGTGCCTTGGTGGATTCTCCTGTTAACGGTTCTCAAGTCTCCTAAAATTTGAAGATGATTCTGAAATAATGTGATCGCTATTTTATAGTCCATTGCTGTTAAAAGATTACTAAAGTCAGTACGAAACAAGTAGAATAAATTGGAAATTTGAGATTATTATTAACTTAGTAAAGGTAGAGTATTAATATTAATTGCATCAATCTAATCAATATATAATTGTCAAGCTAGACTTATGGCTTGAGAATGGTTCTAAATGAACATATGGATTACTAGATAGTTCTAAAAGCTTATGAGTGATGACAGGATTGAGGCTCAAGAATCTCAAGGTTTAGTTAATAATCCTCAAGGAGATGTAGAACAGCAATTTGGCGATCGCACCGAAGCAAATACAGGCGGTGGTGATGTTGCTCAGCGCGATATTGATAAGCGTAATATCACGATCAATATAATTACTGGCTCTTCTAGTACCAAACCACAGAGTCAATTAACTGAAGAATTATCAAAAATTTTGGGTGGTGGGATTGATTTAGATGCGGCGATCGCTTCGGCATATCAAAGTGCTTTACCTCCTGACGCGATTCTTCATCCTGTTCAGGCTGATGATAAGATTTCTGAGTTGGCGGATAGGAGAGTGTTGCATAAGTTTATTGAAATTCTTGCTAACGATCGCACTGTGTCGGAGTCAACTCGTGCGGAGTTGCAGAAAATTATTAGTACACCAGATTCTAAAACAAATAACGATCGCACAGACACTACAAGCAAAAAAAGACTTAGATCCTATCTTATAGTTGTATTGCGTCCTGAGCCTAATCTTAAGTTTTGCATTAATGCGTGGCTGATTCCTGATGACTCGGTGAAAGGTTCATCTAGGTTTTGCTCGTTGGATATCAACGAAGAAAAGAAAGGAGTTGTCTGTTCTCTGAGTGATATTCCTTCTGTTGTCAGAAACTTACTCGATCAGAGCCTCCAACAATTATTTAGTAAAGATTATGAGCTTACGATTGAGTTTTTCTTGCCAATTGATTATTTATCTACTGAAGTAGATCGATTGGAAGTGATTCCCGATCCCCTAGATTGTGATGAGTTTAATCCTTTAGGCATTCAATATCAGGTTCTAGTACGTTCATACGAGAGGCTTGATAAAACCTATTTGTTGCACAACTTTCAGCAATGGAAAAACAACTGGAACCGAGCTGATATAAATTTCAAATTAGTTCCCAGCCTAGATTCCTTTGAACCTTTTACTACAGTTAATAGCTGTAATTGGAAGAAATTGGCAATGGATTTGAAAGCAAAGCTTGGTATCAAGATCATATGCGTACCGCCAGATTTAGAACGCAAAAATATATTTAAGGCGATCTTAAAATCGGCTATTCCGATCGCGGTTTGGATGCGAAAAGATATTCGGGAATGCGATCGCGAATCTAAATTAGACTGCTTACTGACGAGTGGAAATTTAGAAACGCTACCAGAATATATTCGTAAGGAGCGTGAAGAGGCTTATATATGTGATGATCCTGAGGAACATTTTGGTAATCATTTAGTTTTATTATGGGAAGATCCTAATCGCCTGACTCCTGATGTTATGGCAAGACTCTTACCCACAGGGCAATAACTTACAACTACTTAGGAGTTTGGTAAAAATGGGCGACTGGAAAATTTTTAAAGGTAATGCTACTCCTCACGGCGATATCGATCGCTTGCCGCCACCTCCAAACTGGCGAAAGTTTGCGCGGATCGATGAAAAGTCCTTTGTGGAGTTAACTGAGGCTGTCCAAAGTAGTGCGAATGCCGAGAAAACTAAGGAGCGCGGTAAGACTTTTAAGGTTCCACCTAATGACACCGATTTGGCAAGTATTGTTAATGCTGCCTTGTACTTGCGTCGTCCTTTGTTAATTACGGGTAAACCGGGGACGGGCAAAACTTCTTTGGCTTATGCTGTTGCCTATGAATTACAGTTAGGTCCTGTTTTGTTATGGCCGATCTCTACTCGTTCTACGCTCCAAGAAGGGTTATATCGCTATGATGCGATCGCCCGTTTGCAAGAGGTCAAAGATCATAGTCAGGAAGAATTAGCCAAGGATATTGGGCGATATATTCAATTGGGGGCGGTGGGTTCGGCTTTATTGCCTTACAAGCGTCCTCGCGTGCTGTTGATTGATGAAGTCGATAAGAGTGACATTAATTTACCTAACGATCTCTTGAATCTGTTTGAGGAGGGAGAATTTGAGATTCCTGAACTAGCGCGGCTGGCGAAACAGGCTGAAAAAGTTACAGTGCGTAGTTATGACGGGATGGATGTGACCATTCAGGAAGGACGGGTACAATGTCATGCTTTTCCATTCATCATTTTAACTAGTAATGGGGAACGGGATTTTCCGCCTGCTTTTTTGCGACGGTGTTTGCGTCTGAATATGAAAGATCCTGATAAAGAAGCTTTGACTGATATTGTCCGATCGCACTTGGGAGATGAAGTAATCGCTCAAGCGGAGCCACTGATTGCGGAGTTTCTCAAAAAACGCGAGAATGGCGATTTAGCGCCCGATCAATTGTTAAATGCGGTTTATTTGCTCACTCGCGATCCTAGTTCGGCAGTGGGCGATCGCGAAAAGTTGACTGATGTACTCCTGAAGTATCTATCGAGTGCGGAGGATCGATGATCGACAATGTTGTGGCGGCTCTGGGTTTGGGATTAAATCTCACCGATGAAGAGATTGCGGATGTGCTGTGGTTAGCGGTGCAGATGCAGCAGTTTGGTGATGGGGTAATCTCTGAGCAGGGTGATCGCAACGAGGCTTTAGACAATTCAGTTTCTAATCGAGAAAGTCCAAAACGACCAGCACAACCTTTAAGGGATGATGATCGCGATCGGCAAGATGAGAATAAAGAAGACGAGCAGAACTTTGAAGTGCATTCTAAAAATGCCCAAAATGACGATCGCTCGACTCGGCGTTCTGATGAGTTGCAACTGAAGATTCCTGATGCCCGATCGCTGCAAGAACCTCTAGAGTTAGCGCGATCGCTGCGTCCGTTAATGCGGCGTGTGCCTTCACAGGTGAATACCTTGCTGGATGAGGAGGCGACTGTACGCAGGATTGCGGAAGAGAAGATTTGGTGTCCTGTGTTGCGTCCTGCCTTGGAACCTTGGCTAGATTTGGCTTTGGTGATTGACGATAGCGCTTCGATGTTGATGTGGCGGCATACGATCGCGGAGTTACAGCATTTCCTATCGAGTTACGGTGTCTTTCGCGATGTACGGGTTTGGCGATTGGGAACGGATAAGGCTGAGAAGGTGTGCATTTATGCGGGGGCTACGGCAAGCGATCGCAATGGTTCGCCGCGCAGTCCTAGCGAGTTGATTGAGGCTAATGGTCGTGGTTTGGTCTTGGTGGTTAGTGATTGTATTGCTCCGATCTGGCGAAATGGGACGATCGCGTCTGCTTTGCAAGTTTGGTCGCGCAGTGGGATGGTGGCGATCTTGCAAATGTTGCCCGATTGGTTGTGGGGGAGGACGGCTTTGGGGCGGGGTGTGGCGGCGCAGTTTAGTGCTTTGGCGGCGGGGATTCCCAATTATCAGTTAACGACTACGACGGTTTCTACTTGGTATGATATCGATCTGGCGACTAGTATCAAGATTCCTGTGGTGACGCTAGAGCCTGAAAAGTTTACGGCTTGGGCGGAGATGTTGACGGGTAAGGGTGGGGCATGGGCGGCGGGGATTGTGTTTGAGCCTGAGTTGTTTGCTGTGCCAGAGGTGGCGATCGAGCTTGATGGCGCGAGTGAGTTGGATGCTGAGGATCGGGTGCAGAGTTTTCGGTTGACGGCTTCGCCGATCGCGAGGCGGTTGGCGGGGTTGTTGGCGGCTGCGCCTGTGATTAGTTTGCCGATTGTGCGGATTTTGCAGTCTAAGGTTTTGACTCAATCGCAACCTGTTCATGTGGCTGAGGTGTTTTTGGGTGGTTTGCTGAAGCCTTTGTCGGAAATTACGGCGAAGACGAATCCTAATTATGTGCAGTATGATTTTATTGAGGGTGTGCGCGATCTGTTGTTGGAGTCGGTTCCAAGTTCGGAAATTGTTAATATTGTGGCTGAGGTTTCGGAATATATTGCAGAGCGTTTAGGGGTTTCTTTAGAAGAGTTTGCTGCGGTTATTCGTAGTCCACAACTGGTTCAAGACTCCAATTTTGTCCATCAAACTAGACCTTTTGCCATTTTGACAGCACAAATTTTAAAGCGTTTAGGGGGCGAATATGCACATTTTGCTGAAGAGATATCTCACAATCTAACTATTTCTATGGTCAATCATCACATTGATAATGTGAGTGATGCTGACAAAGTGAGTCATGTCAATGCAGCTACGACTTTGGCAGGCAATGCGATCAATACTTCGAGCATGACTATTGAAGATGCCCTCTCGATCATTGACACCGCCTTACAGAACAAACGTCTGAGCAATACTCAGGAGCAATTATTTCGACAAACATGGGAAGGCAAGACTTATGCKGAGATTGCCGAAACCTKCGGATACGATTCATCCTATATTCGTGATGTGGGTTATCGCCTGTGGAAATTGCTGACCAATGCGTTTGGGGAGCGTGTCACCAAKAATAATCTTCAAATCGTGGTGCGTAGACATGCTYACATCARTCGCCCTCACATCAGTGATTTGGATGAGGTAGACAAAGTGAGCAATGTGAATGAAAATTCCTATGACTTGAGCAATGCGATCAATCCTTCGAGAATGACTATTGAAGATGCGATCTTTATTGTTGATACCGCTTTACAACAAAAACGCTTGCAAAAACGCTTGAAATACATTCAAGAACAAGTATTTCGGCAAACATGGGAAGGCAAGACTTATACGGAGATTGCCGAAACCTGCGGATACGATTCATCCTATATTCGTGATGTGGGTTATCGCCTGTGGAAATT
>NZ_NDHW01000138.1 GCF_002251945.1 Pseudanabaena sp. SR411
TTTCGTCTTCTTTTTTTTAGGTAACAGAGGTTCTATAATCTCCCACTCTTGATCGCTTAGGCTGCTGCTATATCCCATGTTTGACTCCTTTTTCTACTCTTCCTAAGATACCAAATGGGTTCTATAAAAGCCCTAATGACGATGCAACCAAATGACCGCAAGCAAAGCCCGAAAATGCTACAGCATTTAAACCCTGTCCTGGGAAAGTACTATCACCAACACAATATAGATCGGGAATAGAAGTTCTATTAAAAGGCATTCCCAAAAGACCTAAAGGCTTACCCGCAGGAATTGGTCCATAGGTTCCATCAGCACGACCAAGAAAACGACGATGGCTGCGTGGAGTGCCAATTTCTTGATAGTCGAGACAATCTTCTAGTTTAGGAAAAATCGCTGACAGGCGATCGCATAGCTTTCTCGCCGCTTCGTTTTTCTTTGCTTCATATTCCGAAGCAGATAAACCTTCCCATTCACTCATCCAACTAGGTGTAAAGGTATGCACAATGTGATGCCCGTCAGGGGCAAGGGAGCGATCAAGCAGAGTAGGAATCGATACAAAAATCGTGCCTTGTTCCTTTTGCATATCGTTCCAATCTTCCAACAAGATATGGTGACAAGCTGCATCATCGGGAATAGCAGAAGCTTCGACACCAAGATGTAAACTCAGGAAGCTAGGGGATTTTTGATAGCGTGATTGCCAACCTTTTTCACCACTAGGCAAAGGTTCATCCTTGAGCAAGTTCCCAAAAGTATCCCAACGTGTCGCATTGGAAACGACTTTCTTGGCATAGAGAATTTCGCCACTTGCCAGTTTTACACCGATCGCACCTTTACCAGATTTTGCTTTGGGAATAATCTGGGTAACTCTTGCGCCATAGCGAATTTCTCCACCCGCTTTGTCCAAACCTTCCGCCAATTTTTCGGCAATTTTACCCACGCCACCGACGGGATAGTTAATGCCGCCATAATGGCGATCGCTAAACACCATCCCTGCATTAATCGCTGGTGTGCGATCGGCGGGAACCACCGACCAGCAATAACATTCCATATCGATGAATAGCAGCAACTCAGGATCGCGAATATATTTCTTGGCGATATCGCCTGCATTTTGGGGCAGATAGGCAGCTAAACCTAAGCAAGCTAGAGGATTCTGGAAAAATACGCGCATCAAGTAGCGCCATTCTTCGAGGGACAGTAACTCAATCGCATTTAAGCAATTAAAAATCTTCCAACATTCATCGTAAAACTTGCGAATACCCTCACGCTCATGGGGAAAGCGATCGCCTAATTCTTTAATGAACTGCTCATAATCACGATGCACCTCGATTTCCAGATTATTCGGCAAATGGTAATGAATCTGTACAGGGTCGGGAATTGTCTCCATTTTCATATTCACCGCCGCCAGCGCACGGGTAAGCAGATTAGTCGTACCGCGATCGCCAAAGCCAAAAATCATCGATGCGCCCACATCAAAACGGTAGCCATTGCGCTCAAAATAGCCACCACTGCCCCCCGCAATCAAATAGCGCTCAAGGACAATTACGCTTGCCCCCTTCGCCGCCAATTGCGTTGCGGTGACTAAGCCGCCAATTCCTGAGCCAATTACAATTACATCCGCATCGAGTGTTAGCGCCATCACATTTCTTAATCAAAACCTATCCTCAACTATATATTGATTTGCGCTGCAAATAATCTTGGCAATGACATGACAATGCAATTGCGTTATAGCTATAGCCACCTGTATCAGGAAAGATCAAAACCCAAATAGTGTGAGGAGGCGCTTCGCGCCTCCTCACACTATTTGGGTTTTATGTCCTAACAAGAATGGCTATAGCTATAACTTTTATACTCCACCTTATTTCTAAGTCTAAGCACTAGCTTTACAATGCTATGATCTCAAGATGCTAGGAGTGTCTGTGAAAACCAGACTGAGAGCAAATCCTTAGAACCTGAACCGATTGACATCGGCGTAGGAAAGCACATTATTTGAGGAAATTTACATGACAGTTGGACTAAAGCTTAACTCTGCACCCACAAGGCGCGGAGAATATCGCGGTACGCAAATGCATTGCGCTCGTCAAGGCATCATCACCGAAGAGATGCAGTATGTGGCATGGCGTGAAAATCTGCCCGTCGAATTGGTACGTGCCGAGGTTGCTAGAGGTCGGGCGATTATTCCCGCTAACAAGAATCACACCAACCTTGAGCCAATGGGCATTGGTATCGCCTTTAGATGTAAGGTCAACGCCAACATTGGTGCATCACCTAACTCCTCTAATATTGACGAAGAAGTTGCAAAGTTGCATCTATCGGTCAAGTATGGCGCAGATACCGTGATGGACTTGTCCACGGGTGGCGGTGATCTTGATGTGATCCGTACCGCGATCATTAATGCTTCACCTGTTCCCATTGGCACAGTTCCCATTTATCAAGCACTCGAAAGTGTGCATGGCAGAATGGAAAACCTAACTCCCGATGACTTTTTGCATATCATTGAGAAGCACGCGGAGCAAGGTGTGGACTATCAAACTATCCATGCAGGGATTTTAATCGAGCATCTGCCACTCGTTAAGAATCGTCTCACAGGTATTGTGTCTCGTGGTGGTGGTATTTTGGCGCGATGGATGTTGCACCATCACAAGCAAAATCCTCTCTATACCCACTTCAACGACATTATCGAAATCTTCAAGAAGCATGATGTTTCCTTCAGCTTAGGCGATTCTCTTCGCCCAGGTTGCTTGCATGATGCATCTGATGCAGCCCAACTTGCAGAATTGAAAACTCTTGGACAGCTAACCCGTCGCGCTTGGGAACATGATATTCAAGTCATGGTGGAAGGTCCTGGACATGTACCGATGGATCAGATCGAGTTCAACGTGCGTAAGCAAATGGAAGAATGCTCCGAAGCTCCTTTCTATGTGCTGGGTCCCTTGGTGACTGACATTGCCCCTGGTTACGACCACATCACTTCAGCGATCGGTGCAGCAATGGCTGGTTGGTATGGTACTGCCATGCTTTGCTATGTCACACCAAAGGAACATCTTGGCTTGCCCAATGCCGAAGACGTGCGTAATGGCTTGATAGCCTACAAGATCGCGGCTCATGCTGCCGACATTGCCCGTCATCGTCCTAACGCCCGCGATCGCGATGATGAGCTATCAACTGCACGTTACAACTTCGATTGGAATAAGCAATTTGAGCTATCCCTCGATCCTGAACGGGCTAAGGAATATCACGATGAGACTTTGCCTGCGGATATTTACAAAACCGCAGAATTCTGCTCGATGTGTGGTCCTAAGTTCTGTCCAATGCAAGAGAAGGTTGACGCTGAGGCAATTAGTGAGCTTGAGAAGTTTCTCGCCAAAGAGCCTGTAACTTCGGCTTAATCAAAGATCTAAAAGAGGAGGTGCGATGCACTTCCTTTTTTTGTATGAAACAAAAGCAACTTCCTGCTAGTCTAGTTAGACATGTTTGCTAGATATCTTGTTGGTGTCCGAATATGAATAAGTTTCCCTGTCCTCGTCTTATTAATATAGTTTTTCTTGCCTCACTCGCCACACCCTCGATTGCTTGGGCGCAGACTGCTCAACCAAAGATTGTTTATGTATCTCCACAAGGTACTGATGCACAGGCTTATCGAACAATTACTGACGCGATCGCTGCTAATCCGCAAGAAGGAACGATCTTTCAATTAAGTAATGGTACATATAGCGCCGCCTCTGGCGAAAGTTTTCCGATTCGTCTTCCTAAAGGTGCAATTCTACGTGGTAATCCTAGTACAAATGGAAGTAATGTAATCATTAGCGGCGGTGGTCGCTTTGTTAGTCCTACCTTTGCCAGTCAAAATATTGCGATCGCTGCCGCAACGAACTCTCGCATTGAAGGCGTTACTATCACCAATAGCAATCCACGGGGGTATGGACTATGGTTAGAGTCCAGTCGCAATGTGGTTATTGCCAACAACAGCTTTGTGCGTAGTACTCATGATGGTATCTTCCTCACAGGCAGTGCTAATGCTTACATCGGCAATAATCTATTTACGAACAATAAAGGCAGTGGTATTTCGGCTCTTGGCACAAGCACAGGGGAAATTCGTGATAACAGATTTGAGAATACAGGCTTTGGATTGTCGATTGGGCAACAATCTCAGGTGGTGTTAGCAAATAATAATATCTCCCGCAATGTGGATGGAGTTATCATTTCTAATACGGCTCAGCCAACACTGCGAGGCAATGCGATCGCTGATAATCAGCGTAATGGTTTAGTAGTTCTCAGTAGTTCCAATGGCTCTCCTCGCCCTGACCTTGGTACGACGATTTCGTTGGGAAATAATACTTTCCGAAACAACCGTGAATTTGACATTAATAATGCTACGACTATTCCTTTAGTAGCCGCAGGTAATCAAATTAATCAATCGAAGGTGAAAGGATTACTAGATTTGAGAGCATCAAGTTCTCCGATTACCAATGCTAGCCCCATCGCTTCTATCCGTCCTGTCCCACTTCCTGCGATTCCTGCATCGCCTACAAATACAGGAAATGCTATTCCGATTCAATCTAATCCTAGTGCCTCACCAACTACAGTATTTGTACCAGCCAAGCCACCTAGCGCTAGTCAAGCATTACCAAGCGCAGTGATTTCCACTAATCCTAGTGCTAACAATGCACCAACGACAATCATCATTGAGCGTGACTATAGCAGTCCCGCCATTCCTCCTAGAGTTGCAGCTTTACCCCCTGTGTCAGTCGATCCTACTACAGGCAAGCCTTTTCAATATCGTGTAGTTGTTCCTGATACTTCTATTGCTGTAACTCAACGAGTAAAAACGGTTGTTCCTGACGCATTTCGGTTGTCCCGTAGTGGTAGAACTGTGATGCAAGTAGGAGCCTATAGTGAGAGTGCCACGGCAAATCAACTAGTGCAGAAACTCGCCCAATCTGGTTTAAAAGCGGAAATCATTCCCTTTCGCTAGAACCCACATTCCGCTCGTAATGGAATGAGAAAAACAATTACGAAACAGGTGCAGGGAGCAAATAATAGCGTTGGCAGGTGGGAGAAAAAAACTTTAAAATATGAAGCCGAAGAGGAGACAAATTAACAACTTGAGAGAGT
>NZ_NDHW01000139.1 GCF_002251945.1 Pseudanabaena sp. SR411
CCTAATCCTAAATATTCTCCTTTTCATTCTCTTGGATTTGCTCAGTTCTCCATTCTCTGGGTTGCTTCTTCCTGCTCTTTTTCTGATTTTCTTAATCAACTTAGTCTAGACTCCAGTCCCCTTCTCCTGCGGGAGAAGGGGATGGGGGATGAGGGTTCCACGTAACGTCAGTTATTAAAAGCAGCCATGCTTTGCATGGCTGCTTTTGTTTACCAAATTTTCCAATCACTCCAATTGAGATTAAAAATAGAAGTGTCAGGAAAGGCGATCGCATTATTATTTTTTACTAGCATCTGTTGTAATTGCGAAAGCTTGGGACTCACTCGCGGTAAATCTTCAACTAATTGATAGGGAAGTAGCCCTTCAGCTAGCGCAAAGGATGCAGTCGTTGCAGCAGCGGCTCCCACTGACCACTCGTAGGAATGGACACGATAACCTGCGGCAACGATATAACTAAAGGCGATGTTTTTACCAGATACGATCAGATTATCGACTTTTTGAGGAATTAGCGATCGCAACGGAATTTGTCCTGGGAACGCTGGTCCATGTCCATTGCGAACTCCTGCTCTTTCGGTATTGCCAGCTTTTTCGACGGGATATTCGCTCAGGCAAGGATGAAAGTCGAGATAGTACTGAGCAATACCGATCGCATCAGGATAAATCGTAGAACGAGTGCGGCGGGAAATCTCTTGCGGCTCAGTATTATTTCTAATGGCACTAGCTGACTCTACACCTGCTAGAGCTTTCCATAAACTGCGATAGGTTTGCTCAGAGAGACTTTGGCGATAGATTTCAGTACTAAAATCTACTTGTGATACATCAATTTCAGACATGCTGAATCCTTCAGGATAACCGTAGGAAGGGCGACCAATTATTCTACGGGACTCACGAATGTAGGGATATTTGGATAGTCCATGCAAAGTTCCCATTGGCGAATCGAATCCAGTCAGCAAACGATGATTAGGGAAAGGCTTTTTCCAATCAGTTTTTTGCTGTGAGTCGGTCGTTCCTGCTACTAGCCAATAGTAAAAACCAAGGGCAATTTCTTCACCACTTTTGAGGGTTTCCGCTCTTAAACCTCCCATCCATCCATTTGGCTCCAACTGTCCTGATTTTTGCAACTGCTCTCTCGAATAAATGAGATTGTCTTTGTCAGTTCCCGGACGATAATCATTACCCCAAACCCAGTTCTGCATGGAGATATCACCAGCTTTCATAGCCGAAACTCCAAAGGCATTCTTTTTCGAATTTTCAGCTTCAGCACTCCAAATACGGCGATAGGTAAAGATCGTGTCAAAGTTGGCGAGATTAGGTTTTGGGTCAGAGCCGTAATAGGGTAAATAGAGATCGTAAAAACTGGGCTTTTGCTGGGGTTGCGCTTCGGCAGTTTGCTCCATTGCAAAGGTATAGGTAAAGCCTTGCGTGCAGTATGGATCATTCTCGGTGACGGGTGATGATGGATTGAGATGCGATCGCGGATCGATACCCAAACGATAGGGAACATCGGCTAAAGCGATAATTTCCCCTGTTTCCGTCGAATCAATCACAAACCAATCACTAGGACGCTTTTCAGTGCTGACAAGCGGAATGAACCGAATAATTTGCTTGTTTAATCGCAATGAATTTTCGTAGCGATAAGCATCTTCAATGATTGATGAAAGTGGCTCAGTATTTAACGGTGGCGTATTGGGTGTAGGGCTATGCTGAATGGCGATCGCACCATCGATTAGCTTGCCGTCAGTACTCATTTCCAGCTTTTTAATTACTGTATTCGGGAACCATTTCAATTTACCATTGCCCTTTTGCGCCGCTTCCTGCAACATTCCCACTAATATTTGCTGAGCAGTATTGGGAATGAAACAAGACACACTTACCCAACAATCTCCCGCGTTCAATTTGCCATAGTTCTGCTCAATCCTCTTCCGAAATTCTGTATAACCTTGGGGAAAGAACCAGAGATTGCGCTGTTTTTTCGCTTCATCTAAAGCCGATGTACCTTGAGAAGTCATCTGTCCACCGACCCAATCTGTAATCTCGGTCATGCAAACAGTTCGTCCTGCTAGCAATCCTTCATAAGCCGTAGCTGTTCCTGCCACACCACCACCCACAATTAGAATTTCGCACTCTTCGCTACGATCTGGGGCTTTAGGAATAGAGATTTGGGCGATCGCCTGATCAGTAAGTGCTGCTGCTAAAGAGATTGAGCCAATCGCAAAGATAAAGAACCGAACTTTAGAAGCAAGATTTTGCAATGATTTTGACATGTGTTTTTGGGTCACTGATATCATCTGAAATTAGCATTGAGCATTTTTAAGTCAATTATCTCCATAACTAGTTGCTCCAGTGTAGATGTAGCTATAAAGTGCTACTAGAGCAATTATTATGGTAATTACAATCAGCCATCTTTGTAAATAACGTGGTGCTTTTGATAAGATTTTTTCTCCAACGAGTTTACCAAGAATTCCCCCTAGTAGAGATCCATACAGAGGCATTTGGATAAATATTGTATACCAGTTGCCCTTGGCATTTGCTCCATGCCCCAAATTCCATAAAGTCCCTAGAATACCTGTAGCGCATAAAGCACCCAAAACTTCTCCAAAACATTCTAAATTTCGATTGTTTGGGAATTTAAATGATCGATTATTTACAAAGTTAATAATTAGAGTCAAACAGAAAAGAATTAATAATCCTGTAATTAGATAGAAAAAAATAGAGAGAATCGCAAAACTAAACATAGTTAACCTACCCTAAAACAAATTTGCAGACTGAGCGCAGTTTCGATTCATTCAATCTCGCTAGGATTTTTGATGGCTTGGCGAAGCCAAGCCATCAAAAATTGCTTCCTTATCCATAGTTTTACCTAGCCTTAAACTCATGACGCTAAAGTTAGAACTATCGTCAATCCTCACGAAACTAACTTTAGAAAGCTATCAAAAAACATGACCATTAAACGCAGAGATTTCCTAACTTTTATCGGTGGAATTGGCGGAGCAATGTTATTTGACGTAGGATCTCGCGATCGCTCAGTCTCCAAATTTTCGATGCCTTTTATGGGGTCTGAAGGAAACAGTGAAGCTCTAGCCGCAACATCTTCTTCACAGTTAAACTTTAAACCGATTAAAGGCCCAATGCCATTAGTAACTGATGCGATCGCACCATCAAAACAGAGTCAATTTTATAGAACTTTTGAAGTAGCTGACGATCTAGTTTTACCTGAAGGATTTATCTATGATGTCATTGCCGCATGGGGCGACCCAGTGGGTGACTCGCGTTTTGGCTATAACAATGATTATTTATCTCTGATTGAAACAAGTGCGAATGAAGGATATCTAACCGTCAATTTTGAATACATTAGTAGTATTCCTTGGGAGCAATCCTATGCAAAGGTTATTGGTAAAAAATTACCATTTGATGAAGTTGACTCAGCCCTTAAAGCTCGTGGTACTAAGGATATTGATGCATGGTCTTTACCAGTAAGCGATCCTCTCAAAGCCAAAATTGAGCTGATCTCCAAAGAAGCACTGATTGATTTGGGAATTGGTGTAATTTCGGTACGTCGAACCTCTGAAGGTAAATGGGTGCGGACAAATTCCAAAGCCGATCGCCGCATTACTGGCATCTCAGGTTTAGATGATGGTCGCTATCTCAAGACAACAGGGGCTGCTGTCACAATTTTTCGGAAAAAGAATGGTTTAGGCTATACCGATAAAATCGGCGATCGCATTATTGGGACATTTAACAATTGTGCGGGTGGTACAACCCCTTGGGGAACTGTATTTAGCGCCGAAGAGAATTTTCAAGATTTTGTACCAGAACCAGTCATGCCTGATGGAACTTCCCTCGATCCGAGTAAGAAAAAATTCATTAAGGACAGTGGAGATCTCAATGGTGTCGCCAATGTGTTGGGCTTAGCAGGTAACAAATACGGCTGGATGGTAGAGATTGACCCTGCTAATCCTGAGGATTATGGCACAAAGCACACTTGGCTAGGACGCTATCGCCATGAAGCGGTAGGCATTCGCGCCGAAGCTGACAAGCCACTAGTATTTTATTCGGGTTGCGATCGCCGTGGTGGACACCTTTACAAATTTGTTAGCAAAGGGCTTGTCAACGATCCTAAAGACAAGGGTAATTCTCAACTTTTGGAATCAGGAATGCTCTATGCGGCTAAGTTTAATGCTGATGGTACGGGTAGCTGGATTGCTCTAGAACCTTCTACCCCAATCAATCCCCATAGATTAGATGTCCTTGCTGGGAAAATGTTGCCCCTTCCCCAAAGACCCACAGGTGGGATTTTCCGAGCAACTAAAGAAGAGGAGATTTCGGAATTTAAGTCCAAGTTCAAAACCTTGGGTGATTTGTATGTAGGTAGCGATCGCGAAAAGCAAGGCGCAATTTTGATCGACGCTCACTATGCGGCTAATGCTATTGGTGCAACCTGTGCCGCCCGTCCTGAAGATACTAAAGTAGCCCCAGATGGTTCTTTATTTATTACTTTTACCTCAGGTGCTGCGAGTGATAGCGATGGTAGTCCAGATTTGAGAATCTTTAAAGGTGCTGATGGCAAAGCTTATGAATATGGCTGGATCATGCGTTTAAATGAGCAGGAAAATCAACCCAATGCAATGAACTTCCAATGGTCAATGATTGCTACAGGTGGCGAACCTGCGGAGGGAGGTCTGGGTTTTGCAAATCCTGATAACTTAGCGATTGATCGCAGTGGTCATCTCTGGATGGTTACCGACATGTCAACTGACAAGTATAACCTCGCGATTCCTAGTCGCAAGGACAAGTCTGGTAAATCTGTCAGTCAATCAGACTTACGCGGACTTTACGGCAACAGTTCTATCTGGTTTTTACCAACATCTGGCGCTGATATTGGGAAGGCTTTTCTATTTGGATTTGGTCCAATGGAATGTGAAACCACAGGTCCATTTTTCTCCAGCGATCAGCAGACTTTATTCCTGTCAGTGCAGCACCCTGGGGAAGTTAGAGGTACTCGCAAAGATATGACCTCTGAATCGCGTCAATTTGCGATGCGAACCACAGATGGCAAAGAGTTCATGCAAACTCGTAAAGTTCCCATCGGCTCCAACTGGCCCTCCCTCAAGCCCAATGACTCGCCAAAACCAGCAGTGGTTGCCATTCGCAAAATTAGCAATAGCTCGATCTAACACCAAAGCAGAAAACGGCATAGTCGTTTTCTGCTTTTAAAACTAACGTGCATAGACGTGAACCCTTAATACAAATTAGATACATAAGAGGCATAGCCGTTATACATTTGCGTAGCATAGCGATCGCCTGTGCCTAGCATCTTTTCACTAGCCTGCGACCAACGGGGATGGGGAATATTGGGGTTGACGTTGGCAAGAAAATCATATTCTTGGGGAATACGTGTATTCCAAAATGTAGCTGGTTGGCGATCGCTAAATTCAATATTGACTATCGATTTAATGCTTTTGTAGCCATATTTCCAAGGCAAAACTAATCGAATCGGAGCACCATGTTGTTTGGGTAACTCATGTCCATAGATGCCCACAGCCATAAAAGCAAGATCATTCATCGCTTCCTTAATTGTTAGACCTTCCGTATAAGGCCAAGGCTCGCTCTGCAAAATTTGTCTTCTTGCCTGCTCAGGTCGAAAGAAAGTTGTAAATTTAACATGGGTTGCATTAGCCTTTGGTTCCACTAATTCAATTAATCGCTTGAGGGGGAAACCAATCCAAGGAACTGCCATTGCCCATGCTTCTACGCAACGATGGCGATAGAGTCGTTCTTCGATAGGCATTTTGGCTATTAAATCCTCGATCGCAAATTTTTGGGGATTTGCAACCAAGCCAGATACTTCCACAGTCCAAGGATGCGGTTGAAACTTCCCCACTTTCTCCCATACATCTTTATCTCCACTAAATTCATAAAAATTAGTGTAAATAGCAGCACTATATTCATCGGTAATTGGACGATCAAGGGTAAAAGCAAGATTGCGGGAAGTGGTAATTGCTTTTAAGCGATCGTCTAGTAGTTTTTGTTTGACAATGGCTTTTTTTTCTTCGAGGGTTTGACAGCCAGCTAATAATCCCATAATGCTCAGGCTACCTAATCCAGCTTTCTTCATAAATCTCCGCCGATTTAGATAAACTGATTCTGAGGTTGCTTGACTTTCAGGCAGAAACCAATCTGGAAGAATCTTGATCAAAGTCATAAGAACATTCAACTATTTTAGAGCCTAGAACTATAGTAGACGGATCACCAATCAAGAATGGACTAAGGATGGGCAGCGAGAAGCGCCGCCCATCCTTTTGAGCAAACCCATTTACAGCGCTTTGCGCTCAAACCCAAATCAAGAGAATATTTGAAAGTGTTGCAAAACAATACTTTCAAACATTCTCTTGCAGTTCGTTTGATCGGTAATTGCTATAAAAAACCGCAGTAAAAGCTATAGACTAATTTGAGAAAAAACGTTTGAGAATTCTAACTTAATGAACAAAATAACAAAACAGCTTTGCAGCTTTGCGATCGCGGCTCTGATATCTTGCTTACTTGCAATAGCTTGTACCCCAACTAGCAATAATACAAACACAACAACTCCAAACAATAGCCCTACCAGTAATCAAACCCCAATTCCCATTGGTATTGCAGTTGCTCAAACTAGTAACGTTTCATTACTAGGACAAGAACAGGTCACAGGTGCAAAAATTGCTGAAACCTATTTTAATCAACAAGGTGGCATCAATGGCACTCCAATTCGTTTAATTTTTCAAGATACCGCAGGTGATGAGCAGGGTACAATTAACGCCTTTAATACACTAATTTCCCAAGATAAAGTTGTTGGTATTGTTGGTCCAACACTTTCGCAGCAAGCATTTAGCGCTGATCCGATTGCTGAACGTGCAGGCGTGCCCGTGATCGCCCCATCGAATACCGCTAAAGGAATTCCTCAAATTGGTAAATATATTTCACGGGTATCAGCTCCTGTAGCTGTAGTTGCTCCCAATGCGATCGAGGCTGCCCTCAAAATCAATCCTCAAATCAAAAAAGTAGCGGTTTTCTACGCCCAAAATGATGCCTTTAGTAAGTCTGAAACAGGCACATTCCAAGAGACAGTTAAACAAAAAGGGTTAGACCTTGCAACTATCCAAACCTTCCAAACTACTGATACCGATTTTCAATCTCAAGTGACAAACACCATTAATATCAAGCCTGACTTAATTATCATTTCAGGTCTATCTGCTGATGGTGGAAACCTTGTCAAACAGTTGCGTGAACTAGGTTATAAAGGTCTGATCATCGGTGGGAATGGATTAAATACTTCCAATATTCTGCCAGTATGTAAAGCCCTCTGTGATGGAATTATCATTGCCCAAGCTTATAGCCCTGAATTGAAGAATGAAATCAATACCACATTCCGTCAGATCTATACTGAGCAGAACAAAAAAGAACCGCCCCAGTTTAGCGCTCAAGCATTTACAGGAGTACAAGTATTTGTAGAAGCATTACGTACTCTCGATAAAAAGACTAAGCTAAATACACTGACATTACCACAGCTTCGCACACAACTAAACGACACATTGCTAACAGGCAAATACGTTACGCCGCTCGGTGAAATATCCTTCACTCCTGAAGGCGAAATCCAGCAAAAACAATTCTTTGTAGCCCAAATCAAAATGGAAGCTGACGGCAATAGCGGCAAGTTCACATTCATCCAATAGCTCTACATTATAGCTACAGTCTCATTTATCTTAGAACACAACAAAACCCAAGAATTGAATGGCAGCGCTTCGCGCCGCCATTCAATTCTTGGGTTTTGTTGTGAAACAAATTAAAAAAGATCCTAATCTTTAGTAAGATTAGGATCTTTTTTTTAAAATTAAGCTTGGCATCGAGCTATTTTCCCGTAGGGCTACCCCTAAAGTATCTTCACCGTGACAGCGTTTCACAACTGAGTTCGGGATGGGTCAGAGTGGTTCCACCGCACCATAGACACCAAGCAAACTT
>NZ_NDHW01000140.1 GCF_002251945.1 Pseudanabaena sp. SR411
ATTGGCTTGAGCAMTTTTCCCGTCAATTTCCATTGTCATAATTATGTTTAGACTAAAATCAGGACTAAAAAAAGGGTGTCGATTAGGTAGTATTGGGTAGTATTAGGTATGATTATTTTAATTTCATAACTCAAAAAGCCTTGCATTGCAAGGCTTTTTGAGTATTTTTAAACACGAAAAATAAGCCGATGATGAGATTTGAACTCACGACCTGCTGATTACGAATCAGCTGCACTACCCCTGTGCTACATCGGCGAGTTATTAAAACAGCAAGTTAAACACAAGTTTTTTGCGAAAATTATTATACCATCATCGCACACTTTGTTGAGTCTAAAAATTTGCTACCCCTAGGAATAATTTATCTCCAGCTATCACCGAGTAATACTAAAACACAAAATGGCTTAGCCATTTTGTGTTTCTAAAATCATTGCTGGGTAGCGATTAGCTGATTTCAAATTCAAAAAAAAATATAGGCTGTTGAGTCTTTGATTTGAGAAAAGCGCAGAGCACCTTTCTCAAAAATTGCTCTGGGTTTTAAGTCAGCGCAAAGCGCTGTACTACTAATTCTATTTCTGCAATCGTTTTAGTTCATCCTGTAAAGCTTGAACTTTGCTCTTGAGAGAATCCACATCGTTTACAGGTTGGCTAAAATTATCATCTTCCTCATCATCAATGGAGATCGTGCGGGGGGTATCTTTACCACTAGGATTGGGTGAGTTTTGAGATTCACTGATCGGCTTTTGAGAATTACGCACCAGATCATCTACAAATTTTCTTGCCTCCTCGGTAGTCATTTCACCGCGCTCAACTAGCTCATCGGCTAACTTGCTAGCCTGTGTGCGGAGTTCACCCAGAGTTTCTCCTGCTTTCTCACCTGCGACAGTCGCCAAGCCTAGACCTAGATAAAATGCTTTTTGGACGATGCCACCAAATGGATTCATTACCATTACTCCTAAGTTAATATCTAATTTAGTAGGATTAACGTACAGTGTAACCTACACCAAATTTATTCATATATCATATCTCGATCGCCTCGAATTTGGCTCTAAGTAAACCCTGAACATGAAATTTCCCAATTGGCTATCACAACGCGCAGTGCAGAAAAAAGGTGAGATTGCCTTAATTTTTAAATCTACGATTAGCCAAAAATCAGAGTATTGGACTTACTCTCAATTAGAAGATGATGTTAATTACTGGGTAGATTACCTGCAAAGCTTGGGTATAAGGGCAGGCGATCGCGTTGGTTTGTTACTAACTAATCAGCCTAGATATATCATGCTTGTTCATGCCTTAGTTAGGTGCGAAGCCATGGCTGTTTTTCTGAATATTCGCCTCACTTCTGAAGAAATACACTGGCAAATAGAAGATAGTCAGACCAAATATTTAATTTGCGATGAATTTACCCAACTCACTGCTAATCATTTAGGAAGTCAAATTAAGCAGTTAGTAGTTGAGAATTGCCCTCACTCCCCAGCACCCTCTCCCAGAGAGAGAGAGAGGGGAAGAGTCATGTGCCCCTCTCCCTCTGGGAGAGTGGAGAGGGGTGAGGGCTTAATTAATCTAGAAAAAATACAGGGTATTTTCTATACATCTGGAACAACGGGCAAGCCCAAGGGAGTGACCTTAACTTATAGCAATCATTTTCATAGCGCGATCGCCTCTGCTTTACAGTTAGGTATTCATCCAGATGATAACTGGTTGCTGTGTATGCCTCTGTTTCATGTGGGAGGTTTAGCGATCGCATGGCGGAGTGTGATTAATGGAACGACAATTACGCTGTTACCCAAATTTGATGAGCAGGAAGTGCTGGAGGTGATCGCTTTTGAGAAGGTGACAATCATTTCCCTTGTGCCAACGATGCTAACTCGGTTACTGCAACATCCCAACTGGCAAAATTTACAGAAATTACGAGCGATTTTATTGGGGGGCGCACCTGCGAGTTTAGAACTGATTGATCGCTGTTTGCAATTGAATTTGCCGATAATGCCAACCTATGGCATGACAGAGACAGCTTCACAAATTACTACACTGTTACCCCATGAAGTCGCTATAAAGAGAGGCTCATCGGGTTTACCACTTTTCGGTAATCGTCTGCGGATTGTGGATGATTATCAGCAAGATCTTGCTGTTAATGCGATCGGGCAAATTCTGGTGCAAGGGGCAAGCGTAATGAGTGGCTATCTCCATCAATCTGATGATAAGGCGACTCAAGATGGTTGGTTGTATACAGGCGATCTAGGCTATCTTGATTGCGATGGATATCTCTATGTCGTCAGTCGTCGTTCTGATTTGATTATTAGTGGTGGTGAAAATATTTATCCAGCCGAAATTGAGTCAATTTTATTAGAACATCCTGCGATCGCTGAGGCTTGTGTGGTGGGAGTAAGCGATCGCGAATGGGGGGAAATAGTTGCGGCGGCGATCGTGACTAAAGCTCAATTATCACTAGCAGAAATTAGAAGCTTTTGTGAACAAAAATCTCTAGCACGATACAAATCTCCCAAGTCGATCTATATTTGGGAATCTCTGCCAAAAACCTCTTCTGGCAAGTTGTTGCGCCAAGAAATCCGCGATCGCATGGAGGAATTATAGCGATTACGTTTTAAAGTAACCAAGGAAACGTAATTACTTTCATATTTATAAATACCAAGGCGATCTCAATTCATCCTAACCCAATCCCATTTTATGACGAAGATCAAACTAGAGAATTCTGAAATTGCTATAATTGATAATCATATTGAAAACTTGATAAAACATGAGCAAAAACACCTCAACACTACTTTTTTTATTGCCTATGGCTCTTTTGGGTTGTTCCTTATTTACGGCTCAAGTTGATACTGCCAACACTCTTCAATCAACTCAAAGTACTCCCACCACATCGGAGAATAAATCCATTCCTGATAATCAAACTGTCAAAAAACAGTTGATCACCTCAGCATTTATAGATGTTAACACCTTCAACCTTGATGAGTTATTTGATTCTAAGGGTGGTGGATGTGGCATGACCTTACAAGCAAAAAATGAAAAGAGAACTCAAAAATTTTTATTTTTCAATGGAATTTCTCCCAACTCGATGCTGATGAAAATCAATAGTAAAATGACTCGATTTAGCCTTGTCGAAGCAGTGGGCAATGACTTTTATGGTCAAAAGAATTTCCAAACTTTTGTTAGTGAAGACAAAAAAATTGAGGTAAGAGTAGCCGTAGTTCAGGGGGAAAGCGGTGAAATCGAATCTCTTGGTATTAGCACAGGTGTGATGTTAGTTAAAATAGGAGATAGTTTCCGAGAGTTAGTGGTAATTGGTGATGCAGGCTGTTAAATAAAGAAACTACACCTGTTTATAAAAATAGAATTAAAAAATGGAGAAAGATAAGGATAGGCGGCACGAAGTGACGCCTATCCTTATCTTTCCCCATTACTAATTTTGTTGTTTCGTGCTAGCATTAAATTGAATGCAAATTTAGTGCTACAGTCCTGTGATTAATCTTAGTCAAGACATTCAACCCCTATCTACCTTCAAGCGGAATACCAATGAACTCATCACCCAGATGAGAAAGACTGGCCATCCTATCGTATTAACCATCAATGGTAAAGCAGAATTAGTCGTACAAGATGCAGCCTCCTATCAACAATTGCTCAATACAATTGAAGAACTAGAAACCATCATTGGAATTAAAAAAGGATTAGAAGACGTGGCACAGGGTCACACTAGACCTTTGAACCAATTTGTCGAAGAAATGCAGAAAAAGCATGGAATTTCAAGTTAGACTAACTCGTTCTTCAGAGCAACAAATAGAGTCAATTTATCTATGGTTAAAAAAGCGTAATCCTGAATATGCAGATCAGTGGTTTAGAGGTTTAATGAATTTGATCGCCACCTTACAAGACAAGCCCAGACGCTGCTCATTAATCAAGGAAAATCATTCTACTTCTGAAGAAATTAGACAGGTTCTCTATGGTAAATCAAGAAATAAGTATCGAGTTTTTTTGCGATTAGAGAAGACATTGTACACATTCTTTATATACTTCATAGCGCCCAATCTTCAATCACTTTTAATCTCCTAGACTTTGAATAATGGCAAAAGCAAAATCTCGATATGTTTGTAATAACTGCGGTGAAGACTTCCCGCAGATGTATGGGAAATGTCCCGCTTGCTCCAGTTGGGGAACATTGCAAGAGGAATTAATTCCTGTGATGTCCACAAATACCAATGCGATCGCCACATTCTCGCATCTCGGTACAGCCAAATCTACGGGCAAAGCCAAACCTAGAGAATCCTTAACCCTCTCGCAAATTACGGACAATGACCAAGCGCGATCGCCTTCTGGTTATGAAGAACTCGATCGCGTTTTAGGTGGAGGTATTGTCGCAGGTTCTCTTGTGCTGATTGGTGGTGAACCGGGGATTGGCAAAAGTACGCTGTTATTGGGCATGGCGCAGAAATTGATGAGCCGCTATCCTACGCTCTATGTCTGTGCCGAGGAGTCAGCGCAACAGGTGAAACTGCGATCGCAACGATTGGGAATCTTAGAAGAGAACTCTGATGATCTCTATTTGTTAGCAGAAACAGATTTAGAAACTGTGTTGAGAGAATTACAATCTCTCCGCCCCAAAGTTGCGGTTATTGATAGTATTCAAGCACTCTACTTCTCAAACTTAAATGCTGCCCCCGGTTCCGTTTCGCAAGTGCGGGAATGTACGGCGGCGCTGATGCGTGTGGCGAAGCGGGAGAATATTTCGCTATTTATCGTTGGTCATGTGACTAAGGAAGGCTCAATCGCGGGGCCAAAAGTATTAGAACATATGGTTGATACGGTTCTCTACTTTGAAGGCGATCGCTTTGCTACCCATCGACTATTGCGCTCGGTCAAAAATCGCTTTGGCGCAACACAGGAAATCGGTGTATTTGAAATGATCGATCGCGGCTTACGTGAAGTATCTAACCCTTCGGAATTATTTCTCGGCAATCGCGATGAATCTGTCCCCGGAACTGCCACGATTGTTGCCTGTGAAGGAACGCGCCCGATTGTCGTGGAGCTACAAGCCCTCGTCAGTCCCACCAGTTATTCTTCGCCGCGCCGCACGACAACGGGTATCGAAACCAATCGCTTTCTGCAAATTCTGGCGGTTTTGGAAAAAAGGATTGGGATTCCATTATCAAAACTTGATGCCTATGTAGCGGCGGCAGGTGGCTTGAGTGTGGCGGAACCAGCCGTAGATTTGGGGGTGGCGATCGCTGTAGCGGCAAGTTTTCGCGATCGCACGGTCGATCCACGTACAGTGATGATTGGTGAAGTGGGACTCGGCGGACAGGTTCGTCCTGTGTCACAGTTAGATTTACGCTTAAAGGAAGCAGCTAAACTAGGATTTAAACGAGCAATCATTCCCAGTATGCAGGTGATGCAGGACTATGGAATGGAAATCATTCCTGTAAGCAAAGTACTTGATGCGATCGTGGCGGCTTTGCCTCGCACCAAGTTTGAAGTTGCTAAGGCAAGTGATGAATAGAGCAATTCAAGCCGCCTCACTTGCGTATTACTAACGATGTTTTAAATTATGTGCAGATATAGGCGACGCATGACACTAACTTACTCTTGTTACGTGGAACTCTGGTGATGAATCTCTTGCTACTAGCGTGACAGGGCAACCACGGGGGGATTACCCCTACCTGAACAATTAAGATTTCGTAGGGGCTGTGCCCCCGTGCCAGCCCTTAATTTCTAGGATCGCAGGCATTCCTTCCACGTAACATCAGTAACTTAGTGTTGATAGAGCATTTATTAATTTTTGATTTTCATGTTCCAGACGCACAGCCACTCGAAAATAGCGATCGCCTAATTCTGGAAAACTTAGACAGTCGCGAATGAGAATCTTATCTTTTTGTAATAGTTCCTTTTGTAAAAGAGAACCTGCAATTTCTGTTTGGACTAATAGATAATTTGCAGCATTTGGCAATGGATTTAACCCAGTTATTTGCGATATGCCTGTGAAAAGTTGCGATTTTGCCCTTTCTAACCAAGCCCAAGTCTGTTGCTGAAATTCCCGATCTTCAATTACAGCTATTCCTGCGGCAACTGCCAAACTATTCACACACCAAGGATCACGCCATGCTTGCCAACGTTGTAAAAGGTCTGGATGGGCGATCGCATAGCCAAGTCTCAATGCTGGCAAACTGTAAAACTTAGTAAGTGATCGCAAAATCACTAAATTTGGATGTGATGGAACTAAATCGATTAAACTTTGCTGTTGCTCTGGCGTAAGGAAATCCATAAAAGCTTCATCAATCACCACCAATGCAAATCTCTCCAGATAAGGCAAAATGCTATCTCTAGTAAATAAGTAGCCCGTAGGATTATGGGGATTATTGATCAAGATTCCTTTGGTATGAGAATTAGTGACTTCTGGCAGATCAGCATTAAAACTTACGGCTTGATTTTTAAATAGAAATGGATACTTTTCTACTTGACAATCAAAAGTTTTTAGAGCGCGATCGTAATCGGTAAAGGCTGGAGTAAATAGAACTGTTGATGCTAATTGTGAAAGATCACGCCCCACCCAAGTTAACAGCTCGGCAACACCATTTCCCGCCAAAATCCATTCTGATGATAACTGGTGAAACTTTCCTAAAGCTTCTCTGAGTAACGTATATTCGGGATCAGGATAATGATTAAGATCCGCTAAATGGGATTGAATTGCGGCGATCGCCGATTTGGGGGGGCCTAAAGGATTAATACTCGCTGAGAAATCTAAAATTTGCTCTGGTGTAATACCAGCAAGACTCGCCGCCCATTGACGATTTCCCCCATGCATTGGACGTGAGCGATCGGTTGCTTGCATAAAATTTTGTATTAACTCCGTTGAATTCATTATTAATTTACGCTCTTTATCCCCACAACTTACGAGAATACAGGTTAAGCTAGGATTAATCATCGCTTCTTACGTCACAATCTATGCTACGAATTGTCACCCAGAGAACTGAAGCAGAATCCGAAATCAAGCGGATTTGCGATCGCATCTATGACGATCAGATGATCCACAAGGAAGCCACCGTCACCGAAATCATCCAAACGGTTAGACGCAAGGGTGATATAGCCCTTCTGCACTATACCTCTGAGTTTGATGGTCAAGACTTTACGGCGGCGGAACTGCGCGTAAGTGGATCGGAACTTGATGCTGCTTATCAGCAGGTCAAAGGCGGTCTGCTGAAAGCGATCGAAATGGCGCATCAACGTATCGACGACTTTCACAAAATGCGTGTACCAAAAAGTTGGGTGCATTTTGGTGATAAAGATGTGGTGTTGGGCAAGCGCTATACACCTGTCGATGCTGCGGGTATTTATATTCCTGGGGGAAAAGCTGCCTATCCAAGTACTGTTTTGATGAATGCCGTACCTGCAAGAGTTGCAGGGGTGAAAAAGATAGTTATGGTTACACCTCCTGGTCAAGAGCGCACGATCAATCCTGCAATTTTGGTGGCGGCGCAGGTGGCGGGAGTAGAAGAAATTTATCGGGTGGGTGGGGCGCAGGCGATCGCGGCTTTAGCCTATGGCACAGAGACAATCCCCAAGGTTGATGTCATCACAGGACCTGGAAATATTTATGTCACCCTTGCCAAAAAACAAGTATTTGGACGGGTGGGAATCGACTCGATCGCAGGGCCTTCAGAAGTTTTAATTATTGCCGATGCCAGTGCTAATCCTACCTATGTAGCAGCCGATATGCTTGCCCAAGCCGAGCATGACCAGATGGCAGCATCGATCCTGCTCACCAATGATTCGCGCCTTGCCAATCGGGTCTGCGAAGAAGTCAATCGGATGCTGGAAAACCATCCTCGTCGTTTGATGACCGAAAAGGCGATCGCCCATTATGGCTTAATCGTCGTTGTCGATAGCCTGAAAACTGCCGCTGAGCTATCTAATCAGTTTGCTCCTGAGCATCTCGAACTTGAAGTCGAAGAGCCTTGGCAGTTGATCGATCAAATCCGTCATGCGGGGGCAATATTTATTGGACATTCCACACCTGAAGCCGTGGGTGATTATCTAGCGGGACCAAATCATACTTTGCCCACCTGTGGTGGTGCGCGATATTCGTCAGCACTGGGGGTCGAAACCTTCTTGAAGCATTCCAGTTTGATTCAGTACAGTCCCGAAGCATTAAAAGAAGTATCAGGGGCGATCGCTTTATTAACCGAAGCCGAAGGCTTACCCTCACACGGTGATTCAGTAAGATTACGTCTACAAGATTTGTAATAGCTATGGTTATAGCCAATTCTCCGCCAACGTTAACGATTTTGGAAAATGGCGATCGCCTGAATCGCGTTGAATTTGAGCGGCGTTATACAGCCTCAAACATTAAAAAAGCGGAACTCATCGAAGGACTTGTATACGTGGCATCTCCCTTACGTTTTACCCCCCATGCTAAACCTCATAGTCAAATCATTGGTTGGCTAATTACCTACCAGTCCATGATGACTGACTTAGAAGTTGGCATTGAGCCAACAGTCCGACTGGATGCTGATAATGAACCGCAACCAGATGCAGTCTTATTTCGGCTAGATGGTAATGCTCAAGTTGATGAGGATGGCTATATTACAGGCTCACCCGAGTTAATTGTCGAAATTGCCGCAAGTACTGTTTCCTATGATTTGCACGCTAAAAAACGCGCCTATGAACGTAACGGCGTAAAAGAATACATTGTTTGGCGAACATTGGATCAACAAATTGATTGGTTTGTTTTAGAAAATGGTCAATATGTGGAGTTAGCTCTTGATGCCGCAGGAATTATTCATAGTCGGGAATTTGAAGGCTTACGGCTCAATGTATCAGCCATCTTAAATGGTGACATATCAACAGTGCTCAAAACATTGCAATAAAAAAAGAACCTCCCGTTGGGAGGTTCTTTTTTTAAAAGCCCATTACTTTTGCAACGCTGGTAATGTCTGGAGCGATGCCTTTATGTAACTTGGACTCGGCACAGGCGATCGCTGTGTCAGGGTCTTTAATGCCATTGCCTGTTAACACACAGACAATCGTTGCACCTGAAGGAATTTGATCACTGACTTTTAGTAGTCCAGCTACCGAAGCAGCACTGGCAGGTTCACAGAAAACCCCCTCTTCGCCAGCTAGAAACTTATAGGCTGATAAAATTTCCACATCGGTAACACTATTAAAAGCGCCATCACTTTCTTCTCTCACTTTGAGCGCTTTCGCCCAGTTAGCAGGATTGCCAATTCTGATGGCAGTAGCGATCGTTTCAGGTTTCTCAAAAATTTGCCCCGTTACTAGAGGTGCAGAGCCTGCTGCTTGAAAGCCCATCATACGGGGTAATTTTGTGGACTTGCCTGAAGCATAATATTGTGAAAATCCCATCCAATAGGCGGTGATATTACCAGCATTGCCCATGGGAATGCAGAGCCAGTCTGGAGCATCGCCGATCGCCTCGACCAATTCAAAGGCAGCGGTCTTTTGACCTTCAAGACGGTAAGGATTGACTGAGTTAACTAGCGTAATCGGAAATTTCTCAGACATTTCCCGTACAATTTCGAGAGCTTGGTCAAAATTGCCATCGATCGCAATTACTTCTGCTCCATAGATTAGAGCTTGACTCAATTTTCCGAGCGCAATTTTTCCATCGGGAATTAATACAAATGCTTTTAACCCACCACGCTTAGCGTAGGCTGCTGCCGCCGCTGAAGTATTACCTGTACTCGCACAAATTACCGCTTCCGATCCCGCTTCCTTGGCTTTAGAAATTGCCATGGTCATGCCGCGATCTTTAAAGCTGCCTGTGGGATTAAGTCCGTCATACTTGAGTAAGACTTTGATATTGCGCCCTAGTCTTTCACTAAGAGCGATCGCAGGGATTAGTGGAGTATTACCTTCATGCAAAGTGACAATTGGAGTTTGGTCTGTAACTGGCAAATAATCCGCATAGCGACATATCAGTCCTGGCCAACCATTGGGAACTGTAGAGGCATGGTAAAGATCGAGACGAGTATCAATCACGCTTTCTTCTATAAAATACTTATAAACTGTCAAACCTAGTTTAGCCTGATACCAATTTCAAAGTCCAGACTGGGTTTGAGTTGTACTGGCAAACGAGTATAAGCTTATATATTACTGCAAATAGTTGAAGCGATCGCCAAAAATATAGGGGATAAGAAAAACCAAAGTAATGACAGGCTGAGAAAGTGCAAGACATAAACTATAGCAAAGTAAGTAAAAGATGAGTGGCGGCGCTTCGCGCCGCCACTCATCTTTTACTTACTTTGCTATGTATAAATCATCCAACTTGGTTAGCCAAAATAACGATTTAGTAAGTTCTTAACCTGTGAGGCTTTAACACGACTATGGCGATCTTTATTAGGCATAACTACTAAATTAGGAGCTTGTTTGCATTGCTTTTGACATCCCGTTTTTTGAATTTGGATGCGATCGCTCCAGCCGCGATCACGCAATTCCTGTTCCAAACTCTGATATATCTCTTTACCACCCTGTAGCCAACAGTCCGATTTTTGACAGATCAAAATACAAGATGCTTTATTCTTTTTCTTCTCAACCACATTGTGAACATCGCTAGAGGAAGTTAACGTTGACTTTAGTTTGGGCTTTAATTTGTGATTTAATTCACTATTAGGACAATTAGCTGCACGAAGAGATGAAGCTTTTAGCTTGAGGATAACTTTTTGGCGATCTAGGGTTTGAGTTCCCTCAATCTCTAACCAAGAACCATCTGTCAAGTTTGGATCAAATCTCTGACTCAATTTTTTCGGTAACTTCACCCAATATTCTTGAGAGGAGATCGCCACTTTCAAGTATTTGACGCGATCGCCATCTTTGATAATAATCCCTAGAAATTGCGCTATAACCTGAAAATCTGTCATTTGCGATAATAACTGTGACATGTATTTAGGATAAGGCAACCACACATATTTTTGCAGAACCGAATAAAAATGAATCCAAAATAGAAAATGCTTTTGAGTACTTGTGCAAAATAAATTACTAAATCCGTACTGCCAAAGCCCAAAAACTGGCAAGAATGGCAAGGATTACCACCAAGAGTGGAAAAGCCATCTAGATTGGCGATCGCGTGTCCTGTTGATCGCGTAGGGTATGAAAGTCTTTTTCAGGATTCCACTGAATTGCACCGTCGCGACCTGTCCAAAACACTCTAATTTTGGAATCATAAAGTTGATTGACCATCGCTTCGACAACACTCGTTGCTGAGGCGATGGCAATTTTAGGATTGATTGATTGCAAAATAGTTGGCTCAATTTGACTGCCTGTCCACCAAAGAATATTTGCAGATAGTTGGGGAAGTAGCTCTTTTTTAGCAGCGATCGCCTGTTGAGATTTAGGATCAGCATTTGGCAGCAATAACCAAGATAGCTCACCTGTTTTGATTTTAAGCACATCAGGAGATTGGTTGAGTAGTTGAATTTCCACTTGATTGTTAATCGTCAGAGTCTCGCCAGCTTTAAGGGAAGCCAAAGGTGTTTTAGCATTGGCAAGGGCTTGTTGAAGATTTTGATAAGGTTTTGGGGTAACACCGAGACTGATATCGCGAAACTGGGCGATCGCTACTGAGCCAGACACCAAAGTATTCCAGCCATCGCTAACATCGGGCTGAGTATCGGTGGATATTGCCCAATCAATGCGATTAACCCCCAGCTTCTGTAAAAAGGGTTGTAGTGTAAAACTGGCAAATTGTTGATCACCACTGTTAATTAGTACAGTTTGATTTTGATTTTTAATCAACATAATCGGGACATCATTAAAGGCTGGTAATGTCACTTGAAAGGTATTAGCTTGGGCGATCGCATTGGGAACAAATAGGACTACACAAGCTAAAACAAAAGCGATCGTCCAGCGCTGCATCTTGCCAAACCAAGGCACTACCCAAATCGCGATAAATAACAAATAGGCAAGTAACATTTGCCAGAGATGAATTGCCCCAACGCTAGTACTCGCATTGGGTAAAGTATTCAGCCATTGAGCCAGATCAATCATCCAATGTAGTAATGGATATAGCAACCAAGCGATCGCGGCTCCAATTGGTACAAAGATAATCCCTAAGACACCGCTAATAAGCCCGCCATAGGTGGATATAGAAACTAACGGTGTCGTCAGAACATTGGCGATCAAGCTGTAGGGAGAGAGTTTGCCAAATACTAATAGTTGTAAAGGTAATGTCCAGATATAGGCAGCGATCGGTACAGACAGTAATTCGGCGATCGTAGGTGGTAGCCATTCTAAACGCTCAGAAATTGAGCGCGAGGTGGTTAGCAGTCCAAAAGTTGCTAGAAAACTAAACTGAAATCCTAAATCCCAAATCCAAAGTGGTTGATAAAGCAATAACAATACGGCAGTAACAATTAAACCGATCACAGGACGGCTACGGCGTTGTACCACTAAACCAATCAAACTTCCGAAGCCCATCACCACGGCGCGCAAAATCGATGGACTCGCACCTGTTAACAATAAATATCCCCCTAAGCACAGGCTACCAATCACAAATTGGAGTTTGAGTGATTTATTTCGCGTTAAGGCGATCGCTGCACCTAGTACCAATGTCACCTGAAATCCCGAAGCCGCTAATACAGCCGCTAAACCTGCTTGAATAAAAGCATCTTTAAGATCACTCGGCAAATCCACGGCGCGGCTACCCAAGACCAGCGAGCTAAGCAATGAACCCTCTGGCACACCTGCACCCATCACATGGGCACGGACAATCCGACTCACAAACCACCATTCGCCAAAACTAGGAGCATTACCTTGCTCAACTAGCGATCGCCCACTCATTCCCGCAAATACACCCTGACGCGCTAAATAGGATTTGAAATCAAAGGCTCCAAAATTATCAGCTCGATTGGGCAAATACAATCTTCCCGACAGCTCAACGGCTTGTCCTGAGCGTAAACCTGTCACCTCAATCAATGGCACAGTCACATACAATTTTCCCGAAGCCGCTACAAATTTATTAGCCTCATCAGGTTTAGCTTCAGGACTACTGGGATTTGCCGCAGGATTTTGGGTAAGTTCTTTAATGTCTAATTTGCCAGAGGTATTGATTTCCTTCACCTCTAGTAAAAACTTTGCCCTTTCACTCCGAGTCAAGCTGGGCGCTTCGATTACCTGTCCACGCACGATCGCATTCGATAACGGCGCATATTTAGAAATATCGTCGGTTTGTGGTTGAGGAGTACGAATTTTTACATAAAAGCAAGCAAAAACCGCTAGCAACGTTGCTAATAAATAAACCCAACGCTTTGGCCCCAAGCGCCAGATTATAGGAAGCACCAGCGATAAGACAAAACCAAGGCAAAAAACCGTATAAAAACCTGTCCAATCGGCTAAAAAACTGGCATAGGCTCCCGCCACAAAAAATAAAGCTAGCACTAAGACAACTTGCGATTTCATTGGCTCAGATTAAATCGTCGTCATAGGTGTTCCGAATAGCGCGATCGCTAAATTCTGAAGGTGGGCGATCGTTGCTCCATGCCCACCAAACTGCTTGGCACTCACATTTATAAAACTCTTGCCACTTGCGTTGATGGTTTTCAGTATAAACAGGCGATCGGCGGTTTATCCACACCGCTTCAGATTTACTAGGCGGCTGCCCACATTTAGGACAACAAAAACCATTAGCATGTGTAGCCTTTTCGACCCATTCTGGAGGTATTGGATTGAAAGCATCCATAAAAAATGATAGGTAACGCGACTTTGCGATCGATATTTCTGGAGATTTTGCCGAACTTATGTTGCTTTAAGTTAACGCAAGATTAGCAATAAATGTCTTATGTTGCACAATTTTGGCGCAGATATACTCATATAGCAAAAAAAAAGAGTTAGCTAATACAAACCAAAACCCCAGAAGATGAGTTGTGGCACGAAGTTCCGCAACTCATCTTCTGGGGTTTTGTCCTAAGTAAAACTTGCTTTGCTATGTATCCCTATATAAATATTTATTAAGGTAGATCGCCTTGCATATTCGCTTAATAAACTTAAATCCGATTAAAATATTGGATTTTAATCGGTTGAAACTATAGGATTCCTTATTTTACGGAGAAGCCTATATCTTAGTAAGAGTAGTTCTCAATCCCTAAAATAGTTACACACCGCGCATTTATAACTTTCTTATAACTTTTTGGGAGTGACAACAGCAATCAGCGCGAAGTATTATTTATAGGAGATTAATTTAGTTAATTCTTATTGTTTTTTATGTGTATTTGTCTTTAAGAAACTGATGTTGAGAGGAACCCAATTTCAATTTTGGGGTAAGAAAGTAGCTCAATTTAACTTTAAGTATGTATAGGGAATGGCACTAGTTCCCTAACTAGAAATATTAAGTTGTAATCTATTCCTAGCAACAATTTTAGTCTTTAGCTGCAATTTATCTGCAAAGTCGCCAATCAACTGATTCATTGCTCTATCACTAAGTTAGTCTTCTACAGACTCAAAGAAGGGAAACAAATTACAACTAAACAGGGCTAACAGCATTGGGGGGCTATACGCTTGATATTTATATGTTTTATCTGACTTAAGACATTAACACTATTAAAAGAATTAAATAAATATTATGAATTGCAACAAGGTTGAAGCAAATCCAAACACCGATATCAACATTTCCGACTATGTTGTAGATGTCTATGCCAGTATAGAATTGCCTTGTTCGCACTATAGAAACTATCGCAATCCTATAAAATCCTCTACTCAAGAATTAATTAATGAGTCAAAATCTTTGATTGCTCATGCTGAAAAACTAATGATTAATTACAAAGCACTGTATAGATTGAGAACTTAATTATCATCCCCAAAACTCTTGTATTCTCTATATAAAGCTTAGATTCTCGGCTTTAAGCCATAGCAAAAAAAGAATTGGCTAGTGCAAACAAAACCCTAAGGAGTGAGTTCTAGCTATCCGCGCCAGAACTCACTCCTTAGGGTTTTATCTCTTAAAAAAATGAGATCAGATGATTTTGTGAATTATTCTTTACTACATAGATATAGCGATCCTAAAATGATTTGTAAGATTTGGAGGGTTGTGAGAGTGCGCCCCTTCGGGGCGCACTCTCACAACCCATTTAGATTGCTATATAGACTGGCGCAGTTACAATTAGAATGATTTTGAGTAATCACAAGGATTTTAGACAAATCTATTTAAATATTTAATTTTGCCCTCATGCCATCATACTTACAGCGCTTTGCGCTCAAATCCATACTAAAGAGTTTTTTGAAAGTGGTGCAAAGCAATTGTTTCAAAAATTCTTTGTGGTTCGTTTGATTGATAATTGCAGTAATAACTTTCTTATAACTTTTTAGTATAGACATTAACTCTTTGAATAGAATATAGTAATTTTGTAGTTAAATACTACGACAAGTTTCTGAATTCTACTGGTTTCTATAGCCATTCAAAAAATGGAGATCGGAACAGAGTTTTCTAGAGTTCTTGATTTATGTGTAGGGGATGGGGGAATCAAAACAACTATTAAATTGATTCCAAATTAAGTTTCTTGAAATCAAATTGTAAAATTTATAGGGGTTAATCATGAAATCTTCTGTCTTTTGTATCTCTGCGATCGCTGCATCTAGTCTAATCACTATAAGCTCTGCTACGTTGGCATCTGCTCAGCCTAAAAGCATTTCTGCAAGTCAGTCACAGTCTGTGCTGATATCCGAACATTCTACACAAATGCAAAAGGCTGGCTCTGGGGCTGAGACAAATGGAAGACTGTGTATTCCTATTCTTGATCCTTTGTGTGGTTGGTGGTAAGCGGCGACTCTTATCATTATCTCAAATACTCATTCTGAAAGAATAGTTTCTAAATCCTACTTGTTGACATATCCATCAAAAAGCAGGGATTAGGATAGATTTTTCTTGTCATCTTACACTTATATATGAGTATAGAAGAATCAAAACAACTATTAAATTGATTCCAAATGTTAAGTTCCTTGAAATCAAATCGTAAAATCTAAGCGGCTAACCATGAAAATCCCTTCTATCTTTTGTATCTCTGCGATCGCTGCGTCTAGCCTAATTACTCTTAGTACTGCGGCGTTGGCAATTTCTGAGCCTAAAAGTACTTCCACAAATCTAGAGTCACAGTCTCTTCAAATATCTGCATATTCTACTCAAAAGATTGCAGAAAAAACAGTAGAAGCAAATGGAAGACTGTGTATTCCTCTTCTTGATCCTTTGTGTGGTTGGTGGTAAGCTGCGACTCTTATCATTGTCTCAAATCCCTAATCAGAATAAAGTAGTGGAAAGCTTCAAAGAAATAAACACTGACAGCAATTACAGATCAAACGAACCTCAAGATATTTTTTGAAAGTGTTGCAAAGCAACACTTTCAAAAAATATCTTGGTTTGAGGGCAAAGCGCTGTAAAAAAGCTTTGACTTAAGTTTTTTATGTTTAATTCAGAACAAGCTATATGAGAAGGAAAAATAGATGCCATTTTCCTGCAAGGAATTACGATTTCCTTTTACTGAAATCAACGGAAATCCATAGTCAAGTCTTGCGGTAAGGCGATCGCCCATTTGCCAACGCAGTCCTAATCCTGTTCCCAATATCCAGTTATTAGCTAGATTAGAAGAATTGCTTTGATTCCATACTACGCCGCTATCAAGAAAAGGAACAATTTGCAATAAACCTTGGATTTCTGGAACCTTTAAAACAGGCAGCTTAACCTCCAGAGATACATTCAGTCCATTATCACCAACTAAAGCGTCTTGGCGATACCCTCGACCATTTTGAGAACCACCTAGACTAAACTTTTCTGCTGCTGGTAAAGGGCGATCGGCAAACTGTAAATTGCTACTCAAAACCAACAACGTATCCTCAGCTAGAGAGCGGATATATTGCAATTGTCCCCTCCAAGCTACAAAACGACTATCAGGGAATTTGGCATTAACCGTAGAATTGATCACGCTTCCTAAACCAAAACTAAGCTGTGATCGCAAGGCAAGCACCTCCTCGCTACTGCGTTGTGTAAAGTCTTGAAAAAATCGTAGGGTCGATAGCTTCGTCCGACCGAAATCATCTGCACCTTCCGACAGCGGAATGGCTAACTTGAGCAAGGTTGTGAAGCTTTCACTATGAGATGCTGTCAAGCCAAGTGCAAATTCTTGGGCGGGTGTTTTGATAAGTGGTTGACGGAAAGTTAGCTCGTAAGTTGTGGAGTTGGAATAAATATCAAGAATCTTGAATTCGGGATCGATAACACTGCTGTTTGTATTACTAAAAAGAAAGCTCAGCGTCCCGTTATAGGCATTGACGGGTAATGTGTAGTTGAGATTATAGAGGTTACGACCGTCTGTATTTCCATAGGTAGCGGCAATACGATCGCCAAAGCCCAGTAAGTTAATATCGCCGACTTCAACTTGTCGCAACAGTTGCCCAACACTGGGAGGTGCAGAATTATCAAGGCTTACCCTTATGTTAAAGGAATTTGCCTCTTCAACCTTAACTGCCAAGATGTTTGTCCCCAGTTGCGAACCAGTCTTTAGTTCTGCGGAAACAAAAGTAAATAAAGGATCAAGTTGCAATAATTGCAAAGCATTAAGCAAGCGATCTCGATTTAAAGGAGTGCCTGTTGCTACTTCTAAACGAGAACGAATATAGCTAGGGTCAAGTCGATTAGTACCTGTGATCTGAATTTCTTCTAACTTGCCTTCAACTACTTGAATAGTGACTGTGCCATTATTTGTTTCTTGGGGAGGTATAAAAGCACCTGAAGTGATATATCCATTGCGAATATATAAGTCAGCGATCGCCGCCCTTGCTTGCAATAATTCTGCAAAACTGATGGGACGATTGGTAAAAGGTTTAACAACCGCAGTTATCTCATCTGCCGAGAACACCGTACTACCAATAACTTGGAATTCCTGCACAACGAAAGTATTGTTTGCATCGGGTATTTCCAGATTGGGCTGAGTTGGGGGACTACTTGGCTTTAATAGTTGATCAATGGGAGGTAGAAACTGTGGCGGGACTTCGGGGCTTATAGGTACAGGTGGAACTAGATCGGATGATCTAATAGGTTGGGCAAGAATAGAATCTTTTGCTGACAAATAACCAAATATAGCGATCACACCGCAAAAAACAATAGGTTTCCAATGTAACCGCATCTTACGATATATCTCCACACATACAAGTTTTGACTATGTATACAAAACTAATTGCCCAACAATATAATATAGAGATCACCACTTTGGTAAAGCGATAAAGCCTAGAAGAAAGTTAAGAGACAAAGAGTACCGTAACCTTCTTTTGTTTTTTTGATATTGTCCTAATTTAGGATTAGCCTTCACTAAGTACCTAAGCTCAATTAAATATAAAGCTCCAAAATCTGTACTGCTTACTGTGCGGGCAGCACAGATTCTTAATCCATTTTTTCATTGCACCAATATATTTGCAATAATATCATTAAAAATTAATAAATTAGTTAATTACAGTAGATTAATTTAAGTTGATATTAGGTATCAGAATAATTGTTAGCTTATACTTCTCAATAAGGATAATATAATATGAAAATTTTGCAGCCAATTTATCTTAGGAATGCGATCGCTGCTTTTGTAAGTGTAAATGTTTCTGCTATATGTAATCCACAGCAGACCTTTGCCCAAATTACTCCAGATGCCACATTACCAAATCCTTCAGTTGTTGTTGATACTAATCCCTTGTTCACCATCATAGGAGGGACAACAGCAAACACCAACTTATTTCATAGTTTTAGCCAGTTTTCTTTGCCTACAGGTGCTGAAGCATTTTTCAATAATCCTCTCGCCATCCAAAATATTCTAGTTAGGGTAACGGGAAACACGATCTCCAGTATCGATGGCTTAATTAGAGCCAACGCTCCTGCCAACTTATTTTTAATTAATCCTAATGGGATTGTTTTTGGGCAAAATGCTAGATTGAATATTGGGGGATCGTTTTTAGCAACTACCGCTAATAGTGTGCGTTTTCTAGATGGGACTGAATTTAACGCCAATGCAAGTACTCAAACTACCTCGCCTCTATTGTTAGTTAGTGCGCCAATTGGGTTGCAGTTTAACGGTGTAACTAATGGCGCAATCACGGCTCAGGGTATTGGTAATGGGTTAGACTTCCCTTTTCCTCCTTTTGTAGAGATTTTTCGTCCCGGCAATCCATCTTTAAACGTGCAGAGTGGTCGAACTTTGGCTCTGGTTGGTGGTGATGTGACTCTGCAAGGGGCAAACTTAACTGCCGATAGTGGACGCATCGAACTGGGTAGCGTTGCGGGTAGTGGGTTTGTGGCGATCGCGCAAACGGCTAATGGATGGCTATTAAATTATGATAATGCACCTAATCTTGGCAATATTCGACTAGAGCAAGCATCTTTAGCCGATACGAGTGGAAACAATGGCGGTGGAAATATTCAGGTACAAGGCAAACAAGTAACCCTTAATGATGGTTCAGCACTTCTATCCTCTTCTTTAGGAAATGGCAATGGGAGTGAAATATTTGTCCGCGCTACAGATATCTTTGCGATCAGGGGCGAATCTAATGTTCTATTTCCTTTCCCTAGTGGTGTCTTTACAGACACAAAATCTCTGTCTACAGGGAATGGTAGTAATATTAAGATCGACACAAAAAGATTAGAAGTTACAGGCGGAGGGGAAATTTCTGCTGGTACATTGGGTTCAGGAAATGCTGGCGATATAAAAATCAATGCTAGTGAAATTCTCTTAACTGGTATATCTAATTCAGGTTTTTATCCAAGTGGGATATTTTCTCAAGTTCTCAATACAAATGTGAGAGGGAACAGTGGCAAAATTATTATTAATACCGATAATCTACAAGTCTTGAATGGTGCAAGACTCACAACTGGTACTTTTGGAATTGGTAATGCAGGCAATATTGACATAACAGCGAAAAATATCAGCCTGATTGGTACACCGCTTTCCCCAACAGGAATTACGACTGCAGCAGAGCAAGGCACAGGCAATGGCGGTATATTGACAATTACATCAGATAACCTGTCAATTAATAACGGAGCGCAAATTTCTGTTGGTACGTCCAGCCGTGGCAATGCGGGTAACTTATTGGTAAATGCCAAGTTAATCGATATTGCTGGACAGGTTGAACGTGGGCGCAGTGGTTTATTTGCCAATGCCGTTTTTAGTACGGGAAATGGTGGCGATATTGTCGTTAATAGCGATCAATTGATCGTGCGCAATGGTGGCATTATTAGTGCGAGCAACTTTCGCAGTAACAGTACCACCTTCCCCGGTAGTGGCTCGGTGGGTAACATTACTATTAATTCGCCATCAATCCTGCTGAATAGCGGACGGATAAATATTGATTCGTTAAGCGGCACTCGCGGCAATATTAACCTAAATTCAACATTAATAGTTTTACGAAATGCGAGTGGGATCTCCACCAATGCCTTAGGTAATGCGACAGGTGGCAACATTAGGATTAATACCGACTTTCTAGTAGCAGTTCCCTTAGAAAATAGCGATATTACTGCTAATTCTTTCAATAGCTTTGGTGGACAAGTCATTATCACAGCTAAAGGCGTGATTGGTTTTCAAACGTTGAATCGTTTAACTCCCTTCAGCGACATTACGGCAACCTCGGCTTTAGGTACACAATTTAATGGACTTGTGGAAATTCGCTCTCCCGATAACGATCTCAGCCGAGGTTTAGTCAAGCTTCCTGATAATTTAACCGATGGTAACAAACAAATTGTGGCGGCTTGCGATCGCTTTCGGGGCAATGAACTCATCGTCACTGGGCGTGGTGGCGTTCCATCTGACGCAACTCAAACAATTTCCAGTCAAGCAATTTGGCGAGATCTACGGTTGTCTGAGATTCCATCAACTCCAGCAAATATCACGGCTCAAAGCGAGACAAACAATATCACAACTCAGCCATCTACACCCATCGAAATCCAACCACTTCCCCAAATAGAAGCCCAAGGATGGGAAAAAGATGATCAGGGGAGATTAAAGCTGTTAGCCTATGCAGCATCGCCTTCAGTTCCAGTTTGGAGACTCCCAGTCATTTGTCCAGCGAATCCAACCAAATAGATAGGGAGAAAAACATGAAATTTGCGATCTCTAAGGCTCAAAAGTTCTGGCAAATATTCGGACAAAAAATACTGGGTAAAAAAAATCTTGTTTTCTGTTTAATGCTGGCGATCGCCACTTATTGCTCAATAGCAATCATTCAACCTGCGATCGCTACAAATAACCAGAATGTAGCAAAGCAGAATATCCCATCACTATTGTCCCAGTCCCATCAGACTTCATTGCTAGAGCAAGGCATTCGGCTCTATGAACAGGGAAACCTTGCTGAAGCTGTGACAACTTGGCAACAAGCCTTAATCACCTACCGAAATGATCAAAGCTCAGGATCTAACAAATTAAGCGCTCAGCTAAATGAGGCACTATGTCTAAATTATCTCTCAATGGCTTATCAAGAATTGGGAGAATGGAAACAAGCACAAACTACCATTAATCGGAGTACAGCCCTACTCGATCAACAGTTGACCAGTAAAGAAGGCATGGCGATCGCGGCAAGAATTAGCAATACGCAAGGCAGTCTCCAACTTGCGATGGGAAATCCTCAATCCGCTCTTGACAGTTGGAAAATAGCTGCGGAAAAATACAATCAACTTGATGACGAAATTGGGTTACTAGGTAGTCAAACTAATCAAGCACAAGCACTACAAGCATTAGGTTTATTTCGCCTAGCTAGTGAACAATTAGAAGCGATCGAATTGCATCTCCAAAAGCAGCCAGACTCAATCCTTAAATCTGTAGCGCTACATAGCTTGGGAACAACCTTGCAGACCCTTGGCGATCTTGCCAAATCTCAGAAAATTCTCGAACAAAGCTTGGCGATCGCTCAACAATTAAACAATCCTGCCGAGAGTAGTGCCACACTGATCAGCATCGGCAATAACTTTAGATTTATCAAAGATATAGATGGCGCGCTGCAAAAATATGAGGAAGCAGCAAAACTTTCTCCCGTTAGCATCATTCGTTTAGAAGCGCAGGCTTTAATTCTAAGTTTACTGGTCGAAAGCGATCGCCTTCAAGAAGTGAAATCTCTATGGCAACAGATCGAACCTGACCTTGCGAAGCTGCAACCGAGTCGTCGCAGCGTTTATCTGATGGTTAATCTGAGCGAAAGTTTGACTAAGATTCGAGATGCTAAGGATCGTCCCATTACGACATCGAAGATTGCCGATCTATTAACTGTAGCATTGCGGCAATCTCAAGCAATCCAAGACCGCAGAGCTGAGTCCTTTGCACTTGGTGCGCTAGGTGGACTTTATGAACAAAATCAACAACTTACGGAGGCGTATCAACTTGCCCAACGGGCGCTTGTACTAGCTCAATCAACAAATGCCGATGATTTGCTCTATCGTTGGCAGTGGCTCTCAGGCAAAATATTAAATCAACAGGGCAAATCCGATCTCGCGATCGCTGCCTATCGTCAAGCTGTAAAGAATATCCAAGCCCTACGTCTAGAGCTTGCAGCCACATCACCAGAAGTGCAGTTTGCTTTTCGCGATCGCATTGAGCCTATCTATCGTGAACTCGTGTCCTTACTATTAAGGAGCGAAAATCCCTCTCAAGAAAACCTCATCCAAGCACGGCTCACCTTAGAGTCACTGCAAATCGTAGAACTAGAAAATTATTTTCGAGCAGCTTGCCTAAATATTCAACCTCAACAGATCGATGCGATCGACTCCAATTCAGCAGTACTCTACTCAGCAGTCTTAAAGGATCATCTAGCAGTGATCCTTTCATTGCCTAAGGCTCCTCTGCAATACTATTCAACGAATATATCGCAGACCGAATTAGAAGAGAGTGCAGATCAATTCCTCCAATCTCTGAATCCCGCCTTTTCTGAACGCATTCGCTTAAAAATTTCACAAAAACTGTACGACTTGATCATCCGTCCTACAGAGCCCGCACTCATCGAAAGACAAATCAAAAATTTGGTATTTGTTTTAGATAGCTCATTGCGAAATCTGCCGATGGCAGCTCTGCATGATGGCAAACAATATGTAATCGAGAAATATAGTTTAGCTTTAACCCCAGGACTACAGATACTGGGCGCAAAGTCTCTCGATCGCAGCCAACTGAAAGTTTGGTTAGGTGGCTTATCAGAAGCTCGGCAAGGTTTTACTGAGCTAAAGGGTGTCAAGTTTGAAGCCGCCCAAATCGCTAGCCAAATTCCCACTAATTTAGAGCTAAATAGTAACTTCACTAAATTAAACCTTCAAAAAGGGCTTGCAGAGCAAGACACAGCTATAGTTCATCTCGCAACCCACGGACAATTTAGCTCCGATCCAGAATCTACATTCATTCTGACTTGGGACGATCGCATCACCATCCCCGATTTCTATAAGTTTTTGCGCGATCGCACTGACAATCGCAGCAATCCCCTAGAACTACTCGTTCTCAGCGCCTGTAAAACCGCCGAAGGCGATGCAAAGGCTTCATTAGGACTTGCTGGTATTGCTTTGCGATCAGGAGCGCGTAGCACCATGGGCAGTCTATGGGCAGTCAATGACGCATCAACTAGTAAGCTAATGTCAAACTTTTATGACATCCTCATCAAACAACCTACTATCTCTAAAGCTGAAGCCTTACAACAATCTCAACTTTCAGTACTTAAAGATCCACAATATCGACATCCCTACTATTGGGCTGCTTTTGTATTAGTAGGTAGCTGGCTTTAAATTCCATCACTTAGCCGATAAAATAGCCAATCAAAGATTGTGATCTAGGTCATTTAACGGCTTTTATTTTAGTAGATAGTTGGCTTTCCATTTGACCACTTGTCTTGTAAAAAGCAGTAATCTAAAAACAGCATGCAATTAGGGTGGGAATTGGCTCAAGGGGCTGATATCTTTAGAAGTTATAAATACATATATATCTTTTGTATAACTTTTGAATATAGATAAATCATAATTACTAGATTATGATTTATCTTAGTTATTGTATCTAATACTACCTTTACTAGTACTTACTAGTACTAGTAAGCGGAGACAAAAATCAATATTTTTGTTGGTTTTTATCTTTTGCGATTCTTTTGCGATTGAGTATTAGTAAGAAATATTTTCTCCCAATTGAGGATATAAAGATGTACTCAAATTTGTCTATGATGCCCAAGATTTGCCTTTCGACATTAACAGCTATTTTACTGCCATTAGCCTTTACACCTGAGATGATGATGGCGCAAACAATTAATTTTAAGCCCCCCAGCGGTGGAGCACCTAAAACTACAACTGGAGCAGCCACTCGCGACCAAAGCTGTTTGATCGACTCTTCTCAACCCAATAAGAAAACATTGCCAATCTTGCCACAGTCAAACTATGGTTTAACAATCTCTAGCCGCCCTGAATTTCTGATATTTAAGACCAAAAGTACAGCTAAACAGATATTTTTGAGCCTTGAAAGTGAAGATGAAGAACAGGTTTACCAAACTTTTTTACCTTTATCATCAGATGTTGGATTTGTTAAGATTAATTTCCCCAGTCAAGCTCCAGATCTGGTTGTGAATAAGAAATACAAATGGACAATGACCTTCATCTGCGGGAAAGCGCTCCGACCAGACAGCCCTGCGATCGCGGGTTGGATTCAACGCACAGCCCAATCACAAGCGCTCACCACTAAGCTGCGCGCAGCATCACCAGTTGATCGTGTAGTTATATATGGTGAAAATGGCATTTGGTATGACATGATCAGTGAACTCTATCGATTGCAAAAGCAAACCCCTACCAATCCAACACTTTCTAAAGCTTGGGAAAAGTTGCTCAAAGATCATGTCGTTCAATCATCTGAATCCGTTACGATTTTTAAATAAAGGCATAATTAGAACCGTAAATAAACTTCAAACAAGTATATTTACGATTCCAATTTTAATCGTGATTCTAATTTGCTCATTACAAATATTTGGTTTGTTTCAACTATTAGAGTTGAAATTTTTAGACACACTCTTCCAACTAAGAACATCTGAAGGTTTAGAATCACGCATTGTTATGGTCACTTTTGATGATCGTGATATTGCAAGGGTTGGGAAATGGCCATTCCCAGATGATGTAGTTGCAAAATTAATTGCGAAAGTCAAAGTAGGCAATCCACGAATAATTGGTTTAGATGTATATCGCAATCTCCCAGTAGAACCGGGGTTTGACGAATTAAAACAAATTTTTCAATCTACTCCTAACCTGATTGTTGCGGAAAAATTTGTTAATCCTAGTGTTTTACCACCACCTTACATTGATTATAAAAATCAAGTTGGCTTTGTTGATACTGTAGTCGATCAGGATGGCACAGTAAGACGAGGATTACTATCTATTGAGAAGCCTAATGGAGAGATAATTTATAGCTTCTCAACCAAAATCGCCTTAAATTATTTGGTTTCAGAAGATATAACTCCACAGATATCCTCTGACAAAGATCAAACAGTTGTTTTGGGGAAATCTAGATTTTCTCCATTAAGTTCTCACCAAACAGGTTATGGGTCTACCGACAACGGCGGTTACCAAATTTTGCTTAATTATCGTTGTCAGACAGAATGTTTTCAGGAAGTTTCCATGACAAATGTTCTAGATGGTAAATATCCACAAAATCTGTTTAAAAATCGGATTGTGTTAATTGGGTCTACGGCAGAAAGTCTCCGTGATTTCTTCTTTTCTCCATATGGCAAAATTCCAGGGGTACATATCCATGCCAATTTGATATCACAAATTATTAATGGCGCCATCGATAATCGTCCATTTTTACAGACTTATCCAAAGTGGCTTGAAGGAATATGGGTTATTTTATGGGCTTCCATTGGTGTAAGTGGAATTTCAGGGTTTTTGAGAGGAAGTAATCTTGGAAAGTCTCAATTTATTATAGGCATTCTAACTTTCCTTGTAATCTCAACATTGGGATTGGGCTTAATTAGTTACAGCTCTTTTTTGTTTAGCTTTTGGTTACCAATATTTCCTGCTCTATTCTCATTTTTATTAAGTAGTTTGATCTCCATTATTCAACTTGGAGAAAAGTTTCGCTACGCTTCAAATATTGATGAACTAACACAAATTGCCAATCGACGTTATTTTGATCGCTTTCTGATGAAAAACTTTCAAACTAAACAAGATCTTTCTGTAATCATCTGTGATGTTGATCATTTTAAACTTTATAACGACAGCTATGGGCATCAATCTGGAGATACATGCCTACAGCAAGTAGCGCAAGCTATTAACAAATCTGTACGCAGTGGTGAGCTTGCTGGTCGCTATGGAGGTGAAGAATTTGCAGTGATTCTTCCTCATACTGATTATGAATCCGCCTTAGTTGTTGCCGAAAGGATAGTTACAAATGTGCGTAATCTCAATATTCCTCATAAAAGCTCAAAGACGAATAATGTTGTGACATTAAGCTGCGGAGTCGCGTGCATGACGGCTGAGGACAGTTCTAGCTTGGATTTATTGATTAAAGCCGATCGCGCTTTGTATCAAGCAAAAGAACAAGGACGAAATCGCGTAGTAGGCTATAGCAAGTAGTAGTAATACCAAAATATAAAACGGCGTAGCCGTTTTATATTTTGAAAACCCTTACTGGGTTTGTTTTTTAATTCACAAAAGTGTGACAACAATTTTGTGTATTGGTATTACCAAAATGTAAATATCCACGCTAAGATGTAAAGGTTTGTTACGATTTCTTAAAAAAAATTACCGTTGTTAGTGAGCCGTGCCAGCCTTATCCTCTGAACCCAATTATCGCTGGAGTCGTGACAACTACTCTGAACTCGCCCGCACCATCGACATTTGGCGAACAGTACTGACCTTTTCTTGGATGATTTGGATCGATGGCAAAAAGTGGAGCTATGTCGGTGGCAAAACTGAAGCCAAGGTCAAAAAACGTACTCGCAAACGAGCAGTTTGGCTACGCGAGTCAATGCTGCAACTAGGCCCCACGTTTATCAAAGTTGGTCAATTGCTCTCTACCCGTGCTGATATTTTGCCCGCCGAGTCAGTGGAGGAATTATCAAAATTACAGGATAAGGTTCCTGCCTTCACCGCAACTAAAGCCCAACAAATTATCGAATCAGATCTAGGTAAACCCATTGATCAAATGTTTGGTTATTTTGATCCAGTTCCCCTTGCGGCGGCGAGTCTTGGACAAGTGCATAAAGCCCAATTACATACGGGTGAAGAAATCGTTGTCAAAGTCCAACGACCAGGTTTATTAAAATTATTTGCGATCGATTTAGGGATTCTCAAGCGCATTGCTCAATATTTTCAAAATCATCCTAAATATGGACGGGGGCGTGACTGGGTTGGCATTTATGAAGAATGTAGCAAAATTCTTTATGAAGAAGCAGATTATTTAAATGAAGGCAAGAATGCGGATACCTTTCGTCGCAATTTTCGGAGCGATCGCCGCATTATGGTTCCGCGTGTGTATTGGCGCTATGCGTCACGACGGGTGCTAACTCTCGAATATATGCCGGGGATCAAAGTTAGTAATTATGAAGCTTTAGAAGCGGCTGGAATTGATCGCAAAGCGATCGCCCGAGTTGGGGCTGAGGCATATCTAGAGCAATTACTCAATCATGGATTTTTTCACGCTGATCCCCACCCTGGCAATCTCGCAGTAACGGGTAAAGGCGAATTGATTTTCTATGATTTTGGAATGATGGGACAGATCCAATCGATCACCCGCGATAAGTTATTAAGAACTTTCTTTGGGATCGCCCAAAAAGATGCGGAGGCAGTGATTAACTCATTAATCGAACTAGGCGCGTTAGAAGTTACTGGTGATACAGGGCCAATTAGGAGATCTGTACAATACATGCTCGATAACTTCATGGGTCAGCCGATGGAAAAACAATCGGTTGCCGCAATCAGTGATGATTTGTACGATATTGCCTATGACCAACCCTTTCGGTTCCCTGCTACATTTACCTTTGTCCTGAGAGCAATTTCTACGCTTGAAGGACTGGGCAAAGGACTCGATCCTAACTTTAACTTTATGGAAGTCGCCAAACCCTACGCAACAAATCTTATGGAAAATGGTAGCGCTAAAGAATCAGGAAATTTATCCACGGCTTTTCTGGGTGAACTAGGTAGACAAGCTGCACAGGTCAGTAATACAGCGATCGCCTTGCCACGTCGCATTGATGACACCCTCGCCAAACTTGATCGCGGTGATATTCGGGTCAGGGTCAAATCTCAAGAAACTGATCGCCTATTAAGGCGCTTAAGTAATGTCGGGATCGGTGCTATTTATGCCTTGTTGGGAGCAACTTGTTTATTGTGTGCCACCCTTTTATTTATTAATGGCTTGCAGATCCCAGCCATAATTGCGGCGATCGTCGCAGTTTTTTTTGTATCAGTTTTATTGCGATTGCTATCAAAAATTGATCGTCCCGAACGATAGGTCTAATTTTTTCGCTATGCGTTAAGTATCTGGGCATAATATAAAACCAGAAGTAAAACCTGTGGCGTGCGCCACAGGTTTTACTTCTGGTTTTATATTTAATTGTACCTAGCTTACTTAGGGCAGAGAAAAACAACAATTATGATTGCTGTAGTTTTTGCCTGTGAGCGTTAAACTAAAGATTGCTATAGCAGAACTGGTCAATTTAATACGTCGAGCCGAACCACCTAACATGAAGCGTCTATTTGCGGGAGCAACCGATACTGGCTGCGTCAGATCAGCCAACCAAGATTCTTACTATATCGACCCTGAGGGACGATTTTTTGTAGTTGCTGATGGGATGGGAGGACATGCAGGTGGCGAGGTGGCAAGTCAGATTGCCGTCGATTCCATTCGTTCATGTTTAGAAGCACTGTGGGATGTCGAGGTGTCTCCTCAGAAGCTATTGCAAGATGCGATCGACAAGGCTAACCAAGCAATCATTAATGATCAAGCAGCTAATCCTGTGCGATCGGATATGGGCACAACTATTGTGGTGTTGTTATTTCGAGATGAACAGCCTTGGTTTTGCCATATTGGTGATTCTCGGTTGTATCGATTGCGTGGCAGCAAACTAGAACAGATCAGCGATGATCACACATGGATTGCTAGAGCTATTCAAACTGGCGTAGTTAACCCTGATGAAGCTAAAAGCCATCCTTGGCGACATATGTTGTTGCAATGCCTAGGACGGGAAGATGTTAAATCAGTTACGGCGCGTGAAATCGAATGGCAACCAGGCGATCGCTTCTTGATCTGTAGTGATGGCTTAACTGAAGAATTAAGCGATGATCGGATTACCCATCACCTCAAGGGTATTCGCAACTGTCAGCAAGCAGCACAATCCCTCATCGAGTCAGCTAAGTTGCGAGGTGGTCGCGATAACATCACTGTAGTGATTGTTTCTAACGAATTAAACCAAAACAACTAGATTAACTAAGTCACATCCAAAATCAACACTTTATATACCTCCTCCCACCAAATAAATAAACACTATAAAGTTAAGAATTGGTGGTGCGAGGCAAAGCCTCGCACCACCAATTCTTAACTAGACAGGGAGGAGTTTTAAAAGCTCTGTAAAGCATCATGAATAGCATTCGGAGAATAATTTTTTTAGTTTTGCTGACTCTCTCTTTAGTCGCAACCATAGGGATGTCCGACGTGAGTTTTTTTGCTGACTCAGAAACCAAATCCAGTCTCGCTGAGGAAGCTTGGGGACAAGCAGGCTCGATCGCCTATCAAGCAGCCGCAAGAACCATGCGTTCTAAAAATGGCGAAGGTTTACCTTTAGATAATGTCCAAAAGCGTTATCTAAGACGATATTTCATTGACTATATTGATCGTGTGCATGTCATTTACAACTCACAAATGATGGATCGTTGGGTACTTGGTAATGTTGCTGTACATTTTGGTCAAATCGAGACGATCGCCCAAACCTATTGCGATCGCATTTATCTTCGCGACGCTTATAAGCCTGAAGATATCAAGCAGTTATCAGTTTTAGCTCACGAAATGGTGCATGTGCGCCAATGTTTTCAAAACGGAGGGTTAGATCAATTTGGCTATCAATATTTTGTGGAATATAAGCGTGGCAAACAAAAGTACGAAGATAATCTGATGGAGCGAGAAGCCTACGATTTGCAAAATCGCTTTGCTAAAACCAACCGATAGGGGTAGCGCTTTGCGCTCAAACCCGAACCAAGAATTTTTGGGAAAGTGTTTTGCACCTCCTTGACTTTTTCTAATGAAGACATGAAGTAACGTTAAAATTGTTAACGTTACTTCATGTCTTCGCTGTTTTGTATACTCGACCTCTAGCCAATCTGATTGAACAATTGCAGCGCCTACCTGGGGTAGGCGCAAAAACTGCTCAACGTCTGTCACTACATATTCTCAAACGTCCCACTGAAGAGGTTGAAGCTCTTGCTCAAGCATTAATACAGGCAAAACAACAGGTGGGGCTTTGTACTATATGCGGACATCTTTCAGCAGAGCCAATTTGCGAAATTTGCGCCCATCCCAGTCGTGATAATTCGGTAATTTGTGTAGTTGCTGACTCCCGCGATTTGATTGCACTTGAAAAAACTCGCGAATATCGTGGTAAGTATCACGTTCTCGGTGGACTAATTTCGCCCATGGATGGCATTAGCCCCGATCAACTGAATATCCAAAGCCTAGTGCGGCGCGTCAGTGGCAACAAAGTCGCGGAGGTAATTATGGCGATCGCGCCTAGTGTCGAAGGCGAGACTACCACTTTATATGTGGGCGGATTATTAAAACCCTTTACAAAAGTTACGCGAATTGCCTTTGGTATTCCGATGGGCGGTGATTTAGAATATGCAGATGAGGTAACACTCGCCAAAGCGATCGAGGGGCGACGCGAACTAGATTTATAGGTTGTTAATAGTCTCACCCGAATGGTGAGACTATTAACAAAATCTTGTTGCATATTGTTCCATCATGCAGATAATATTTTGCTGATTCGCAGCTCATTAGTAATGATGATTAACCCATTCCCTACCAGAAGTACTATGACAGCTTTATCTGGGTTAATTGGCTCTGGTTGCATGATTTTTGGCGTACCATGCTTGCCGCCAATTAGTACCAATCCTTCGCCTAGAGAACCACAGGCGATCTTAGTCTTGGGCGGCTCTCCCACCCGTGAAAAGTTTGCTGCTCAGTTTGCTTTACAACATCCCCAATTACCAATTTTTGTTTCGTCAGGCAGTCCAGAGGAATATGCTGAATATGTGTTTGACCTTGCAGGGGTTAAGCGCGATCGTATTCATTTAGATTATCGTGCTGTTGACACGGTCACTAATTTTACGATTATGGTGACGGAGCTTCAGCAACGTAAAATTACGGATGTATACGTGTTGACTTCCGAGTTTCACATGCCGCGCGCTCTCGTTATTGGCAAAATTGTTTTAGGTAGTCGAGGTATTGAGATGCATCCTGTAACAATTCCCTCAAGCATCAAGTCTGAGAATCCTGCTAAAGCTGTGCGCGATGGTTTGCGATCAGTTTTTTGGCTAGTTACTGGCTCATAGGAGACGCTTTGCACAGTTTTGCGCTCAAGCCCAAACTAAACAACTTTTTGAAAGTGTTGTTAAGCAACACTTTCAAAAAGTTGTTTTTAGTTTATTTGCCCAAAATTTGATTTTGAGTAATTTCTAGAAATTTTTTTTAATTCTATTGATCGAAATTCCCCATCAGTGTTATCTTAGTAAAGCGCTAAAAAACGCACAGCGCCGGGATAGCTCAGTTGGTAGAGCAGTGGACTGAAAATCCACGTGTCACGAGTTCAAATCTCGTTCCTGGCATGTTAAACAAAAAAGAGTTCGCTGAGCGAACTCTTTTTTGTTTTTTGCGTAAGTGAAGTGTAGTCACACTTTACTTAATTGGTATAAGATTCCAAAAGCTAAGTCATCACGTAATTGATTGGAGAATATAGCCTTGAAAGGAATTTTGATTAGCTTTGGCATTATGGCAGTTGCTGTACTAGTCATTGTAGTTGCCCAAATTACAGGCGGACAGCCAGCAGTTGCCAGCACTGGTGCGCCATCTACAGGCGTACCAAATCAAACAGAAGTAAAAATAGCAGCAGCACCTTTAATTAGTATGAGTGATTCTGAAATCAAAGAAACTGGCACTGGTCTCAAATATAAAGTGATCACTGCGGGTACAGGTGCAACTCCTAAAAAAGGCGATACCGTCATCGTTCATTACACAGGTACGCTCGAAGATGGAACTAAATTCGATAGTTCTCGCGATCGCAACAGTCCTTTTTCGTTCAAGCTTGGTGTTGGTCAGGTGATCAAGGGCTGGGATGAAGGTTTATCAATTATGCGTGTTGGCGATCGCTACACCTTGATTATTCCTCCCGATCTCGGTTATGGCGCTCGTGGAGCAGGTGGCGTAATTCCTCCGAATGCGACCTTGATTTTTGATGTTGAACTATTGCGTATTTCTTAGAAATATCCTGACGGCGATCGCTGATTAATTAATTTTTTCAGTAGTTCCAAAAAAGAAAGGATAGGCGGCGCATTGCGTCGCTTATCCTTTCTTTTTTATTTTGCTAGTTCTAGGTTTAGGAATAACTGATTCAATGGGCAAGTCTTCACTGAGCAGATAAGTAGCTGCTTTCTCACTAAGTAGCATCGCTTTGGCAAGATGCGATCGCGCCGTACTATTTTCAGGCAAATAAAGCTGGACAATTTTGCGTTTGATCAATGGCGATGTTGTCGAGATCGTATTGCGGGCATTGCGCCATTCGCTATCGGAGCGACAAAAGAGACGCAGAGCCAAATCAACCGTAGGTTGTTTGCAATTGCTTTCATCGTTATTGAGGAAAGCGTAAAGTTTTTCATAGCGGCGGCTAATTTCAGGAGCAAGGCAGAGAATCAGCAAGTCTCGCTCGAATTGACCCAGCTCTAGGCGATCGCATAAGGTCGGAATTGCTAGACGAATATTGTTCTCACGACTCGCAGCAAGGCGATCGCCATAACGTCCAAGAGGATGTGGAATCTGTGGTAATTGTTTGGGTGCGAGACTACCGCCCTTAGAAGGATCAATCGCGATAAATCCTTTCCACCAATGGCTAGTGGAGCGGTCAACGGCAGATTTTGCTACGCGATCAACTTCTTGGTTAGTTTGACGCTGTTTAGCTAGCGATCGCATCAATACCCGATCCAGCCAAGCTAATTCTGCTTTGAGATATGACCAGTTATCGGCAAAGGGTTGGACTTCAGGCAAAGCAGGAACTTCACCCATTTCAGCAATCATGCTACGCCTCGTCGTAAAGTCCCTCGAATGAATATACCGACAAATATACCGAAAATTAATAGAGCGATCGCGGCATTAGCGATCGTCATATTTCCCCAAGGCGCAGTAAATACTACGCTATCCCATGCCCATGAGCTATGGCTGTAAACATAACGAATTGGTTCGATTGCCCAAGACAAAGGATTAAGGCTAGCAATCCACTGCAACCAAGTCGGCATAAAAGTAAGAGGTGCTAGAGCTGTGCTAGAGAACATTAAGGGTAAATTCACCAAGAAAATAAACGCCAACATTTCTTGGTGTCCTGGCATGGCAAAGGCAAGTCCTAAGCTCAACATCGTAAAATCTATGATCAGCAGCATCAAGATCAATGACATTACAGCTAAACCACTCAGGCTGGGTAAGCCTGCTCCCATCAAGCCACTGACTGAGACGATCGCCAAGGTTTGTACCATACTCAACGCAATGATAAAAATCGCGGAAGCGACAATAATCGAAAATCTCGATACTAAAGGTGCAACCAAGATGCGATTGAGAAAACCAAATTCGCGATCGAACAGCATCGGTAGTCCCGAATTAAGCGCACTGCTAAAGGCTGTAAAGACAATGATCCCCGCCGCTAAAAACTGTACATAGGTCTGACCATCACCAACTAAACCTTTGGGCAACCCACTAAACAATGCTCCAAACAAGAGTAACCACATTAAAGGCTGTAATACTCCTGCGATCAGTGTTGTCGGACGACGACGTAGTTGGATAAACAGTCGCGTCGTCAAAGCTGTCACTTCTTGCTGAAAATCTGATGACCATAGGCTTGGCTGGGGACTTTCTGGTTGCGCGATTGGCTGGCTTTGTGGTTCTTGAGCTAGAGGTGGAAGGGAGGTTTGAGTCATATCGTTATCTGTACAGATGAGCCACAATATCTATCATAATCCACACACAGCCGAGCGCTCGGTAAAACAAAAAGAGAGTGGTGGTGCAAAGCACCACCACTCTCTTAAAAAAAATTAGAGATGGCTAGTTCTTCTTTGTTTTGGTTGGTCTGCGTAACCGACTACCGATCGCGATAAGCGCTACCCCAGCGATGAGGTAATAAGTTGCAATACCAGTAAATGCAATATTTGTCCCGTAGATAGACAAAATCCAAATCGGAAAAAGCACAGATCCAGCACCAGATGTAAGGAAAAATCCACTGATCATCCTTCGAGCGATACTAATGAGAAATTTGGGTTTAAGCAATGTCCAGCCCAAAGTCCCCGACGTTAATCCTAGTATGCCAAACTGGATGATCATCTCAGGGGCACTTCCCATCAATATTGCCAACAGGAAATATGCCAAACTGGATGATCATCTCAGGGGCACTTCCCATCAATATTGCCAACAGGAAAATTACAATCTGGGGTATACCTGCCAAGATCAGTAGCCAAGAGACAATAGCGCGAATTACTTCTAGAAAGCTAGTTGATCGATAAACTAGAACTGCGATCGCGATGATTGCCAAACCGCCGATTCCGAACATTAGAGCCGCAAAGGAAGTATAGGGAACGTAATTGGATACCCAGATGGCAAAAATTACTGATGTAATTCCGATTGTCCCAAGAATGATTGTCGAGATGCGGCGTAAACTCATTGTTTAACTTTAAGTCTATTAAATTTGCTTTAACTCATTAGCAAGCTTACCAACCATGTCTTTAGCACCACCAAATAACATCATCGTTTTTTGTTGATAAAACAGGTCATTTTCGACACCCGCAAAACCAGCACTCATACCGCGCTTAATCACGATCGCATTTTTGGCTTTATCTACTTCTAAAATAGGCATTCCATAAATCGGGCTAGCTTGATTAGTGCGTGCCGCAGGGTTGACCACATCATTCGCACCGATAATCAATACCACATCAGTATTTTCAAACTGGGTATTGATATCGTCCATGTCATAGAGTTGCGAATAAGGCACATTTGCCTCAGCAAGTAATACATTCATATGCCCAGGCATCCGACCCGCGACAGGATGAATCGCAAACTTCACTTCGACACCTTTGCGTTCCAACATATCCGATAACTCACGGACGGCGTGTTGTGCTTGAGCAACTGCCATCCCATAACCAGGGACGATTACCACCGATCGCGCATAGCCCAACATCATCGCGCATTCTTCGGGCTCAATAGTTTTCACTGTTTTGTTGCTACTGTCGCCTGCGTCACCATCTGTGACTAAAGTTGTGCCAAAGCCGCTAAATAGCACATTGGGAAGAGTACGGTTCATTGCCTTACACATAATCTGTGTGAGGATCAAGCCTGAAGCGCCGACCAATGCACCTGAAATAATTAACACATTATTCATCACCACAAAGCCTGCGGCACTAGCAGCAACCCCTGATAGAGAATTCAGTAGTGAGATGACCACGGGCATATCACCGCCACCGATGGGGATCACAAACAATACGCCGACCAGTAGCGAAATGATATTAATACCAATGAAAGCGACCAGATCAGCAGGATTGACAATCAACATGGCTGAACCAACGGCAAAAGTGGCTAGCAGCAGAATATTAATTGTTTGCTGATAGGCAAAGCGAATCGGTGCGCCTTTCATGATCCCTTGCAATTTGGCAAAGGCAATCATGCTACCTGTGAAGGTGATATTACCAATCAGGACGCTAGCAATAATTGAGAGGTTATCGACTAGCGGCAAGGTAAGTCCATGACTAATTACGCGCCAATATTCGCCCACCGCAACTAACGAAGAAGCCAAACCACCCAAACCATTGAGTAAGCCCACCATTTGGGGCATGTCGGTCATGGCGACTTTATAAGCAATCAGAGAACCGATCGCCGAGCCAATTGCGATCGCCACTAAAATCAATCCATAACTCAATACTTGCTTGTCGAGCAATGTTGCTACGACCGCTAACAACATTGCCACAGCGCCTAGCAAATTCCCCTGACGTGCTGTAGCAGGTGATCCCATCTGTTTGAGCCCAACCATAAATAAGGATGCGGCAACCAAATAGGTAAGCTGAATCCCTGTCGGGACATAATCCAAAATATTTTCTAGCATGGTGCTTTACGCCTCTTTCTTTTTGAACATTTGCAACATGCGATCGGTAACTAGGAATCCGCCAACAACGTTAATTGTGGCGCAGACAACCGAGATTAGTCCCAGAATTACTGAGAGATTGGGATTGACATCGCTACCCGCCACAATCAAAGCCCCAATTACCGATATTCCTGAAATGGCATTTGAGCCAGACATTAGTGGTGTATGTAATGTCGGTGGAACTTTGTTAATTACTTCAAATCCTGCAAATGAAGCCAGTACAAAGACAAATAGAGCGCTGATTAATGATTCGTTCATAGTGATATTTATTGAAATTGCAATTTGACATTGTTTCTGTCATTGCAAACAGTAGGGGTAATTCATGAATTACCCCTACTGTTTGCGGGAGGATAGCGAACTATACCGAGACGACTAATTGAGAAAGTGCGTCTTTAACTCGCTGATTGCGAATCTCGCCAGCATGAGTGATACAGGTGCTGCTAATAATGTCATCGTCAAAATCAAGGTTTAGTTCACCCTTCTTGATCAGGTGATTGAGTAAATTGAGTAGATTTTTGGCATATTTTTGCGAAGCATGGATGGGCATGGATGCAGGCAAATTAATTGGCGAAATAATTGTTGCCCCGTGACAAATTACATCTTTTCCTGCAACTGTTCCTTCGCAATTACCTCCCTGCTCTCCAGCCAGATCAACGATGATCGAGCCACGCTTCATCTGAGCAATCATTGCATCGGTAACCATCACAGGCGCTTTGCGTCCAGGCACTTGGGCTGTGGTAATCACAATGTCTGCATCTTTAATATGCTTAGCGAGGATCACTTGAGCATGTTGTTTGGCAGCTTCCGAAATCTCTTTTGCATAGCCACCTGCGGCGGTTGTATCTTCTTCCAAAGTGACATCAATGAATTTCGCGCCAAGGCTCTGCACTTCTTCGCGCACCGCAGGACGGATATCATAGGCTTCCACCTGTGCGCCCAAACGACGCGCCGTGGCGATCGCCTGAAGCCCTGCCACACCAGCACCCAATACTACTACTTTCGCTGGTGGGATCGTGCCTGCCGCCGTGGTCAACATCGGCAAATACTTAGGCAAAGCTGCCGCCGCAATCAGTACTGCTTTATAACCTGCGATCGAGGCTTGCGAGGAGAGTGCATCCATACTTTGCGCCCGACTACTGCGAGGAATCATCTCCATACTCATAGCAGTTACACCCTGATGTGCAAGACGGCGAATTAGTTCTGGTCTACCCAAAGGATTGAGAAAACCAATCGTGATTTGTCCAGATTTGAACATACTCACTTCTTCTTCACGCGGCGCACCCACCTTGAGCAAAATCTCTGCTTCATTAATCAGAGTGCTTTTGTCAGTGATAATTTTGGCTCCTGCTTCCACATAGGTGGAGTCCGCAAAAAAGGACAATTCGCCCGCATGACTTTCAATTAAGACTTCCAATCCACTTTTAGTTAAGCGGCTAACAACTTCAGGAATTAGCGCTACTCTACGTTCACCAAATTCTATTTCCTTGATAACGCCTATCTTCATTCATGCACCTTATTCAATTATCTTCACTTACCCAAATTTGTGATCTCGCAACCATTAATTAAGAGCAATTCATCACTGCTCTTATTCCACAAATCAAATAAGTAGGAAGGTTCAATTATTTGTAGGATGCGCCAATTCAAGGATGAACTGCAACGTAACGCATCAATTATTTATCAATTATGGGTTACGCTATCGCTAACCCATCCTACATTTAATTCAACAACTTACTTAGGATTGCTGTATGGGTTACGTTCATTGTAAGAACCTAAATGTGACCTTTTGGCTACTTCTTCAGATAATCTTTAACTGTCTTAACGAAAGCACCTTACAAATATTTACTTTCAATAACTTTTGCAAATAAGTTTAATGATTACGACCTACACACAACGTAAAAAAGCGAAAGCTTGGCTCAAAAACTATCGTGGTAAACGTCCAGTATTTGCTTGTGTGTTGGGCTTTACGGAAACAGGATTAATTCCAAATATATCCGCCGCTGGAGCTACCCCTGAAGATCGCAAATATACCGCGATCGCCGATGCCGAATTTCTTGCTACGGGATCAAATACCAACTTCCCTTTACCACCCCTTGTTGCAGGCGCTTCCCCCGTCTTAATTTCCCGAGCCGTTGTTGCCGCGCAAGAGTTACCACTTTTTATCTTTGATGCAGGCTTAGCGATCGCCCCAACAGATGAAACCAAGGCGATCGCCCTCGGTGGATTACCAGCCAAGTGTCTGAGTACGGTGAAAGCTTTGCCAATTGAAATAGTGCTGCAATTATTTGTACAGGGCTTAGTATGGGGAGAGAAGTTAGCCCAAGCGGGAGCCTATGTAATCTTGAGTGAATGTGTAGTTGGTGGCACGACTACAGCTCTCGCCGTGTTGACTGCGTTAGGAATAGATGCAAAAGATAAAGTCAATAGCTCTCATCCCACCTGTAACCATGCTCAAAAGTGGGAAGTCGTCCAAATAGGATTGCAGCATCTAGAACAACCCGCCACGCCCTTTGAGATCGTGGCAGCAGTGGGCGATCCCATGCAAATCGCAGTGGCAGGAATGGCGATCGCTGCAAGTCGTCATGCAGGTGTATTGCTGGCGGGCGGAACCCAAATGTTAGCCGTTTACGCCCTCGCGAGAGAGATCGCTAATGATCAACATTTAGTCTGGAATCCTGAGGCGATCGCGATCGGCACAACCCGATGGGTTGCTGAAGATCCCACAGGTAATACAGTAGAGCTAGCTTTAGCTGTGCGCGATGTACCATTGCTTGCCACCCAGCTAAATTTTGCTAAATCTAAGTTTCCGCAGTTACGAGCCTATGAACAAGGCTTTGTTAAAGAAGGTGTTGGCGCTGGTGCGGCAGCGATCGCTGCTCATTTATATCTAAATTGGACACAAGAAAAATTGCTGAGTGCGATCGAATCGCAGCTATAGCTGCGGTTCAATTCCCGCAGCACGTAGTTGGGCGCTCAAGATCTCATTTTTTTGACGCTCCTGTTCCGCCCGTTTACGCTCCTGCTTAGCAATTAACTTTTCTTGCCCAGAAGTTTCCCAGCCTGTTAACAGCAAATTACCGTTAGCATCCCACCAACGTAGCCAAGGCAGTTCTATATTTTGGTAAACTCCTTGCCAAATGCCAAGCTCTACTCCTAACTCTGCGATCGGGAAATGTCCTCTTTCATTAGCTTCTACTAATTCAAAATGATTTGTAACATGACGATATAACTCAATACTCGATTTCTGCACCTCATAAATGCCATAAAAAGCAGGACGAATCACCTGCTCATAAATAAAAAATTTACCTGTCCAAGGCGTGCGATCGCGCTCTTCTTTTCCAGTGCCAGACACAAATTCTAAAATGATCAGTGGTGCAATAAATTCTTGCCAAAGCACATAGGAGCGGCGAGACTGACCATCTAATGTCGGCGGGACATTCGGCACATAAAACCAATCAGGGGCTTCGGCTCCCTTTTCAGGTGGTTCCGTCATCCGCCAATAGATACCTGAATCTTGCCCGATCGCATATTGTCCATCAGGGTGATATTTTTGCAAAATTGGCTCAATCGAATCCGTGAGCAGAATACTTTGGGGATGCTCTTGAAAATTTTTCACAAATGTACCATCAGATTCGGGAAGTTGCGTATGGTCAGGAAGTGTGACGCGATCGCTAGATGAATCTAAGGTAAAAGTCATGTTTTTTCCTTCTGCACAAATGTACGCATTGAGTCTGGACAATCTCAATAATTTTAGCTCATTATCAAAAATCCCAAAGTGTTTGCGGCGTTTCTATCTTTTGCGATTTTAGGTCATAATCATGAAGAAGTGCATCAGGAGAATAGACCCATGGCAGCTATTACCGCTCGTGAATTAGAGATGCAAATGCCCGATGCTAAAAAACTTTTGAGCGATGAACCTGAAATGGAAAGTTCTTTGCATTATATGCAGTTGCTATTACTGGTGACCTGTCTTGAATGGGCTTGGCAAGAGCGTGACGATTTTTTTATTGGCGCAAATCTGACAATTTATTTTAGTCGCCAGCAACTTAAAAATCGTGACTTCCGTGGACCTGACTTTTTTCTAGTCAAAAACACCACCAAAGAACCGCGTAATTCATGGGTAGTATGGGAAGAAGATGGACGCTATCCTGATCTGATTATTGAGCTACTATCTGACTCAACTGCCAACGTTGATCGCACAATCAAGCGTAACTTGTATGCTGAGAGATTTCACACGCCAGAATATTTTTATTTTTCACCTGACACCTTAGAATTTGCTGGATTTCGGTTAGATATTAATCAATACAAACCGATTACTCCTAATGCCCAAGGCTGGTTGTGGAGTGAGGTAATCGGCGCATTTTTAGGAGTTCATGAGAAGCAACTACGCTATTTTTCTCTAGAGGGAGCATTGTTACCTACACCTCAAGAAACTGCCCAAAAAGAAATTCAAAAAGCTAAACAAGAGCAGGTTAAAGCTGAGCAAGAGCGTATTAAAGCCGAGCAAGAGCGTATTAAAGCCGAGCAAGAGCGTATTAAGGCTGAGCAAGAACGTGCTAAGGCTGAGCAACAACTAAAGCGAGCTGAGTTAGCTGAAACTAAGTTGCAAGAGTTACAAGAGAAAATACGATCGCTTGGTATTGCTGATGAATAAATAATAGGCGGCGCGAAGCGCCGTCTATTATTCGGGAATTGTGGATAAGACAGAATTATAGATTTTCATCAATTGATGATAGTTCGCGGAACGGGTGTAGCTTTCTTGGTACGTTGCATAGGCATTGTTGCCCATAATTTGCATGGCTTCAGGATTTGTGCCACACCAATATAATTTTTCTGTCCATGCGCTAATGCGATCGCAAGGAATCAAAAATCCATTATGTTCTGGGATAATTAGTTCCGATAGAGCGCCTAAATCTGAAGCTAATACAGGTGTGCTACAGGAAAAAGCCTCAACCACGACTCGCCCAAATGTTTCATACCACTGCGAAGGAACCACGATCGCTGTGGCAGAATGCATAGCACTTGTTACCTGAGATGAAGTCAAATATCCTAAAAACTGAACATTTTTTAGACCTAACTCTTCAACAAATCTTTGCAAATTCAATTTTTCAGAACCGTCCCCGATAATCTTTAACTGCCAATCTATCATGTTCAATTCAGCCCATGCTTGCAGTAATGTAATTATGCCTTTTTCTGCGGATAACCGTCCTACAAATAAGAAGTTAGGATTTTCAGCCTGCAACGATGGCAAAACTTCAACATTCTTGGGACTAATAATTACATTAGGATTCACGTAAAGTCGATCGCTAGGAATTCCGATCTCTTTGAGCTTTTGAGCAGCAAAATGACTGGGGGTAATAAAGGCATTCACATCTTTTTCCCAAGTCCGTCGGCATCGATTGAATGTTATCATTGCCCAGACTGCTAAAGAAGCCATAGGCGAGTCACGATAGCAGCCATAGCCAATGCCACGCCAAGGATTCTTCCCTACGCAAGCTTCACAAACTTTTCCATCTCTAAATAAATAGCTATTTAGACAACCTAACCGAAAGTTATGTAGATGTTGTACAGTTGGGATATTTAGCGATCGCGCGGCGGCATGAATGGAAGGCGAAAATAATGGAAAGAAATTTTGGACATGTACCAGATCGGGCTTGAGTTTTTGCAATTGCGATCGCATCTCGCTATAAACTTTAAAATTCCAAGATGTCTCTGCAAACAGTTTGAGTTTATCGAATTTGGAATAAGTCTTAATGATGTCATTGTGAACTTCAATTAAAGTAACCCGATGACCATATTCGCTTAATAGTTCTACATCTGCCTCGGTTGCGGCATCTTCGCCCCCCGCATATTGATAACGGTTATGAAACATTACAATATGCAGTGGTTTAGACATAAAAGCGCACTAACCAAGAGAATAATTTAACTATGAATAACGGAAGTCCAAGCAAAAAACCATATTTATAAGTATGGTAATGAAACTGCGTTGGTAAATGATAGGGAGATTTATAATCCCAGAATATTGATTTGAAGGTGCGATATTTTGCTTTCTGGACATAATTAGTAAAGTTATGAATAGGATCTTTTTCTTCAACCAAAACCACCTTTGCATTACCTAAAATATATACCTTAAAACCTGCTCTAGTCGCTTTTAAAGTATACATTCCGTCGCCAGCATATTGTCGAAATTTAGCAGCATCAGGAGCGCCTATTTGCTTAAATACTGATGCTGGTATAGCGACACAATAGCCACTCAATCCATCAACTTCGACAACTTCATGTTCTAGGGCTTTAACTCTTTTCCTGCCCTTAACCCCTGTTTCTACTAATAGTCCTGATCCCTGCTCATAGCAAGCAGCACCAACAATTGAGTCTGGGTGACTTTTCAGAAAATCTACTAATAAGTCAAGGGTATTAGGAGCAGACAAACTATCATCATTTAACCAAATAAAATATGTTGCTCCTTGTTGATTAGCATATTCCATTCCTAATGCGATCGCCCCAGTCCACCATAAATTGCCATCTCCTTTAAGAATAGTAACTTCAGGATAGTTTTCTGTAACTTCATCGGCTGTGCGATCGCTAGAGCCATCATCAACAACGATTACATGATATTTCTGCAAATCACCATTAGTTTTTAAGTTCTCTAGACAAGCTAAAGTAAGGGACTTGCGATTATGAACAGGAATAATAATGTAGATGGGTTGCATGATTAAACTACATGATGAACAATTTCTAAAAAGCGTCTTCCATAGGTCATAACCCGTGCTTGGTTATCTTGTCTAGCTAAAGCTTCTAATTGGGGATTTACACCTGCTTCTAAATTTGATAATCCTTGAGAGATTAACTCAGCAAGTTCTTCGGGATTACTGCGCTCAAAGAAATAAGAATTAGGAGGATTTTGCTCAAGATGCACAGGAAAATCAGAGGCAATTACTGGCTTGCCTAAACTGCGAGCATCCTCAATTACAGAACTCCATCCTTCAAACAAAGAGGGTTGAATTATGGCTAAACATCTTCGCATCAATTGAACTTGATCGTTGCGAGGAATAGAGCCTAAAACAATAAATTGCTGTTTAAGTTCTAGTCTTTCAGCTTTTGCTAATAATTGGTTGAAATAATCAGGATTTCGATAATCAGATAAAGTACCAGTACATACGATGGTGGCATCAATATGTCTTTGTTTAAGAATTTCTAAGGAATCGATAATGACACCATGATCTTTATGCTTCCAAAACTGATTACTAACTAAAAAAAAGCGATCTGGCAGTTGATATTTTGCTTGCGTAATTTGTGGGTCTGGCTCATACCACTGAGGATCAACAAAACTAGCAAAATGCATTACCATTGTGCGATCGCGGGCAGAAGGATAGCGATCGCTAAAATCAGCACCAGCCATCTCACTACTAACCACGATTACAGGTGCATTATCCGCCATTCTTTTTAACTCAGCATTACGAGCATCCAGTTGCTTTTGTGAAAATAAATGTGGCAAATGACAATGTTGAAGATCGGCAACCCATGCCCCCCATCTATAAGCAGATCTCGCACCTAATAAATCTGGATATACAAAGTCATAGGATCGTGGATTTAATACTTTTAATGGCACAAATGAGGCATATTCCGCTAATAGTTTACAAGCTTTTAAATAAACATATTCCGCGGTAGTACCTGCATATACTTGAGACACCAAATCTTTGACTGGTTCCGCTAATCTTGCATTTCTTTTAAATAAAGCCAAACTTAATTGGATATGTTCAGTTTCTTCTGTTGGTAATTGTGCGATCGCCCTAATCAAATTTTGAATATATAAAACCCCGCCTAACCAAGTCGGATCATGCACCATATTCAAACAAATATGTAATTTATCTTGCGATTTATTCAGTAATTTATTTACCATCCGATAATTTCTCCGCGACACCATTGCATAAAAGAATCTAAACCCTTTTCTAACTCAACTTTTGGCTCGAAGCCAAGCTGTTTAATTTTGGTAATATCCGCTTGCCAATTACAAGGAACTCCTGATGGTAGATTTCCATCAAATTCAATCTCTATTTCAGGATTTAGTTTCGCAACAATCAATCTTACTAAATCTTCAATTTTGGTTTCCATACCAGTTGAAAGATTGAAAATGTCTGCTTGACCACTACTATTTTCTGCTAAAACTAGCATTGCCATAGCCACATCGATACCATGAATAAAATCACGACTTTCCTGTCCCGTTCCATATAATTTAATCCTATTTTGGGTCAAGACTTTTTGGCAAATATCCCAAACCACTTGTCGTCGTAAACCCGCACCATATGCCGAAAAAACCCGTGCGATCGTGGTTGGCAGTTGATAAACTCGAAAAAATTCTAGACAAAGTTGTTCTCCCATCAATTTATGAAATCCATAGGGAGAAATGGGCGCAGTGAATTGAGATTCAGAAATGGGAATGGTGTTGGGATTACCATATACGGCAGCACTAGAGAGATAAATAAGATGACATTTAGGTACATATAGCCGCAGTGTATCTAAAAGATCAAATGTCATCGCCACACTAGCCTGAAAGTCAGAAGCAGGATCGCTGACCGAAAGCTCCACCGAAGCTCTACCCGCACAATGTACACAAACATCTGGCTGTAATTGCTGCGCGATCGCTGCTAAACCTGGTGAAGGCAGAATAATTTGGTAATAGTGCGACAAGTCTTGTCGAGGTGCATTTTCAGGAGGACGAGTGCCTATGCCTGCTACTAACCATCCTGCTTGACTAAACTGGCGAGCAATATATCGACCGAGAAACCCAGTAACACCTGTAATTAAGACTGTTTTCACTATCTATCCTGATCTTTCTCTCTATAATTTAGTCGCGACAAAGGAATAAAGACGACCAGCAGTGCGATCGCGCCAAGTATGAATATTACTAACCAATTTAATAAAATTGGACTGAGAGCTTAACCAACTAGCCAATTGCGAACCTACATATTTCTTTAGCTTATTGGCAATATTTTGTTGATATTGCGATCGCGTAATTGGTGCATAGTTAATCACAGATTGATAATGTCCATAACTAGTTTGTAAAGTTAAGCCCGTCTGTGAAATAGCATCGTAATACTGTTTAAGCAAGAAAGCATTTTCTCCACCATATAGTTGATGTAATGGATGGCTTTGCAAAAATATCTCTAAGTCTTGAGTTTGTGAAATAACATGTTCTCTAGTAGCAATAAATAATCCCTTTGGTCGCAATACTCTTGCGGCTTCCTGACAAAGTTTTGGTAGATTATCTGCGTGATGTAAAACTTGACGGCCATACACAATATCAAAACTATTGTCAGGAAATGGAAGTGACTCACCAAAACTTTGGATAACTTTAATGTCAAGATTAGATTCCTTAGCTAATTTTGCGATCGCTCCTGCTCCAACAATATCACTAGGATTCGGCTCTAGAGCTGTCACTTTACAACCTGCAATCGCAAAAGCATAACTAGATATGCCATTACCTGCACCTAAATCGAGAACATCACATTTCATCCAAGCTTTGGCAATATCAAAAACAGCCTGCCATTCCTCGCTACTTACAAATCGATGAGCCGCTTCCAGCACAGAGTCATCATAGTAACAAGCCCTTATTAAATCTTGGCGATCACTCTGAGATTTTAGCCATTGCACTGCTTCTTCCCAAGTCAATTGCTTATCGCTCATCTTCTGGAATCTCCCTGATTACTTTCGCTGGATTACCTGCAACTATTGTCCATGCTGGTACATCCTTAGTCACCACCGATCCAGCCCCAACAATTGCGCCTTCACCAATCGTAACTCCTTTGAGGATAATAGAGTTAAAACCAATCCATACTTTGTTAGATATTTTAATCGGCGCTATTTTGACATTAGCCCAGTCTTTTTTACCTAATTGCCAATTGACTACATCTTGCGATCGTTCAGAAAAAGATATGGCGTGAGAATTATGATCAACAACAGTCACTCCCCAAGAAATTAAAACATCATCCCCGATCTCAATTTTTTGAGCCGCAATTAAGGAGCCATTAATAAATGAACGTTTACCAATAGAAATCAACGCATTATCTTTATCAAAGCAGATAGCTCCATCTACTTGGCTGTGCTCATCAATGTTAATCACACAATTATCTTTTAACTGCAACCTACTCATACTAAAAGTTGAAGAAGGATGAATATTTAGACTTAAATTATTCTTATTTAGAAATAATATTATTAAGTTTTTAAGTTTTTTAAAATAAGACTTTATTTTTTGCATATTTATAAATCCTAGTAATCAATATAAATTAAATACGTTATGGATTAATATTCCCTTAATGAAACTAAGCCTTTGGATTATTATTGCTAACCATTTACCATAACGTTTTATTCTTTTACCCCCATAGCAGTAATCAAATACATAGGCATCCGCTAAGTTATCTCTAGCCATAGATGGAGGATGGACTATTTCCCAAATATCTTCTGTTTGCATATTTGCAAGCTGATTATCATGATTCGTATGAGTTGCGTTAGAGTTAAAGCCAATATTTGATACAAGGTTTACGGCAGGTGCGATCGATAATTCTTTTTGCATCCAACGAGCATAAAGCCACTGATAATCCCAAGTATTTGGTATACCATTGACAACTCGATCAAATATACTCGTCCAATATAATTTTTCAGCCCAGTCATCATAAATATAGTCAATTAGGTTGTTTTGTTTAGCCTCTGTCCAATTTTTTATGTCGCGATCATAGTATTGCCATGCCCGCCGCCAAGAAGCCCATCCCCAAATGCCACCATACTTAGAAAAGAAATAACTGTAATTAGTTGCATGATTATGAACCTGAAAATTATTACCACTGATATGCATTACCCTTGAGTCATGTCTATAGTATTCCAATAAAGTTTGGCAAAAGAAGAAAAAAGATTGTGTAGGTAGGCAATCATCCTCTAATATGATCGCCTCTTCTACTTCTAAGAATACCCAATCCAAACCGCTTGACACTCTAAGTTTACAGCCTAGATTTACATCTGAAAAGTTAGTCAATATTTCACAATCCCAATCAACTTTTTCAACAATACTTCTAGCTTGATTACATTTTTCTTGTTCTTCAGGGAACCTTGGTCCATCCGCAATAATTAAAAGTTTTTGAGGCTTTACTTTACGAATTATCTCAAAAACTCTAATACTAATATCGGGTCGATTGAAGATAAAGAAAGCTAATGGAGTAGTTAGTTGAGGTTGTAGCATAACCAAATATTTAGTTTATAGAATAATTTAAAAACTATTTTTCTGCCTCAGCATATATCGATTCATAATCTCTTTCAAATTTATCTATTAATGCATCAAACTTGCGAATATTTACATTTTTAAAACCTACACTTTGAAGTATCACTATTAAATTTTTAGAGTCAAACATATATCGATGATTACCATCCATATACGCTATATAATTAATATAGTCAATTTCAGAATTAAAGTTAAAAGCCTGAGGATATTTGCAATATTCTAGTGAATTAAAATCTCTAGGATTTACATAGGCATTTATATAAATGCTTGCATCTGGAACACAAACACTAAATTTTCCACCTTCTTTCAAAACCTTATAACAATTATCTAATAATTCAATTAAATCTTTATAATAAAAATGCTCCAATACATGAGAGGAATAGATTGTGTCAATACTGTTTGGAGGGAAAGGTAAAGGAAGTAATAAGTCCCAGTAAATATCACATTCTGTGTTTAAATCTAGTGTAATCCATTCATTTTTACCTTTTTTCGATCCTGCACCTATTTCTAACTTTATTGTGCTGTTTTGTCTAGATAAAACTATTTTATTTGCCTTGACCTTACTAGTATTCATAAGCTTCTTTGCACGCAAGTTTTTTAATTCGTTCCAAATAGCACTAGGAATAATTCTTTTAAGTAATGATTTAATAGTTACAGGCATTGCTAAAACACTAGACTTAATCCAAGAAAGTAATGCACGGGGATTCAACAATAAATCAATATTGCAGATAATCATTGACAAATTGTAAGATAGCCTTGACGCTGTGCTCTTATAAACATTCCTATTATCTTTACTAAGTTGATATAACAAGGGCTTCATTTGCTTTTGATAGCAAAGAAATTCTTCTTTCAGTAACCGAATAGTAGTTAGCATATCTGATGTTTCTGCCAAAGCTTTTTGTGTTGATATAGTAATAGCCATCATATAGTCTTGATACAATCTCGACAGTCTATCTTGTTCATTTTTGCCCCAACAGTCCCAGTGACATTCATTAAGTACAGTATGTATAAACCAATTTTTATTGAGAAATAAGCACTTATAATTTAAGAGTAAATCAGCAAAATAAATCACAGGAAAGAAACTGTTTTCGATGTGTTCATCCCAAAGCTGAAAGTTTATAAGTTTTGGATTGAAGAAAAGTCCAGTTAAAACGAAGCCGTTATACATATATTTAATTGAATTTACAGCATTTGGCTCGATTGTTGTATTTTTGCTGAATGGTTTGCACCCAATCCAATGAATAGATTGATCCTCTAGATAAGAATATCTAGGAACAAAGAAAGACCCGATCTTATTGTCTAAGTTATCTAGAGTTTGAACTATTTCCTTAAGACTATCGGGTTGTAGGCAATCATCATCAGTTAATATTGTGCAGAAATCAGCTTTTGAGGTAGCAACCATATCTCTTATATTAAGGCTCATACCCTTATTTATACTATTCTGCTCGAATCGAACAAAATCTTTAAAGGGTTTGATAATCTCGGTTATTTCCAAATCAGTTACATTCGGACTCGCGTCATCAACTATCAAAATCGTAATTCTATCGCTCAATTCTAATTCTTGAACCTGCGATGCGATTGAAAGTATAGCTTGAACAAGAGATGTAGGTCGTTTATAAGATGGAATCAGAAATTCTAAGGTTAGAGGCTCAAAAGCCAAAGATAATAATTCTTGTTGATGCATTGTTTTGTTTGAGGATGTCTCACTAAACTCGGTATAAGAAACAATCTAACTGTGAATCCATTCTTGTAATTGGTCTATTAGTAAAAGGAGTCTCACGATTAGTTGATTCCTTTATATGATAACGAAAACCATTATCTTCAAAATACTTAAGTATACTACCAAGCTGTTGTCTCTCATCTCTTAGAGAATGCCATTCAAAAAATAAGTGGTCTACGTATTTTACGATTAAGTCTTGAGCATGTATCAATACATCTGTCTCTGCACCTTCAATATCAATTTTCAAAAATTCAATTTTTCTATCTATTATTTTTCTTAAGTCTAAAGCTCTAACTTCAATAGTTTTTTCCTCTAATTCTAAACCTGAAGATAGGTAACCTCCCCAACTACCTTCCTCTTTGAAATGTAGGCTTTCTGAGTTAATCCAAACAGCAGAATTAATGCACTGAACATCACTAAAATCATAGGATAAAATATTCTGCGTAAGTACATTATAAATATTAGGATCAGCTTCAATCGCAACTATTTTAGATTTAGGATAAAGTTTTTTGAAATATATAACACTCAAACCAATATTAGCACCACAATCAATTATGTAAGGAGCCTGATTATCAGTTTTGAAGTCGTAAATATTTTTTAAAAATAGTTCTTTAGTCATCTCTAAGAAAGATGCATTATCTACGATATTCAGTTCTTTACCCAAGAAATTAACTTTTGCAAGTGTATATCTAGGAATTTCCTTAAGTTCCTTATAATCTCCAGAAAGAATCAAATCTTTTACTTCCTCATATTCAGAAAGACGAACTTTCTCTTTGGAGATTTTTTTAAACCCTAACTTAGTCAATAGTTTTCTTGGGCTAAAGTCTAGAAGTTTATCTATAGTAGATTTGCTATAAGTTTTTAATCTTCTAAAGCAAGCCTCTAAAAACTCTTTACTATTGTTTAAGTCAGAAAGCCATATTAGAAATGAATTGTATAAAACAAATGACGCTTTAATTCTACTCAAACCATATTTTAATCCTAAATGCTCTTCAACAAATTCTTGTTGTTCTTGGTTTATGGTTTCTGGCAACCTAGAAAACAGGGATAAGGCTTTTTTATAAGACTTTAATTCTTTATAGGAATTAAACAGTCCCATTTCAACATTGGGATCACCATAGTTTATGTAGATTGGCTCTGCTCCATAAAGTCCAAATGGGATGCCCATCTCAATCGCATAAAATGTATGAGAACCAATTGAATCTGATATCGCATAGGTGTGTTTTGACAGGATTCGATAGAACTTCTCAGTAAATCCCTCTTCCAAGCTTTTTCCAGCAGTGGTCACTTTATAACCTAATGCTCTGAATTCTCGATCTAAACCTCGATCAATATCATGGGTATGTAAGCATATAGTCAAAGGATTATATTTTTCAGGTAGAGCTTGTAACTCCTGATGGTATTCTTCTACAGATTTCTGCGAAACAACTTGCTTAGTGGAATGAGATAAAAAGAATACGGAACCTTGAGCGTTTTCACTCTGTTCAATATTTAAGGATTTACGGGCAAATACAAATGGAGAGGGTAATGTGTAGCATTGTTTTATTTTCTTCTGTTTGAATTTTTGGGTTTTAACATGCCAGTAAGAAAGAAATACAGGAGCATCAGATTCTAGTTCATGCTTTGCGGGATATTCATCAAATGGCACACCATGATCAATATCAACGCATAGCGGAAGGAAGCTAGGATAAAATCCATACTTTCTAAGCCATTTGCCAAATCCATAAATTTGTGATGTCCAATATTTTTTCATAATTATTATGTATATTATGTAATTGTTATTCCGCTATTGATGTTGAGCCATTGCTTGAAATTCTTCATTCTTTGATATCAATTCATTATAAGTTCCAAAGTCTGATATACGGCTGTTCTTCACTAGATAAAGCCGATCGCAGTTCTTTACAGTACTCAGGCGGTGAGCAATCATAATCATAGTTTTATGTCCGCTCATGGCTTCTAAAGCCTGCATAAACTCTCGCTCGGTGGTATTGTCTAGTGCCGCAGTCGCCTCGTCCATGATAATTACTTCTGGATTATGATACAGAGCCCTTGCAATGCCGATCCGTTGACGTTGTCCACCAGATAAACGAATTCCACACTCACCAACTAGAGTATCTAGATGATCTGGAAGGCTGTTTACTAACTCTTCTAACTGAGCCGCTTTGAGTGCAGCCCATACTTGTTCTTCTTTAATTTCATCAGTAGTTAAGCCAAAGGCGATATTATTGCGAATGGTATCGTCAGAAAGATAGATACTTTGAGGAATATACCCAATTTTTTGTTGCCAACTTTCAAGATTAGTAAGAATATTTTTGCCATCAACGAGGATTTCACCTTGGCTAGGTGTTAGTAACCCTAAAAGAACATCAATAAGTGTAGTTTTACCAGATCCTGATGCCCCGACAAAGGCGATCGCTTGACCTTTAGTAATTGACAGAGAAATGCCTGATAGTGCTGGATGAGAAGCATTAGGGTATTGATAATAGATATCTTTTAATTCAATTGAATTTTGAAATAGCTCCGAGGAAGTCTGAGAAGATGTGCCTAATGATATTGAAGTTGATATAGTTTCTAAAGATATGAGATCGTGGTGAACCAGATCGACTGCGTTTTTAGCATAGCGAATATTGGTAATTGTTGAGATAATGCGCTTAGCGGAGGGCATCAGACGTAAAGCCGCGATCGCAAATAACGACAGCATTGGCAAAATCGACTGAATTTGCCTACCTTGAAGTAAGCTAAAAATGACAATTAATAATACAGATCCAATCAACACTGTATCTATAAATAGGTTCGGCAATTGAGTTGCTAATCCCACAATTAGATTCGCTTTACCAAAGGCTTGTGCGCTTTTGGTAAAAGCTTGCAGAAAAAATATTTCTCTACCCAATACTTTAGTCTCTTTAATGCCACCTAAGCCTTGATTGACACATTTAATCATTTGACCACTTTGTTCTTGGCGAATTAATCCCTGTCCATTCATTTGCTTGCGGATAGTTTTATTGAGCCAAAATATTGATACACACAGAAATATGGCAGCGATCGCTGATGATAATGGTTCCGCGATCGTCAATAAAATCACGATGCAACTCATCACCATTAGCTCAGTAACTAGCGTTAACATTGGCACTAGCACACCATTAAAAATCTGTAATATTTCAGAGGTAATATTACGAACCAGTTCTGCAGAGTTTCTTTGTAGATGAAATGTATAAGGACTATATAGGTAAGCTGATAACAAACGATTGGATAAAGAAACTTGTTTTACATATAAAAAATGATATTGCCAGTAAGTAATTAAGGATAAGTAAATATTTTTAAATAGATATATAACTAGTAACATTGTACTAATCCACAACAAAAAAACTTGATTTGAAGTTGCTCCCAAGCGCTCATACAGCCAAACTAAAAACTGCTGTTGCTGAATAAGTTCAGGATTACTGAGCAAATTAACAAAGGGTGGAATCAAACCAACACCTAATGTTTCTAGCCCAGCCCCTCCAAGCATCAGTAAAAAGATGATCCCAATCTGGAATTTCTCTTGACGATCAAAAATATAAAATAACTTACCGAGTAGATTGTTGATCATTTTTTACGCAACTCTCATTCACGAAAACCATGATTTTTAAGTTGCTTGGGGCTGAAAGCTAATTCAGTCATAATTTTCTCCGATCAAATCCCATTGCATGGGCTGACCTGCTTTAACATCGCGCCCAATCTTCTTACCGAGCAGTATATCGTAATATTTTGGCAGCAAGCCTGAACCAGGACGAATTGCCCTTAGGTTCGCAGGTGTGAGTATATCTCCTGCTTTCATATCTTGCGAAATATAAAGTGATCGCCGAAATACTATAGATTTCTTTTCAGCTTCGGTCACACCATAACTAATTTTGCCCAACGCTTGCCATGCTCTTGCCGATTCAATCACCAACTGCTGCATTTCTTCTGGTTCCATCGAAAAAGCAGCATCTACACCACCATCAGCACGGCTAAGGGTAAAATGCTTCTCAATCACGGTTGCGCCGAGAGCCACACTCGCCACCGAAACCCCAATGCCCATCGTATGATCTGATAGTCCAACTTGCACATCAAATAAGTCTCGCAAATGAGGAATTGTCAAAATATTTGTATTCTCTGGTGTCGCAGGATAGGTGCTAGTACATTTGAGCAAAATTAGATCATTACAACCCTGATCCCTTGCTGTTCTTACTGTTTCATCTAGTTCAGCCACACTCGACATGCCTGTGGAAATAATTATCGGTTTACCAGTGCTAGCAACTTTGCGAATAAGCGGTAAGTCGGTATTCTCAAAGGATGCAATTTTATAGCATGGCACATCTAGAGATTCCAAAAAATCAACGGCGGTGGCATCGAAGGGAGTGCTAAAGCCAATAATGCCTAGTTCTTTGCAGCGATCGAATATTGGTTTATGCCATTCCCAAGGTGTATAGGCTTGCTGATAGAGTTTATGGAGAGAAGTCCCTTTCCAAAGGCTAGTCGGATCATTAATAAAAAATTCTCCCTCACTAATGTCAAGGGTCATTGTGTCCGCAGTATAGGTTTGGATTTTGAGTCCATGAGCGCCTGTTTTGGCTGCGGCTTCCACAATTGCTAAGGCTCTTTCTAGAGATTGGTTATGATTACCCGACATCTCCGCAATTATGAAAGGGGCATAGCCTGTCCCAATTTTTTGCCCCTGAATTTCAATTACTTTCATGAATAATTATCAATTTGATTTCAAAATTTTAAGGCTTTTCCAATTAAATTCCTTACGGGAGTATCCCAACCTCTATCTAATAAATATTCATATTTTTTACGATCTTTAAGACGATGAAATGAACCATTTTTATTTTGAGGTTTAGGATCTATGCTCCCTATTTTAATATCATTCCAATGTTTTTTAAATAATTCAATAGCAGTTGAAGTTAATCTATAATAACTAGTCTTTAGAGTATCATCTTCAGTAAAGAAAACCTCTTCTTGTACAAGGACATCACCGGTATCAATTCCAGAGTCTATATAGTGAATGCTTACTCCTTTTGGTGTATTTTCCAAGAAACTCCATAAGTTTGGATCTGCTCCTCTATTCCAAGGTAGAAATGATATATGTATATTAATTATCTTATTGGGGAACAATAGAATTAGAGCGTCTTTCAGAATATGTTGATATCCATAACTAATAACAAAGTCTATACCTTGAATGATTTCAGAACTTAAACTAATATTTTCCTCAGTAGTTATAACTTCATTATCATCCAACTTTAAAAAATTTATTAAATCTTCTCTATAAGGACTAAGCAGCAATATTTTCATAAGATTACAGTTGCTTATAAATAATTACTAATCGTAAAGTAACCAATTTTCATCTAACATTTGATCAAGATCAGCAATCGCCTCAAGCTTAAATCAAATCTGAATCAATCCCTAACTCACTCAACTTAGCCGCCAACTTAGCTGCTCTTTGTTCAGCCTGATGTTGAGCTTGTTCAGCCTGATGCTTGGCTTTCCGCATTTCTCTGGGGCTAAGTAATTTGGTTTCTGACTTGAGGGAATAAAACCGCATCTCACCATATAAAAACCGATCTAATACTTAGGCTAACATACTGGTCATTTCTGAGACAACGCGCCTTGCACCATTGCCATCAACTAATTCCCGTCCTTTTTTACTCATGGTTTCACGTTTACGGAGATCGCTGATCAATTCCTGCAACACCGAACCAATCTGCACAACAGTTACATCTTTGTGCCAACCCAGATTGATGATTACACTTTGTCGATCTAGTTCCGCAGCTATCGCCTTTTGATTATCTGCTATGGTGAACACGAGACTAGGCAAACCCATAAATGCTAGTTCCCAACTAGTTGCTCCACCTGCTGCGATCGCAAGATCAGCCCAAGCCATCACCTCAGGCATATTGCTAACATTTTGTTGCAAAGAGATTACTAGGCTTGAATCGGCAATTAATTTCTGTAAAATCTCACAATGAGGATTACTGCCTCCAATCACAACAATGACTTCTAAATCATCTCTATTTAAACGATTTAAAGCTTGAATTACTTTAAATGTCACATTATCAGGATCACTTCCCCCCAATGTAACCAATATCTTACGAGCGATTGGGTTTATTTCTCTTTGCAAATTTTGCCATTGCCAAAACTCTCGTCTGAGTAAAACATAGTCAGTACCTAATAATAATTGAGTATATATTTCTCGACTTTGATATAAATCTTTGTGAGCCGAAATATTTTGGTTTAAGACTAGATCGGCATAGTAATGCTCTGCGTGACCATAATCATCAAAGACTAATAGTTTAATACCAAAATCCTTGATATCTTTTTGATATTTTGTCCCAAAGTGATAGCCATCTACAACTATCCATTGAGCATTAAATTTTTGAGCAAAATCTACAGTTTGATTCACATCATCATGGCTTCCAGTTGCAACTAATAAATAAACAACTTGTATTCCTTCCGATATCAATCTATTTTCTAGAGAAGAAGATTTATTTGCTAATACAAATATGGCTTTACCACCTTGATCTTGCCATACCTGCGCTAATGCCAAGCAACGCATCACATGACCTGTACCCATTGTAGTAGAAGCGTCAGCACGAATAACAAGCTTCATCTTATGGCTTCCTTGCAACTAACAACATATTTGAAGATAAATTATTAGCAGATAAAAAATTCTGAAATACTTCTTTATGACTTTCCCATTCATCTATCAAAATATGCTTCAGAAAAGGTTGATTACTAACATCAAAATGCCCAGCAATAATTTGGTTTCGCACTAATTCAGCATCTAGCTTGCCAGGGGTTTCTCTTTCAATCACCTCAAATCCACAACTCTCTAACAACTTACTTAGAGAATTAATGTTAAACATATTGAGATGTTCGTTATCAACGGCACTTGAATGCTTACCTAAAGTCAAGATATCAAAGCCTTTAGAATTTGGACAAGTGAGTACAAATATACCGCCACTCACTAGCAAACCATAGCATTTTAATATAAATTCTCTGGGACAAAAAAGATGTTCAATCACTTCAAAATTAGCGATTACATTAATATTCTCTTTCCCAAAATCAACTTGTTCTATGGGTTTTTCAATAATTTCTATACCTCGATTTCGACAGGTTTGAGCTAAATCTGATGTTGGTTCAACGCCAACAATGCGATTGAAAGTTTGTGTTTTCTGTATTTCTTCACAGAAGATACCAAAACCTGCACCCACTTCTAATAGAGTGTGAGTCGTTACATTGAACTTTTTACAAATGTCAAGCACTTTTTGAACACGTGGTTTAAAAATTTTCTCGCGCCTCGCTGATTCGGAAGCTGGAAAAATATATTGATTCCAATAAGCATAGTTTTCTGAATGACTATAGTACTCATCCAAATGTTCTGGTCGAGGACGAGGGCTAGCATAATTGGTCTCACATTCATTGCAAGCAACAAACTGGATACCATATTTCTCATATATCTTATGATGATCATGAGAGCCACAAGCTGGACAAGGAACTATGATGAAGTTGTGTTTGTGTTTTAACAGTCTCTCAACGTCAGCAGCATGTCTTTCAGCTTGCCCCTCCATAAGTTCATTTGGACGAATTTCAGATTCTTTTAGCATAATCTATCTCCTTAATACTCCATTCATATCTTTAAGATCAATCTTGATATTAGGCTTACGATAAAACAAAACTTTGTATCCCAATCAACTCATGGATAACCTTTGCCAACTGTGATGTACTTGGCCTCTCGATTATATTCGAGCAAGCTGGTAGCTTCAAAAATGCTTGGTAATTTTATAAAATCATTTTCAATTAATTGATTATAGTTATTCTGCATACTCCAGCCGTTAAAATGCCATTGATTAGGCTCAATTTGATTCCAGAACTTAGGATTGCGGTGTTGATCGATCATAAATTGAAGCGATCGCGGTGTAACTCCAAGCCATTCACAGAATTGATTTAGATAAGCCAAGGGTGCTAATTCATGTTTACGCACAAGGGCTAGACCTTGATCACGAGAGAGCCGACCAAATCGAATCTCCCGACAAGCATGATCGGTAACTTTGGAGTAGCCATGTTTATAAAGTTTTAATAGATCATGAAGATCCATATAATTGAAGCAATCGACATAATCATAGCAATCAAAAGTTCGATTAAAAGATGCTGTTTGGTAGTCATATTCACGCATCATTTGTTCATGTTGAGATTTAATGTCCCAACGCACATAGTTGCCAAGGTAGATACCGCGCACACCGATAGTATGGATATCTTGGTCACTAGGATAGCGGTACTGCCAGATATCTTCTTCTTTAAGAATGTCAAAAGCAGATAGAAGTTCATCGGCTTCCTGTCCCATTAGATCATGATCTTGGCGATAGCGGCGCGTCATTTCGACTTCATGAGTGTGGGAAAACATGCCAACTTGTTCTAATCCTTGATGTGCGCCCCAAATTATTAGAGGAATTTGATAACGCACTGCGGTCTGGACTGGAAAAACAGTTTGACCTGCTAAGATCGACCAATAGATACTGCCGAAACGTCTTAAAGTGGTACGAGTTATTTTCTTGACGGAAATAGGATTAACGTTCTGATATAGAATATCGCAATTAAATTTAATTCTGAGATTGGCTAGATTACGAATCCCTAATGGTGTATTGAAATATTTATTGTAGGTAACTAAAAGCGGATTTAGCCTTAGCCGTTCTTTGACTAAGTAGACTATGTAGTAAGAATCTTGACCACCACTAACAGGCACAATGCAGTCATAATTTTTCCCATCGCGATTACGATATGATTCTATCTGGCGCTCTAACAACTGCCAACGGGATTCCCAATTAAGAGTATCTTTCTCTTCATGAATGCGACATCCAGAGCAAATTCCATCCGCATCTAAGGTTAATCCCAAAGGGTGAGTAGTTGCATAGAGACAGCGCTGACAAAAGTACATTTTAGAGTAAATTTCAGACATTGGTTAATAGAGAATATTTTGCCGCATAAATAGGATTACGAATCTGTTCAGAAGCGATCGCCTGTTTATATTTTTGGATTGCCTGTTCCTGATAATTTAGAAAATTACCGACTGCGATCGCGACAATATTCGACTGAAGCAATAATTCTGCCATCTGCACGGGTTCACTCACCCCCCCAAAAGCAATTATAGGAATATTTTGCAATGGAAATTTTTCAACTAGATTTGGCTCAAAACCGTTAGCTTGTCCTTCATGTAACCAGTCTGAAATAAGTATCTCGGAAATTATTCCTGATTGAATGGTTTCTAAAAGCTGAGTAGTGATCGTCATTTTCGTTTGAGTGCGATAGTCAAACCATGCCAATTTACCATCCTGCCAAGATAAAGGCAGAGAAGCAATTACTGCTTGCGCTCCTAATCTCTCTGATAAATGATGTACTTTCTGAAGATCATCATGCAATAAAGCATCCACCACAAGGCGATCGGCTCCATAATGAATTACTTTAACGGCATCAGCAACATTACGAATCCCACCACCATAGATTAAGGGAGTTGATAAACCAAGTTTACCAATACTTTCCAATAAACGAAAATCAGGTTCAAATTTTCGGCGCGATTGATCAATAACCTGTATCAAAATTTCATCAGCACCCCAGCGATCGAGATTTTTAATGAGACATTCAGGATTGCCCAATGGTAAATAGCGATTGTAACCAAAGGACTGCACTGCCCAACCATCTTTAACTGTGACAACTCCGATCAATCGCTTTTTTAGCATCAAAGAGACCCATAATCAGATTTTTAAGTAGCTCTCGTCCAGCGACTTGACTCTTTTCTGGATGGAACTGTAGTCCAACTATACTACCACTGCGGATCACGGCGGTAATTGTTTGCGAATGTTGGGCGATCGCTATTTTATATTTATCTGCGCCTTGATAGGTAAATGAATGATTAAAATAAAAGGCTTGGGCATTACTAGATTGAATCAATGAATCCTGTTGCAAACATTGAATTTCATTCCAACCAATATGCCATTTTGATGCTGTGAGCGGAACAATCTTTCCCTCAATTAAATCCAAGCCTAATGTGTAACCAAACTCATAGGAAGCAGTTGTTAGTAACTGCATACCCAGACAGATCCCAATCATCGGACGTTGCATCTCGCCTTGCTGTTGTAGATAACTGACTAAGCCGCAATCACGCAGTGCTTGCATTGCCGATGGGAAAGCTCCTACCCCAGGCAAAATCAGGATGTTAGTACGATCTAACACCTGTGGGTCAGCACTAATTCGCACCTTAAAGCCCATACTTTTGAGGCTATGCATTACCGATGCGTGGTTTCCCATGCCATAGTCAATAATTCCGATGCTCAGATGAGTCATAGCCCCACACCAACTTGAAATTTACGATTAATCGTTCCATCTGCTTCTAATGTAAACAAGGTTCGATTTAAAGAAGCATGAACCTGTTCCCAAAATTCAATAACCGAAATCTTTAAGTAGTCACAATATTCTTTGATGTATTTCTCATCACAAGCATCATCATATTTCTCTACCAACTTGATAGCGTCTTCACGACTAATTCTGCCTAACCGAATTTCTTCATTTACATAGTCAGTTACTCGACCGAAACCGTACTTATAATATTTGATTAGCTGATTCACTGGGGTAAAATCCTCATCGAGAGCAGTTACTCCATACAAATCACCAGTTTTCTCTACGCCATCAGAACGTATTTCCAAACCATTTCCACAGGAATAAGTCGCATTATTTACCAGTGACCAATCTCCTAAGAACCATCCCAGATAGACAATTTGCAAATTATATTTATCAAAATCCGAAACTTTAGGATATATGTAGGGTAAAATTTCCTTTTCTAAATAACCAAATTCTATCATCCATTCAAACCCACTAGAAAGAGTGTTCATGTAACGAAGATTATTACCATCGTAACCCTTACGTCCTAATGTCTTCATGTCCCCCAGTTGTAAGCCTGGATTTTCTCCCCACATAATTAGATGGATGCCATATTTAATGGCAATTTGGGGAACAGAGGAAAAAAGAGCCATTTCTGTTGAACGGAATGAGTTTGTAAACCGATGAAACCCATCTTGTTTAAGCTTTTGCCAAGTTTGTGGAGCAGGAGAACTAATAACAACATCAAAGCCAAGATTTATTAAATTAGAAAGGTTATTAACTCCCCGTTCAGTTACTTGTTCAGGCGGATAGGTTAAACATACTAATAATGGATTAATCTCGAATTTATCTCTTAGAAAGAGTGCTTGGCGAGTGCTGTCTTTCCCACCACTAACGCCGATAATACAATCGTGATACTGCCCTTTTTTTCTGGGATAACTTTTAAAAATATCTGCAAGTATTTCATACCGTTCTTGCCAATCTACTTCCTGTAACGCTTCATAGTAGTTACAAGCAGGACAAATCCCCTTAGACGTAAAAACAGTATTAGGTCTTGTATTTGGCTGAAGACATTGCTGGCAGTAATTCATATTATTAATTCTAAACAGCTTTTTTGATTTGCAATTCCAGTTATTTCTCTCGATTAAAAACTATTAGGACTTATGTAGAAACACCTTAAAAAACTTGTTTGTAGAGTTAATTCATGAATTGCCCCTACATTTCGTCCTTTTATGTAAGTTATAACTATTAATCGAGTCATATTTTCAAAATGATTAATTCTTCGCAAACAGCCACCATGTAATATCATCAAAGCCAGCAGAATCATAAATATGTCCCCAGAGAAATCCATAGTCAACCAAACTTACTTCAAAGTTCTCCATAAATAGCTTCCCAAAATCACGTTTAAACAATTTATCTTTTTTACCCTGATACTCAATTGATATTGGTGTGCGATTAAAGTACTCACCTATCAAAATATATTTGGATGAATATCTAAACATTTTTTCCATATGGGCAAGTAGTTGATCTGGATTGATATGTATCAATACCCCCATCGTAAAAACTAAATCAAAAGAGTAATTATCAAAGGATGATTCTAAGATTGCTCCATTAAAGATATAAGTAAAATCATAGCGAGAACAGACAAGGTTAAAAGCAGGTTGACTAATTTCAATAATTGAAGGTTTAGCATTAGGCAGAATCCGATTGATTTGCTCGATATTTCGACCAATGTTACAACCACATTCTAAAAATGTGTTTATCTCTCCATCAACATTCGCCAGCATTTTTCTCCATGCTTCAGATCCAAGATTATGATTGAATTCATGATTTTTTTGGATGTAATCTTCAGCGTATGTTGTCGCCCAAAATTTTTCTTGTTCGCTATTGAATGACATTGGCTTATTTTCCTTATAAATTATTTTAAGATTTTCTACTTATGATCATCTACTTATGATCATAGGCGCGATCATCTCGGCACGTATCCAATCCTCTTCATTATCAATATCCTGTACACACCATCTTGGGATCAGAATAGGTAAAGAATGCCGATCAAAAATGCGTTTGCCCTCTAACCAAGCCGATGGTAGTCCCCAATAAAATTGTCCTGCATCATGGAGGGTTCTAGGCAAGTCTTGCGATCTCGTTAAAAAATGGTCTGGGAAAAACATATCGATCCCACCCTCAGGATTTTCTGTAAATGCTCGGAAGATCGGTGCAGCAAAATCTGTTGCTGAAAACGCATAGCTCCAACTACCAGACTCTAAAGCTTGTAAGCCTTTGATCAGATCTATGACCTGCACAAAAGGGGCGGTCGCATAAATACAACAGATAGTAGAAATAGATAGACCTTGATCAATGAGCCATTGAGTTGCATGAGCAATTACTTCAGTTGTCCCCGTATAATCATTGGACAAATCTGCGGGACGTAAAAATGGAACTTCGGCTCCGTAATTTTTGGCGACTTCAGCAATTTCTAGATCATCAGTGGAAACAATAATCTGATCAAATAGTTTAGAGGCGATCGCTATTTCAATTGACCATGCGATCATCGGCTTACCAAAAAAGTTCTTAATATTTTTGCGAGGAATACGTTTACTCCCTCCCCTTGCTGGAATAACGGCAATGTTCATTTCAAAATATCTAACCTTCTATCAAAAATTTAAGGGCTGGGCAGAAATCTGGATTGACGATCTCTTCTAGACTAAAGGGACAAGTTTCAGGGAAGTTATTATCGGGTAAATCGGTTTCAGAGATCGCTAAACCTCTAGCTTCAGACCAACTTTCTGTCAGAGCCTCATCAAGACGAGATTTTAATCCAGGATTACGACGCAGCAATTTATCGATTGATGTTCGCTGCACGCGGATTGTCGCTCGCCAACTGTTAGAACTTCGCCAGTGTTTCACTTGCCATTTGAGCAGATGCGCCACTAATTGCATCAGCCTTGACTCCAACTGATCGTAATGACGATTACCCAAGTCTGTTAGCTCCTCAATGAGATGAGATAAATCTAATAGCTCAAACTGTCCCTGACGCAGTAAATCTGATTGTTGATGTGCCCAACTATAAAAGTCAGCTTCATACAATGTGTCACTCATGTTGGCTCTCCATTAAGTCAAAATCTCTCGTAAGTTGTCAGCCACACGATTTTGATCTTCTTTGCTCAATCCATAATACAAAGGAATACTAATAGCATCTGCATAGTATTCCTCTGATTTAGGAAAATCACCCCATTTAAATCCAATATTTTGATAATAGGGTTGGGTATGAACTGGAATATAGTGCAAATTCACACCAATACCAAGTTGGCGTAACTCTTCAAATACTTGACGATGGGTTTTGGGGATCTTGTCAAGATTTAAGCGAATTACGTATAAGTGCCAACTAGACTCAGTATCAGGATGCTGGCGGGGCAGAGTAATCGGTAAATTTTGCAGCAGATAGTTATATCGTTGAGCTAAAAATCGCCGCCTACTCACAAATTCGTCCAAACGTTGCATTTGGCTTGAGCCTAATGCGGCTTGAATATCCGTCATACGGTAATTAAAACCTAGCTCTAGTTGCTGATAATACCAAGCACCATGAGATTCTCCTTGCATTAATTCTGGATTGCGGGTAATGCCATGCGATCGCAACCGAATTAACTTTTCATACAGATCCTCGCGATTAGTTAGCACCATTCCCCCTTCACCTGTAGTGATAATCTTCACAGGATGAAAGCTAAATACCGCTAAATCAGAAAATTCACAACAGCCGATCGCTTTGCCCTGATATTTACCACCAATCGCATGGGATGCATCTTCTAGAATATGAAATCCATATTGCTGTGATAGAGCCGCGATTTTCTCCATATCGCAGGATTGTCCCGCAAAATGTACAGGTACTAAAACTTTAGGCAAACATCCTTGCTGATCAGCCCCATTTAACTTCTGAGTCAATTCGTCAATACTCAAGTTATAGGTAAATGGATCAATATCCACAAAATCAACCTTAGCACCGCAATATAACCCGCAGTTTGCTGAAGCGACAAAAGTATTTGGCGAAGTCCAGAGATAATCTTGTTCACCTAAACCAATCGCCAAACAGGCAATATGTAAAGCTGCTGTCGCACTCGAAACAGCGATCGCATACTTAACTCCGCAATAATCAGCAACTGCTTGCTCAAAATGATTGATGGCTTTGCCCTGAGTTAACCAATCAGAATGCAATACCTCCACTACTGCATCAATATCTTGCTGACTAATATCCTGTCTACCGTAAGGAATGTAAGAGGTCATACCGTAAAACTCGGATCGACATGGGCTTGAATTAACACACGTAGTTCATCAACAGTTAAGAATTGCTTGTTTTGTCCAGAATTATAACTAAAACCAGCCTCAACCATTTTTGCGCCGCTCGCACAATATCGCTCGATCAGATCCCCATGAACTGGCAAGATCACATAATATTCACCACAATCAACTGTAGTAAAGGAATCTGAAGTCGTAATCATTTCTTCATGCACTTTTTCACCTGCACGAATGCCCACAATGCGCTGCTCACAATCAGGGGCGATCGCGGTGGCAACATCGGTAATATGGTAGGACGGAATCCGAGGCACAAAAATTTCGCCGCCTAAACCATTCTCGATCGCCCAGATCACCATGTTGACCCCTTCTTCCAAGGTGATATTAAAGCGAGTCATCTGCGGATCGGTAATTGGTAAAACCCCTTCATGGCGCTTTTGCAAGAAAAAGGGAATAACTGAACCGCGCGACCCCATGACATTGCCATAACGCACCACACTAAAATGCAGATCCCGCGAGCCTTTGATGTTATTAGCCGCAACAAACAACTTGTCAGCACATAACTTTGTCGCCCCATATAAATTAATCGGAGCAGCCGCCTTATCGGTAGACAGAGCCACAACCCTCTTTACCCCACTGTCTAGAGCCGCCTCAATAACATTTTCAGACCCCAAGACATTGGTACGAATAAACTCGATCGGATTGTACTCAGCAGCAGGAACTTGTTTCAAGGCTGCGGCATGAACTACGATATCAATCCCTTCGCAGGCGCGAGTTAAGCGTCGTACATCGCGAATATCACCAATAAAATAACGTAATCCTGAATGTTTTGTGTCAGAAAACTGTTGAGACATTTCAAACTGTTTTAATTCATCTCGTGAATAAATGACTAATCGCTGAATATTAGGGAATTTTTGGAGAATCAGTTCTACAAACTTTTTACCAAAAGAACCAGTACCACCTGTAACTAGGATTGAGCTTTTTGCATTAATTCGCATAGGGGTTATTACTTGTGAAAACCATACTTCACTAAATAGTTTTGCAAATAGTTTACTTATTAAAACTCTAACCCATACGCTCAAGCGTTAAGATATTGATTGGTTCGTAGATGCGGTTTCGGGGTATCCCAAATCAATGGCTGTTAAACTTGCGCTGGATGATAAACAAGAAATACTTCGCCTCTATCGTGAGTCTGATGCGACCACGACCCAGTTGGCGAAGCAGTTTGGCATTAGTACGAGTACGGTCTTGCGACTGCTACAAGAGCTAATCCCTGCTGAGGAGTATCGACTATTGGTAGGTCAAAAAAAGGCTGAAGGAAAAAGAGGATCGCGGATCAATTACGATATGGGCGGTTTTCAGGTAAATCAGCTTGCTTTGATTCCTGACGATTTGCCACTAACTCCTGAAGCTAGTAACCATGATTGTGAACCAAATTTTGACCAAGGTGATGAAACGGCGATCGCAATGGATGAAAATCTAGATGAAACCCTGAATATTGAAGGAAGCGACCTTGATGACGAAGATCTAGAGGACGATGAAGACGAAGATGAAGATGACTTGGTTGATGAAGATAATCTTGATCTAGATGAGGATGAGCTAGATCAAGACTTCACCGATGAAGATGATGCTGATTCTGGCTTACCAATGTTTGCTGACCTCAGTGGTGGTCATAGTATTGGCGATCGCCTTGAAATCTTGCCCTTAGACAGAGCTGATTTACCTTTAATTTGCTATATCGTCGTCGATCGCATTGCCGAAATTATTACTCGCCCCCTCAAGGACTTTAAAGACCTCGGTGCAATTCCACCTGAGGAGTCACTGTCAAAAACAATTCCAATTTTTGATAATCATCGGGTAGCAAGACGGTTTTCTCATCACAATCAGCGTGTGATTAAGTTTCCTAGCGATTTGATTCATATTACCCGTCCTAAACTTGTCCAAAAGGGTATTACCCGCATTCTGTTTAGCGGACAGGTATACACATTAAATTAGAAGATATAACTATGCACCGCGCTTTGCGCGGTGCATAATTCCCAGTTGAGCAAAAGACAAATATTGTGTTGACTCTTTCCCCAGCGCGGCAAAAGTTTTGGCAAATTGCCCATACACCTGATCAGGACATGTCGATTGACCATTTGCTCGAAGGAGCATTGGCGATCGCATGGGAAGAATATCCGCGTATGGATCTCGGACATTATCGAGAAATTTTTGATCGCATGGTTGCGGATCTGCAACCACGAATTGCCAAAATGCATTACCCACTCAAGGTGGTGCAGGAAATTAATCAATATTTATTTGCCGAACAAGGTTTCTGCGGCAATGACAGCGATTATTACGATCCCCGTAATAGTTTCATCACTGATGTTTTAGAGCGTCGTTTAGGTATTCCTCTGTCGCTATCACTGGTTTATATGGTGATTTGCGATCGCCTTGGATTTCCGATGGATGGAATTAGTTTCCCAGCCCATTTTATTATTCGTCCTCGTCATCCTGATCTAGAGATTTTCATTGATCCCTACAATAAGGGCGAAATTTTATTTCCTGAAGACTGTGCCGCCAAGTTGACACAGCTATATGGCTATGAGATCCCGCTTCAGCCTGAATATCTCGAACCTGTTAGTATGCGGCGCATTTTAGATCGGTTACTCACTAATCTCAAACTGATCTATCTCCGCCGCCGTGAGCCAGACAAAGCCTTAGCCGCCATCGAGCGATCGCTGATGCTCAATCCTGATGTACCAACCCAATGGCGCGATCGCGGTTTAATTTGCTATCAACTTGATCGCTTTACCGAAGCAAGGATTGATCTGGAAAACTATTTGCAAAGTGTCCCCTATGCAGAGGATGGTCGGGTGATTTTACAATTAATTGAAGAAATCAAACCTAAGACTTTGTGATGTGAATAAATCTCGCCTCATAAAGTTTTGAGCATTATGGCTAGTTTTTCTTTGGCTTGCCAACTAGCGTAAGCACTATAAACGCAGCGATCGCCCACACTGACAAACACATGCATAACCTGCAAAGCATTTGTCCAAACCCAAAGTTTTGTCCCTTCTAAACCAGTTTGAATTAACTTCGCCTTGGCAAAATTTTGATTATCAGTTTCGGTGAGATCAAGCGATCGCAGTTTAGAAATTAACTGTGATGTAGGGTCAGTTGAGATCGGTGCAATTATAGGATTTTCCCAAAACTGACGTACAGCATCAGCAACTCTCGGATGATTTTTAAGAGGGGCATGACGAATGTTATCTAGACGGACAAAACTAGCATGGGCAAACTGAGAACAACCCACAGGCACTGTGCCATCGGTATGATGACCAATATCACCAACAATAGAAAGCGTCGGAATTTTTGAGGCGATCGCTTCGGCATTGGGGCGACGATTTGTGCCAAGGTCACGCGCCATCAAGGGGAACCAACGCAATGGATCAAATAATCTGCCGAGATCGGAGCCGCCGACGGGTGACGCGACTAAACAAAGGCTATGGATCTTCGGCAACCATTCAGGATGGCGACTTAAAACCTCTAGCCAGATTAGCCCTCCCATCGAATGGGCAACAATGCGCCATGGTAATTGTGGATGTGTGGCGATTGCCTCTAGGGCGACTTTTTCAACCTTATTAATTAATGGGGCGATCTCTAGCCAAGTATTGAGCCAGCCTAGATCTGGGGTATAGGTAACGGTGTTTGCGTTTGCAAGCGATCGGGCTAATTGAGCAATGTCATGGTACGTATCCGCCCAGCCATGCTGTGCAAACAAGATAAAGTCTTTCTCTTCCTGTGAGTTTTGCGGCGGTAAATTGCTAGGCATAAGTAGATCAACATAGTTAATTACAAAACCCAAAACCGTAAAATTGCGACCCTACGGGTCGCAATTTTACGGTTTTGGGTAACTTTTGCACAAACACTTATGATAATTCTATCGCCTAATTCTTACTCCCCGATACATAACTACTTCCCCAGCATCCGATTTTTGATTAGCTTTAGAATTATTTTTAGTTTCAGATTTTGAACTTGGTTTGAGAGCCTCAACTTCTGACTTAATTGCTAACTCACTCGCTCTAGGTTGTGCAGATCCAGTGTTAGCTCCCAAACTTTTAGCAATTTTTTCCAAGGGCTGGGAAATTAGTGAACAGCCAATCAAAGCTGTTACTCTAGCAACTTCAGCCATTAAATTTTCAGGCGATAGGCGTGGTAACACATCAGATGCCCCTCGCCTCAACGCCCAACTATGTTCAATATCTTTAATTCTTTCTTGTCTAGGATTAAATAACACAACTTTGGTTGGAGCCTGTTGCCTAGATATCCATTGACAAACCGATGATGATTGCAATGTCTCCGAAGTAGGGCTTTTGATCGCCATGTCCATAATCAATAGATCTGGTAACTGTTGGCGATCGCATTTTTCTAGATACTGCACTAAATCCAAGGAAATATTCTCCCAAATTACTTCTAATTGCTGAGTTGCCAAAGCTGTCTGCCACAATTCCCCTTGTGCTTGATCGGTGTGCATCATTAAAACAGCTTTTTTTTGTTCAGCCATTGCTTCTTCGGTTCCCCCATGGATATGAGTTTTGCAACTTAAGTTTTGATTAAGAAAAATTTAACCGATTTTACAAGTGTATTTTGTACTGTAGTTAACCAAAGTCAAATAATAGAGATAGCGCTCTGCGCTATCTCTATTATTTGACTTTGATGGTCGCCATACCTTGTTGCCAATCCACAGGACAAACTTCATCCTCATGGATCTGGGTATGTTGAATTGCTTTAAGAGTACGCAGGGTTTCGTCGATACTACGTCCAAAAGCAAGGTTATTAATGGTGGCATGTTGCACAATACCTACTCTATCAATGATAAATAAACCGCGTAAAGCTGTACCTGCAATAGGATCAAGCACATTAAAAGAGGTAGCGATCGCCTTTGTCAAATCCGAAACAAGGGGACATTTAATATCACCACCCAGTCCACCATCTGCAAGCGGTGTTTGAATCCAAGCTAAATGCGCGTATTGACTATCCACAGAAATACCGATTACTTCTGTATTTAATTTGGCAAACTCTTCATAGCGATCGCTAAAGGCAATCACTTCTGTAGGGCAAACAAAAGTGAAGTCTAGGGGATAAAAAAATAGAACAACATATTTATTCTTTTGATTTTTTTGATAACTAGAAAGCTTAATTTTTGTAAATTCCTGATCAACTACAGCATCAGCCTCAAAATCTGGAGCAGGATTACCCACGCGCAAGAATTCTGACATAACTCATCTAAACCTAATAAAATTCAATCGCGATTCTTGGGCTTAATGTTATCCTAATAACCAACCAGCTTTCTAAATTGCAGTTATGTCACCAGTAAAAGAAGCTCCTTCGGCGATCACCAGCATTGCGAGTTTAAATGGGGAATCAATCCATGGACATCATGGCCCAACTGTAGAACGTCCGTGGGGTTCTTTTACCACACTCGAAGAAGGACGAGGTTACAAAATCAAGCGCATTGAAGTGAAATCAGGGCATCGCCTGAGTTTACAAATGCACCACCATCGCAGTGAACATTGGATTGTAGTTTCAGGTACTGCCAAGGTGACTTGTGGCGACCAAGAAACGATGATTAGCACCAATCAATCCACCTATGTACCTAAATGTACAGCGCACCGCCTAGAAAATCCAGGGGTAATCCCTTTGATCTTGATCGAGGTACAGAATGGCGAGTACTTGGGTGAAGATGACATTATTCGCTTCCAAGATGACTACGCACGTCACGAAAAGAAATAATTAAAACAAGGGGCATAAGCCCCTTGTCTTTTTTTGATAACAAGCAATGGCGATGGCGATCGCGTTTAAAATAGTTGAGGCAATCTAGAATCGTTTCAACGTGAATAAAATTCCTCCCTTTGATGTATCGCAGCAGTATCAACAAATTGGCGATCGCCTCAACAAAGCTGCCTTAGAAGTACTAGCATCAGGGCAATACATTGGCGGACAGACCGTAAGTCAGTTTGAGGCTGAGTTTGCCAGCTATATTGGCTCTGATTATGGTATTGCTTGCAACTCAGGTACTGATGCTCTCTATTTAGCAATGCGAGCCTTGGATATTGGGGAGGGTGATGAAGTAATTACTTCACCATTTACTTTTTTTGCGAGTGCGGAAACAATTAGCATGACTGGGGCAAAACCAGTATTTGTGGATATAGAAGCACATAGTTTCAATATCAATGTGGATCTTATCGAAGCCGCCATCACCGATCGCACCAAAGCAATCATGCCCGTACATTTGTTTGGACGATCCGTTGATATGACGAGTTTGATGGCGATTGCCCAAAAGCATAATCTTTATGTGATCGAAGACTGCGCTCAAGCAACAGGCGCAACTTTCAACGGTCAGAAAGTAGGAAATATTGGGGATGTCGGTTGTTTTAGTTTTTATCCAACTAAAAATCTCGGTGGCTGTGGTGATGGTGGCATGATGACCACTAAAAGCGCTGAAGTTGCTGAGAAATTAAAAATTTTGCGTGAACATGGTAGTCCTAAGCGTTACTACCACGAATATATCGGCATGAACTCTCGTCTGGATTCTTTACAGGCGGCTCTATTACAAGTGAAATTGCCCTATCTCGACAAGTGGAATGCTCAACGTCGCGAAATTAGCGATCGCTATACAGATTTGCTCAAAGATGCAAATATTCCCAATTTTGTAACTCCTAACCATTGCACGGGCAGTGTCTGGAATCAATACACAGTTTGCATCGGTGCAGACAAGCGAGATTCTGTACAGGCACAACTGCGAGAACAAAACATCATTACGATGATTTACTATCCTTTGCCTTTACATTTGCAATCGGTCTATCAACATCTTGGCTATAAAAAAGGCGATTTCCCCGTTACCGAAAATATCTGCGATCGCGTACTATCTTTACCAATGTTTCCTGAACTAAGCGCAGAGCAACAGGAGCGAGTCGTCAGTACCTTAAAAGACATTCTCAAATAATCTCAAGCCATAAAAAAGCGGTGTAGTACACCGCTTTTTTATGATCCAACGATGAAATTTGCATATCGCCTTTATAAATCTTGTCCTCATATTGCCCTTCCACCCATAGGCATATGGTGATTTGGCGCATTTCAGGATCGATAATCCAATATTCGTTAATGCCTCTAGCTGCATACTCTGTACGTTTATAGCGATAGTCGCGATCGCGATTTTCTTGACCAGGGGAAACAACTTCGACCACCAAAACAGGTGCTGGCATTTCTTGGGTAATCGTATTACTGCGTTGACCAGTCATAGCCACAAAACCATCTTCACTGATTACAACTAAATCAGGGAGTCTGACCTTTGCCCTTCTCCCACTAACTACAAGCTCTATGTCTTTATGACAAATTAGTGAAATTGGAAAATATTTTGCCAATTCAAACATTAGTAATTTCGCAATCTGGCAATTTAGAGGCGATTCGGTGGGTATTTTGACTAATTCTCCGTTGACTAGCTCATAGCGTGTATCTGTCCCATCGTCATAGTTGAGATAGTCTTCTATGGTCATTAGTGTAGAGGGGCTAGCTGTAGCTAAAGACATAATTTAAGTCCTCTATTACGCATAACAAAATTGTAGCAAACTCAAAACCCAAGCAAAATGGCGGCGCTTCGTGCCGCCATTTTGCTTGGGTTTTGAGTTTGCACGAAGCGATGTAATACCAAAACATAAAATGGCTACGCCATTTTATGTTTCTAAAACCTTTACTGGGTTTGTTTTTTAATTCATAAAAGTGTGACGACACTTTTATGAATTGGTAATAAGACGATCGCCAGAAAGTAAAGTCTATATAAAGTAATGCCTTTGCCTATAATAATCACATCTGCATTAGGGAATAGTCATGGGTATTCTTAACTCAATGTTTGCAAAATGGAAAAATCCTCAACAGGGGACGGGGAATGCTCCAAATGTGCAGACGATTCAAACTTCTAGTAGCGTCCAACCACCTACTGCACCACAGCCTAGTTCAGCAATGCAGAGATACACGGAGCTAGAGACAGAAATGACGCGATCGCATCAAACATTGCAAACGAAGCCGATTAATCAACCAAAACAATCAGGTGGGTTCAAAAAATTTGGTCAAAGGTTGATTTGGATCGGTGTTTTAGTGGGAATTCCTGTGGGAATTATTTATGTCGTGAATTTGCCCTACCCTGTAATTCGGCAACCAGTGGCAAAGGCAGCTCCACTGTTGCTATTACCCAGCAATATGGCGATCGATGCGAATTTTAAACAAGCACAATCAAGTATTGAAGAAGCGAAACAGTTAATCGAATCGCCCACAAGTCCATCTGACTTAGATCGTGGGGATCTAAAACTCAAGGAAGGTAAAACTGCCCTAGATGCAATTCCTGCATGGTATATCGCGGATTGGGCAGACTATTCGCGGGGGTATTACGGTTGGGGTTATGATTGGCGCTTTACACCTGCGGGTTTACAATCATCGAGGATGAAGGCTGGACAACTAGAAGCGAAAGTATTTCAAGAGAAAAATGCTCAGATTACGCTTACTGATGCTGAGCAAGAAATAACGATGGCAAAAACTGTATTCCAACAAGCAACGAAACCGACAGATAAAAAAGTGGCGATCCAAAACTGGCAAGGAGCGATCGATCGCTTAGCCCAGATTCCACCACAGACGCTGGCGGGACGCAGGGCGAAGCAAATGATCAGCACTTCGACTAGGGATTTAAAGGAAGTGGGAGGGCTTGCCGCAGGTAATGAAAAATCCTTGTCATTGATTAGTGCTGCTGAAGGGTTTGCAAAAAAAGCTGCTGAATCGGGGCGCAATCCTCCCCATTCCACCGCTCGCTGGAATGAAACTGCCAGAATGTGGCAAGAGGCAATCAATCTGTTAGGAAAGATGCCTGCTAATGATGTGCAGGGTTATGCTGAAGCACAAAGACAGCTAGCAGAATATCGATCTAGTCTTTCAGAAGTGAGAGTACGGTTACAGAATGAACAGGAGGCAGTTCAATTTTTTGATAATGCTAATCAGAAGCTTACGGTTTTGTGGGCAAGTAAAGGTTTAGATCGAGGTGAAGCAACCTCCCGCTTTATGGCAATCAATAATGATTTAAATAAGATTAAAAATGGAACTACGGTTTACTTGAAGGCTCAGGAGGTGAAGATCCAAGTTGAGAATCGGTTGAAATTGTTGCAACAAGCAAAATAATTTATTTTAGGATAGACCGCACAAAGTATTGGCTATTCTAGTTCCTTAAGCCAAAAACATTAAATTATGACCAAATTTCACTTTCTATCGGATATTCAAAAACCTTGGCACTACATGGACGTAGAGCAAGTATTGGCAGCTTTGGAATCTTCGATGGAAGGTTTATCCTATGTAAATGCGCGTCAAAGATTGCGGTATTTGGGAGCGAATAAACTACCGCGATCGCGTCCCATCAGCAAAGTTCTCTTACAACCTTTAATCAATCCTTTGACTTATCTTTTATTAGGATCAGCAATTTATTTGCAATGGAATGGGGCTGAAGGATGGGCGCTAATTTCTGTGGGAATATTGCATAGCGTAACAGGGCTTGTTGTTTCGATATGGTCAATTAAAACTAAAGAGAAGGTCAGTCGTGATCGCCCCCAACGCCGCCAAAACACTCCCTCTAATTCGGTGATTGTATTACGCGATCGCGAAGAGATGGAACTGCCATCACGGGATTTGGTCATCGGTGATGTATTGTTACTGCGAGAAGGCGATCGCCCAAATGTCGATCTGCGCGTACTAGAGACATCAGAGGATTTACTGGTAAATCAAACTAATTTAGGTGGTGAAGCAATTTGTGCTAAGCGAGCTGAGCTTACCTTTGAAGAAAAAACTCCACCCCTTGAATGCAGCAATATGATTTATGCGGGAACAGAAATTTCCACAGGAACCGTCAAGGGTATTGTGATTGCGACAAGTCGTTTCACCCAAGAACAGGCGGCTCTAATCAAAGAGAAGCCATTTTCAGTTATCCATTCCGAATTACGTCAACTACGCCAAGTCTGGATTGGGATGCTTCTGTTAGTAACAACTACAGCGATCGGTTTTGCATGGCAACGTGGAATTACGATCAATGCGATGACTGCTGCTGCCTTAGTTGTTAGCACCTATCCTCAAAATTTATTACGCATTGCTACACAAGTCCAATTATTAGGGATGTGTGATCTTGCCAAACAGAGAATCTGGGTGAGGTTTCCTTCTGTCTTAGATGCGATCGCCAGAGTAACCAAAATTGTGCCGATAGTCGAGTCCGATGTAGTGCTGAGCTTTGACAATTTAAGTCGCGCAGGCATTGAATGGCGGGGATTTATCAGAGCTTCTGAAGATGACGCAGTCGCATTTGGCAACGTAATTGGTATTGAAACCCATAGTTATTTTGATGCGCCTCAAGAGAGAATTCGCCAATGGCAAAGAGAATATCCTAAATCCAACCAAAAATCTTTAAATGCTGTTGCTGTAATTGGGAATGATATTGAAGATATTCCGCTGCTCAGAGCCGCCGATGTTGGAATCTGCGATCGCACATGTCGAAAAGAATTGCAAGATAGTTCAGCCATGATTTTACCAAAGGAAGATTTCCATTATTTACCGACCGCGATTCTCGAAGGAAGAGCCACCTTTGATCGGTTACAACGGATAGCCTTACTTACGGCTGCAAGTTCCTTTACGTTAGCAGTACTAACTCTCATGGATACTGCCGCAGGATTCTCCATACCACCATTGCAATTAATTTGGGTAGGGGCGATCGCGACACCACTTGTTGCTTTTCCGCTAGCGCTTGAGCCAACCCATGAGAGTCTGCTATCACAACCAGCACATCGTTTTCAAACTATGTTGCGCCTTAGCAATTACCTCCGCATTTTGGTCACTGTCACCGCCACGATTACTGCCATTTCCCTAGTCTTCTGGCTAAAGTATCAAGGACAGCCTGCGATGTTGTCCCAAGCGCGATCAATGGCTTTTGTCACCCTTGGTTTCAGCCAGATTTTCCATGCCTGTGCGATCGCCCGTCAAAGTGTATTTAGCAACTTACCACTGATTCTTGGTATATCTTTGATCGCAATTTTTCAAATAGCCTTTGTGCAATCTCCTTGGTTTGGCGATCTGATGTCAACGGTTCCTTTAAATGGTGTTGAATGGGCGATCGCGGTTCTCAGCGCTACTGCTGTATTTTGGGTACAAGAACTAATCAAAACGAGTTAAGTAGATAGACTTAATGGCAATTTCCCAAACTCGTAAGGTTCCACCCCGCAGGGACCCAACCGCTTACCTATCGGTTACTTGAAAATACAGCAGAACGTATTCAAGTTTTGCAGAGGCTTAGACAAATTGGTTCTTAGTATTGGCGATGTGAGGAGTTGGGCGATTGCTATTACTGTGAGTTATGCTTTTTAAGCGATCGCTTCAACAATATATTTGCGGTAGTCTTACAGAGATACGTCAATCAAAAATATCAAGACATTTCTCAAGAGGTGCAAGTCCAACCCAAACCTAAACGTCATCTGACTATACAGATGGACGAATCATGGTCATTTGTCGGTAACACCGACAATCAACTGTGGGTATAGTTAGGTCTTGATGTTGAGATTCGTAAAATTGTTGGTTGTTATACAGCGCTTTGCGCTCAATTACCCCCCAGAGAAATTTTTAGAAGCGGCGCGGAGCGCCGCTTCTAAAAATTTCTCTGTACTGCTCAAAGCCTCAATAGGCTGTATTGGCGATCACTCTGGTGCATCAGCTTAAAAGTTATGGGATTCTCTACCTCCAGTCTATCGTCAGTGTGCTGTCTGTTACACCGACTTCTGGTAGCTTATCCGAATGTTCTTCCCAGTAAGGGGCATCGGGCTGTGGGTAAAGAAACAGGTAAAACTAGTAGACAGTCAAAGGGTTATTGACGGATAGAGACGAAGCAATTTAATGCGAGCATCAGCAGTAGTAAATTGCTAGTTAACTTTACACGAGAGAGAATTCCTGCGATTTTC
>NZ_NDHW01000141.1 GCF_002251945.1 Pseudanabaena sp. SR411
CAATGCTGACATTGGCCCACCTTGAGAACCAGTAGTCAAAATTAGAATTTGATCATCACGATAATGACGTAGATTTTGTAAAGGTTGGAACAGATCATCGCGGCACTTAATGTAACCAAGATTACGCGCATGGGCAATGACGTTCAGCATTGATCTGCCAACTACGCCAACCACGCGCCCTTGCTTATCAGCAATATCCAAAATCATGTTCACACGATGAACAGAAGATGCAAAAGTGGTGATAATCACCCGACCTTTTGCCATCATGATGTATTTCTCAAGGTTAGGATATACAGCCCTTTCCGAAGGCGTAATTCCAGGGCGTTCCGCATTAGTCGAGTCACTAATCAAAGCCAATACGCCTTTTTCGCCATGTTCTGCAAGACGAGCAAGATCGAAGAATTCACCATCAACAGGAGTATGGTCAATTTTGAAGTCACCAGAGTGAATAACCATCCCCGCAGGTGTATTGATCGCGATCGAGAAACTGTCAGCGATTGAGTGAGTATTACGAATGAATTCCACAAAGAAGTTAGTACCAACACGAACAATATCGCGGGGCATGACACGGCGGAGTTCGGTACGATTTAGGACACCTGCTTCGCGAAGTTTGTCTTCGAGCAGAGCCATTGCTAAACGAGGACCATAAATAACAGGAATTTCAAATTGCTTCAAATGGAATGAAATTGCACCGATATGATCTTCGTGACCGTGGGTGACGATCATGCCTTTGATCTTATGTTTGTTTTCGCGTAAATAAGTCATATCAGGCAATACGACGTTTACTCCTGGCATCATGTTGTCAGGGAAAGACAAGCCCCCATCAAGGAGCATGATTTCGTCGTTATATTCAAATACCCATGTATTTTTGCCAATTTCATGGAGTCCGCCGAGGGCAATAATTTTGAGTGCTGGTGCGTTAGATGTAGTCATAGGTTATCTCTAATGTAAAGAAAAAAGTAAAAGGTAAAAAGGTAAAAATTGAATATTCTGAATACTCAAGGTGATTCAATTTAATGGGTGAAGCTAAACTCTGCGTTTATAAGTACTTAGATAGAATGACTAAAAAGGTGTATTCCCCCCCAAGTTCATAATTATCAGAAGTAATAAAACTCTATGTCTCTAGATTTGAAGTTGTCAGGCTTTACTAGGAAAGAATTCCAACTTTTTTTAATACAACTTTGAGCTTTGCTTCAAGTTCGTCATTACCAGCAACTAGAGGCGATCGCACTACGCCTGTATCTAATCCCAATAAGCGCAGAGCTAACTTGAGAGGGATTGGATTACTAGTTAAAAATAAAGCTTTAAACAAAGGAAAAAGTTGAATATGGATTTGCAATGCTTCTTGAACTTTGCCTGCGGCAAAGGATTGCATCATTGTTTGAAGTTGCTTGCCAACTAGATGGGAGGCAACGCTAACCACTCCCTTTGCACCCACAGCCATTAATGGCAATGTGAGAGAGTCATCACCTGAATAGATCGCAAAATCGGCTGGTGTGAGGGCGCGAATTTGACTAGCTTGATCTAAATCACCTGTTGCTTCTTTAATCCCAATAATACTAGGGATTTCAGCCAGTTTAGCAACAGTCTCAGGTTCTAGTTTGCAACCTGTGCGACTAGGAACATTATAGAGAAGAATCGGAAGCTCTGGTGCAGCTTCGGCGATCGCTCGAAAATGTTGATATAAACCTTCTTGCGGAGGCTTGTTGTAATACGGTGTTACTTGCAGTGTACCATCTAATCCGAGATGTGCGGCTTTTTGAGTAGCCTCGATCGCTTCAGAAGTGGAATTTGATCCTGTACCTGCCATGATTTTCGCTTTACCAGCGATCGCCTGCTGTAACACCGAAAACAATTTATATTCCTCATCCCAACTCAGGGTTGGCGATTCGCCTGTCGTACCACATACGACAATCGTATCAGTCCCCGTCTCGACCAAATGAACGGCAAGCTGTTCTGCTTTCGCATAATCGACATTCCCTTCTCTATCGAAAGGAGTAATCATTGCCGTTAGTAAACGTCCGAAATCGATTTCACTCATAGATACTCATAAATAGAAGCTTGCCAACCAAATTTTGCTAGCCAAATAGTACTTCGCACTGTTTATTGGACTTAGATGAGAGACTTAGCAATCACTAGTTCGGCGATCTGGACTGCATTTAAGGCAGCCCCTTTCCGAATTTGATCACCGCATATCCATAATTCCAAACCATTAGGGTGAGAGATATCTTGACGAATTCGCCCTACCAATACATCATCCTTACCGCTAGCATCAATCGGCATTGGGAAATAATTTTTCGTAAAGTCCTCTACCAACTCTACTCCAGCCGCTGTAGCTAGAATTTCTCTAGCTTTGTCTGGATTAAAGGGATGAGCAAACTCTAGATTAATCGCTTCAGAATGCGCTCGCAATACGGGAACCCGTACACAGGTAGCCGTGATCCGAATATCGTGATCGCCAATAATCTTGCGAGTTTCATTCACCATTTTCATCTCTTCCTCGCAATAGGAATTTTCTGTCATCGGTGAATTGTGGGGAAACAGATTAAACGCAAGCGGATAGGGCAGGATCTCAGGTATAGCAGGCTCACCATTGAGCATTGCTTGAGATTGCACTTTCACTTCTTCCATTGCTCTCGCACCTGCCCCACTTGCTGACTGATAAGTGGAGACGACGATACGCTGGATTGGTTGCACCTGATGGAGAGGATATATGGCTACGGTCATCAAAATGGTCGTGCAGTTAGGATTGGCGATGATGCCTTTGTGCTGAGCCGCCGCTTCAGGATTGACCTCTGGCACAACTAGCGGTACATCAGGATGCATCCGAAAAGCACTGGAGTTATCAATGGAAATAGCTCCTGCCTTAGTGGCGATCGGTAACCATTTCTTAGAAATGCTCCCACCTGCGGAAGCAAGCACAATATCTACATTGTCAAAAGATGACTCAGTAACAGCCTCAATAATTAAATCTTGGCCAGCAAAGGAAATCGGCTTACCCGCCGATCGCTCTGAAGCCAAAACCTTCAACTTACCTAAAGGAAAATTTCTTTCTGCTAGCAAAGCCAGAAGCTCTGTACCAACTGCGCCTGTTGCTCCAAGAATGGCAACGTTATATTTCCTACTCAATGAACCTCCAAAATAAAAACATCAAATTAGGTGGAAAACTTTTGCTAAGACGATGAAGTGACTTATGTATAGTTTCGTCATTTATGTCTTGCTAGATTACATATTAACAAACTTTCAGAATATTGCTAATTTTTTTGGCTATGGCCCAGTAAAAATTGCATCTTCGACATCTTGGCGACTGAGGGAATAGGGAAATGCGCGTTGAATTTCTTTGCCACCATAGGCATCTTGAATATAGCGGACACGGATATCTTCAACATCCATCACGATTTCTGCTTGCCATGACGATCGCGTAACGCGCCAGACATTAGGATTTGACTGATCTTGGTAACATCCCTGCTCGTCTAGCCATGCTTCCAGCGCAGGCAAGGGATGATTATAGAGTGGTGTTGTAGGAGAGGGAAGCGCCATAGCAGACGAGTTTATAGGAATTGTCAAAGAATTGTTATGGGAAGTAAGTCCAAAAAGCTGATATCCAAAAAGCTGATATAGGTGCGATCGCTTCAGGTAAAAGGCGATCGCCTCTTAGTAGGGCGACTAAAACAACTAACACTAAACAAGCAACTAGCGTAGCACCAATTAACAAGAGTGAAAATAGTTCACCACCAGATAATGGACGCTCAGTAGGTAAACCATCATCATCTGCTGTTTGGAGGTTTTTGGGTGTTTGATTTTGGGATTTTACACCATTATCAAAGGTTGCGTACTGAAATCGGGAAAACTGAATACGGCGATCGTAGGCACTGCGGCGCTCAGCATTACTAAGCGTGGCATAGGCTTCGTTAATTTGGCGAAAATTTTCCACTGCATCATCTTTAGGCAATTGGGTCGTATCAGGATGATAGAGCTTGCTAAGATCGCGATAGGCTCGACGAATATCGATTTCACTTGCCCAAGGAGTGATACCGAGGATGGCGTAATAGGTTTTAGACATAGCACTTACAGATATAATCTACTGACAAAGCCTACAAGCAACAGCAATTTTCATTATGAAACCGATTTTAGGTTTTTTAGCGCCTTCGGCGCTAAAAAACCTAAAATCGGTTTCATAATTGTCCACCTTCTCAGTTGTGCTATTTTCATGCCTTGGACTCGCATTATCAGTGCTTTATTAGTTATTCCCCTCGTACTAGCGGCGATCGCCCTAGGTGGATGGGCGTTCACCGCCGCATTTGCATTGCTGGTGGTTTTTGGTGAGATGGAATATTTTGCATTGGTACGAGCCAAGGAAATTGTCCCAGCCAGCAAGATCACGATCTTTGTCAGTTTAGCATTGCTGATCGTTTCACAAGTAAGGGTTGATCTTGCTGATGCAGTAATCCCGATCGCAGGAACATTTATTTGTTTTTATCTGTTGTTTCAGTCACGCATTGCCACAATTTCTGATATTTCCGCATCAATATTGGGATTGTTTTATGGTGGTTACTTACCTAGCTTTTGGGTGAGGATTAGAGGGATCGGCGATAGCACAATCTTTGAAGTCAGCGATCGCCTGCACCAGTTTGATTTCTTTAATCAATTACGCAATCTCGATCAGCTTTCGTGGCTGAAAATCACTTTTCCCGTATCCTCTGGGGCAGTTTATGTAGTGATGGCTTTTTGCTGTATTTGGGCTTCCGATGTGGGCGCTTATATATTTGGCAAAGTGTTTGGGCGCACCAGACTTTCGGATATTAGCCCCAAGAAAACCGTAGAAGGGGCGATCGCAGGTTTACTGTGCTGCTGTATAACGGCAATTATCTGGGCGTTTAGTCTGGGCTGGGCTGAATGGTGGCTGCTAGGTGGAATTCTAGGCTTATTGATCGGGATTGCGGGGTTACTTGGTGATCTTACTGAATCAATGATGAAACGTGATGCTGGGGTCAAAGATTCAGGTCAGATCATGCCGGGGCATGGTGGCATTCTCGATCGTGCTGATAGCTATGTGTTTACTGCGCCTTTGGTGTATTACTTCCTGACTTTGATTTTGCCCCTTGTCCATAAAGCTTCTTGATCATTTTTTTGCTGCCTATTGCTTAAGCTCAAACCCAAGAAGACGGCGCATAACGCCGCTTTCTTGGGTTTGAGCTTAAGCTAGCCCAAACCAAGCTAGATAAGTTGAAAGAATTGACTTACCAAAAAACAGTGAAATCGCGCCGCCCAAGGCTAAAAAAGGACCGAAGGGAATTGGCTGTTGTTTACCTAAATCTTTAGTAAATATAGCGAACACCCCAACAAGAGTACCGATCGCCGAAGCAATCAAAATCGTCAGCAAAACATTTTGCCAACCTAACCACATACCAATCATCGCCGCAAGTTTTGGATCACCACCACCCATTGCTTCTTTTTGTAGGAAGACTCTACCCGCAATTCGCATAATGTCTAAAAGCCATATACCTAAGACAGCTCCGCCGATACCAAATAGTAATATTGTGGGAAAAGCGACGCGATCGCCGCTCTTCATCGAAGCTAAACTAATTTGATAAATTAAACCTAATACCAAACCTGATTGCGTTAAGGAATTGGGCAATGTCATTGTGTCAATGTCAATCATGGCAAGAGCTAACAACCAACTGAGAAACGTGGCGTAAAAACACAAAATCAGGATTGGTATTGAGGTTCCAAAATATACAGCCACACACCAAAACAGAAAAGCAGTTAGCGCTTCGATCGCAGGATAGCGCCATGACACAGGTGTATGACAATAACGACATTTTCCTTTAATCAAAAACCAGCCAATAATCGGAATATTATCGCGGGACGCAAGTTGACGTAGACAATGGGGACAACGCGAAGGCGGATGTAAAATTGATAAGCCTGCTGGAACGCGATAAATTACCACGTTTAAGAAGCTACCAATACAGGCTCCGAGAACAATCGCTAAACATTGCAAAAAAAGAGATTCAATTAATAGCAAAGAATTAAGAAAAGTTTGTTAAATCAATAATAAATAAAATGAGCCAAGCAATGCTTGGCTCATTTTATTTATTATTGATTCATTGGGGCTTATCTAGGTAAACATATCGTGCGTGTTACCGTACAATCTATGCCATCATAATCGCGACAAACTTTACGAGCAGTGGCTTCCGCTTGCCTGCTACTAGTTGACCAAGCTGTTCCTGCTGCACCATTGCTACCTTCAGCGATCGACATACAAGCATTACGAGTCCACACCATCACCTCACAATCTCCTGGGGCAGAGCTACTTTCACATTCACTCAAAGCTCGATTTTCCGCAGCAGCTCGAGTTCGATAATTCCAAGAATAGCCTTTATCTTGAGTTGAAGGAGAGCGGGCGATCGCTCCATAGCTATTTTGTGCTACAGCTTCTAATGCTCCCGCAGAAATTGTCGGAATTATCACGGCAGCCGCGATCGCTAAAGAATTCCAGAATTTTTTAGACATATTCAATCCTCTTTAGACTATTGTTGAAACCCTATATTTTGTATGTTACCCCGCAAATTATATTTTGCTTAACCCGTTAGTATATTTGTAACGCCTCAGAACAAAGCTGAAAATCACAAAACTTTTATATAGAAAGCATTTTAGCCATTTTTAAACCTCAAGTAATTCTCAATAAGCACTACTTTTGTGGGTTTATTGAGAATTACTTGAGGTTTATTTGCTATAGATCAAAAAAGAGTTCACTAGTACAAAACAAAACCCAAGGAGGGAGTTGCGGCACGAAGCGCCGCAACTCCCTCCTTGGGTTTTATGTCCTAAGCAAAACTTGCTTTGCTATAGATAAAAACGATGCTGGGAGAGTTGCTGATTTTGGACTTTATGGTGACGGCTATATTAAAATGTGAACGAAAGAATAGTTATCCTAGGAATTAGCAATTGCTCACCAGTACCAAAAATCCACTAGTCAAGCAACTGCGATCGCTTGGTGAGAATACTAAAGATCGGAAAGAACAAGGACTATTTTTAGTAGAAGGAACTCATGCCCTGACAGAGGCGATCACTACAGCTTATCCGCTTTCAATAGTCTGCTGTACCGAAAAATGGATCGCAGTGAACCCTGATTTGTATGAACAGATAGCAGGGTCTGAGGAAATCGAAAGATTAGAAATTGTCTCCGAAGAAGTACTTCAAGCGATCGCCACTACCAAAAATCCTGACGGAGCGATCGCGGCTGCCCTATTGCCATCTCGCGAAATTGCCCAAATCCATAGCTTAGGTTTAGCCCTAGAAACAATTCAAGATCCCGGAAATATTGGGGCGATCGTGCGATCGGCGGTTGCTGTGGGGATTGACGGCATGTTGGTGAGTAGTGACAGTGTGGATTTGACTAATCCCAAAATTATTCGGGCTACCGCAGGGCAATGGTTTCGCTGTGCGATGCAAACATCTATAGATATCGCAGAGGATATTCGCAAATTGCAGTCTCAAGGAATAAAAGTAATTGCTACATTAGCTAATGCGCCTAAAACCTATTGGGACTATGACTTTACGCAACCGACTTTGATTTTGTTGGGTAATGAGGGGAATGGACTATCACCAGAATTAATTGAACTTGCCGATGAAGCGGTATCAATTCCTCAAAGCGATCGCGTTGAGTCCTTAAATGTGGCTATTTGTGCAGCATTACTGCTCTACGAAGCAAAACGTCAACGACGCTAAAACATAAAATGAGGCGCACGCTCAGCGTGCGCCTCATTTTATTTATACAAATAAATTTTCAAAGAGCGTGCTTCGCACGCTCTTTGAAAATTTATTTGGGTTTTAAGAAAGCGCAAAACGCTGTAAAGTTAGCGCTGTATATATTGTCCAGCTATCCATCAACAACAATAACAACGTAAACACCAGCAAAATCAGATACATCCAAGGCTGAGCCAGAGGGCGTACATCTCTCGTATCAATTCCTGTACGTTCTTCAACCTGTTTGACTAATTGCGTAAAGCCGACTACCCGCATTGGTAATAAATAAGCTTGCTCAGAGTCCTTGCTGACAAAATAATAAACAAGGCCACCCTGACCAGTAATTCTTGGTTTGAGAGCCTTGATATCTTGCCAAGACAATGACCATCCCCTACGAAAAAATTTTGGGAACCATTGTGGGTAAACCAAACTAATCCCTTGATCATCAAGAATCACGCGATCGTTAAGCGCCCCATACAAAAACACAAACCCAATTACTAAGCCAATACTTAACCATGAGGCAGGAATATTAGCATGGGTAAAGTTGCTCAAAAAGGGTAGAGGAGCAGTAAGAGCAATATATAACAGTAATAAAGTAATCCGAATCAGTGGCGAAACTTTAAAAACATTGATCATATTCACTAGGGATTTTATGTTTTAGGCGATCGCAATTAACTTAACATTGTTTTTTAGGGGTAATCTGATAAATGATGGATATGATTAAACATCAAAAACACTTACATACAGTACGGATGGTGTAAAACGTGGGTTGGCGTGTACGTGGCGTTCGTGGTGCAACAACAGTTGAGGCAAATACATACGAAGCCCTAGAGAGGGCTGTGCTAGAGCTTATGGAGGAGATCGAGGCACAAAATGATATTGATCCGCGCGAAATAGTAAGTGCTACTTTTTCGGCAACAACAGATATTGATGTGGTATTTCCTGCCAAAATCGCCCGATCGCGATCACAATGGGAAAATGTCCCGCTTTTAGATGTGCAGCAAATGTATGTTGAGGGTAGTTTAGAGCGCTGTATCAGAGTATTAATTCACGTAAATACACCGCTTGAACAGCACCAAATTAAACATATTTATTTAAATGGCGCACGTGATTTGCGTCCCGATCTCGTTTACGCTCAAATTTGAGAAAATAGAGGGAGTGCCAAGCACTCCCTCTATTTTCTAGATACAATCAGTTCAAACGTAAGATAATAGCCCTATGGTCACAAGAATTTTTCTGTGTAACGAACAGACTGAACCAGAGATTCGCGATTTTATTCGTGAAGCGATCGCCGATATCTCTGAGGGGGAGCAGTATATCGTTACGTGGAACTGCGGCAACATTCAAACGCTTAAGGTAGGCGATCGCGCTTACTTTAAGCGAATCGGTAGTGCCAATCAGGGCTATTTTGCTTCGGGAACTGTAGTTCCTGCGGATCGTGAATATCAACTCAAACTGCGATCGGCTCGTTATCGGGAACTGAGCGAAGCCTACGACATTGACTCACAGGCTAATAATTTTCGGATATGGGTGGCTTGGGATGCCTGTGTTAGCTTTGATGAGCCACTCAGAACTGACTATTTGCGCCAGCTACCACATTTTCAAGGAATGCCCCTCGAGCCACAGAGTGACGCAGGTGTATTTCGTGAAGAGTATGTGCGAATGCTTGAGCGTGAGTGGGAACGTCAAACTCAAAAAGCGTTTCGGGCTGGCAAGGGCATTAGTTTGGTTGATGTGTATTACCGTTGGGGGTTAGAGGATATTCAGCAGGGTTTCCCTCAAGATGCGTTGGAGTCATTTCGGCAAGCACTAAAACTCAATCCTAATTTTATTAAGGCATATTTGGGGCTAGGGGATGCCCATGTGAGTTTGCGGGAATATGCCAAAGCGGTGGGAGACTATGGCAAGGCTATTTCCATGCGTCCCGATAAGGCGAGGCTTGCCTATTACAAGCGGGGTGAAATTAATTTCTTGCTGGGACAGTTTCAGCAAGCGATGGCGGATTTTCAAGCGGCGATCGCCATTGATCCCAACTATGCCGATGCTCACTTTTCTCTAGGCAATACCTATTTCAAGCTTAAGAGCTACGAACAGGCGATCGCTTGTTACAGCAAAACCCTTGAGATAAGTCCTGATCGAGATTTGGCAGCGTTCCGACGGGGACGCTCGCACTACATTCTTAAAGAATTTCCTGAAGCAATTCGCGATTTTAGCCACGCGATCGAGCTACAGCCTAGCAATGTCGATGCCTATTACTATCGTGGTTTAGCTTATTCTCAACCTGACGTTGCCGATGAAACCCTTGCTGGTGACGATTTCCGTAAAGCGATCGTCCTTTATCAAACTCAGGGTAAACCTGAAAAGGCAAAAAAAGCCAAGGAGTTGTTGGAAACTCTCGCAATTGATTCTCTGCCTAAGGCTAGACCAAGAAGTAGCTATGCGATCAGCGCTTCTGAAACTGACACTAATGTTGTTGTAGATAATCCGCCCGAAATTATTGCTGAAGTTCCCCTAGCTATGTCTACGAGTACTGATAGTAATGATGATGATAAGGATGAAGAAACTAGCAGACTGATTATGGCGACGGAACCAATTTCTAATGAAGTCGCTATTTCTAATGCGGAATCTGCCATATCTGATTTGACTGAAGCGATCGAAAAGATTGTAGAAGTTGAAAAGATTGTGGAAAAGGTTGTGGAAGTGGAAAAGATTGTGGAGGTCGAGAAGATTGTAGAAGTCGAAAAAATAGTCGAGGTGGAGAAATTAGTTGAAGTCGAGAAGGTAGTCGATCGCGTAGTTGAGAAATTTGTAGATCGTGTTGTCGAGAAAGTTGTCGAAAAACCAATACCTTTCTCCATAGAAGATCCCAGCACTGCGGAAAAACTAGCCATGATCTCGGTGATGGCTCAGTATATGCGTGACGGATGGCTAGTGCGATCGGTGGATAAGTCCCAAGTCGGCTACGATCTTGAATGCACCAAAGATGATCTTTGCGAAGCAGTAGTAATTAAGAGCTTTACCAGCGATCGCGATTCCTTTGCAATTTCGGCGATCGAGATTGAAAATGCCCGTAGCAACAAGGATTTTGTATTGTGGGTAGTCAGTGGTGCTGCTGAAAATCCTGAATTACGCTGTTTACGAGGACGGGAACTATTCGAGCAATTCGACCTCGATCCGCTCGCCTTCGCTGCCAAAGTCCGCCAAGCCGCAGTTCAACTAGAGTTTGCACCAGTTGCTCTCGAAATGCCACAATTTGAGTAACAATCAAAAAACAACTGATGTTTAAGTGTCATGTTTGTAGTTCAATTGAATGCCATGTTGAATATGTCAATGAGTTTTTTGAAATTGGTGATAAGTTTTATCTTGTTGAAAATATTCCTGCTACAGTTTGTTCTCGCTGTGAAGAAGAGATTTTTAGCTGTGAAACCTCTGAGGCTATTAGAGTTATCAAACAACGTTTACATTGGACTCTCCACCGATCTCATCGATTATTCCTGCTACGATTCCCAGATGGTCTAGGTTTTGCAATGTTATCTCGCTACTCATATCTCCCTCCTCTTTCCTAACCTTAGTTTTTTTTCTATTCTAATTATTTTGATCTTCTTTGGAGATCGGAATGTGGGTTATATAATTAAGCATATCAATTTTTGTAATACAGCAATATTGTGACTGAAATCTCTTCAAATCTTGAAATTCAAGCAAGATTACTAGAATTACGCAAACTACTGCAACGCGCTAGTTATGAATACTATGCCCTTGATACTCCTACAATAGAGGATTCAGTTTATGATGCATTTTATCAGGAATTACAAAAACTTGAAACTCAATATCCACAGCTAATCACTCCCGATAGTCCTACTCAGAGAGTAGGCGAAAAACCAACTACTCAGTTTGTATCAGTTCAGCATCACATTCCGCTTTATAGTTTAGAAAATGCGTTTACTTCCAATGACGTGAACACTTGGCAAGAGCGTTGCCAAAAAGGACTAGAGCGACAAGAATTTCTAGATAGTGTTTGTGAATTAAAAATTGATGGATCGGCGATCGCCTTAACCTATGAGCATGGTGTACTAGTGCGTGGCGCAACGAGAGGCGATGGCACATCAGGCGAGGACATCACCCCAAATATTAAAACTATCCGTTCCATTCCCTTACGATTAAATTTAGACAATCCCCCTGATCGCTTAGAAATTCGTGGGGAAGCTTTTTTGCCGATCGCCGTTTTTGATGAGATTAACCAAGAGCGATCGCAACAGGGAGAGGCGCTATTTGCTAATCCTCGCAATGCCGCCGCAGGTACTTTACGCCAACTCGATTCGCGCATTGTCGCCAAACGCCGCCTTGATTTCTTTGCCTATACCATCCATTTCCCCAGTCCCTCTCCCAGAGGGACTGGGGAAATGGATGGTTCGCAAAATCTACCTGATATTTCTTCTCAATGGCAAGCTCTCGAATTTTTACAGCAAATAGGATTTCGTGTAAATCCGAATAAACGACTCTGCAAATCGATTCAGGAACTACAAGACTATTATGATTTTTGGGCAACGGAACGGCACAAGCTGCCCTATATGACCGATGGCATGGTGATGAAACTAAATGCGTTCTTGCAACAGGAACAACTCGGCTTTACGCAAAAAACTCCACGTTGGGCGATCGCATGGAAGTATCCCGCCGAAGAAATGCCGACGATTATCGAAGCTGTCACCGTGCAAGTGGGGCGCACAGGCACTCTCACACCCGTCGCCGAGTTACGTCCCGTATTGCTAGCTGGCACAACTGTTGCGCGGGCAACTCTGCACAATAGCGATCGCCTCGCTGAACTGGATTTGCATGTTGGCGATACGGCGATCGTGCGGAAAGCAGGAGAGATTATTCCTGAAGTGGTGCGCGTACTGCCTGAATTGCGTCCCAATGGTGCAACTCGGTTTATGATGCCCATCCATTGCCCAGAGTGCGGTCAACCCGTCTTCAAACCAGAGAATGAAGCGGCTACCCGTTGCATTAATCTCCAATGTCCTGCAATCGTGCGGGGCGCGATCGAGCATTGGGTCAGCCGTGATGCTTTGGATGTTAATGGGATTGGCGAGAAATTAGTCAGACAACTAGTAACTGAAAATCATGTAACTTCTGTTGCTGATTTGTACGATTTAACTAGCGATCGCTTACAAACCCTCGATCGCATGGGGCAGAAGTCTGCTGACAAGATCGTTGCGGCGATCGCACAATCAAAAACCAAACCTTGGGCGCGAGTACTGTACGGCTTAGGGATCAGACATGTGGGCAGCGTCAATGCTCAAAATATTGCTGATAATTTTCCTAATGTCGAATTATTAGCAAGGTCTACACCTGAAGTGATCGCTTCTATTTTTGGTATAGGTGAAGAAATTGCCCAAGCTATTTATGAATGGTTTCGACAAGAGGATAATCAGAATCTGATCCAGCGTTTACAAGTAGCAGGGTTGCAGTTTGTTGGCGAGAAGAAAGATGATCGGGCGATCGCCATAAATCCTAATATTGCAGGTAAAACCTTTGTGGTCACAGGAACATTGCCAACTCTGAAACGCGATGAAGCCAAGGCTCTAATTCAATCCGTAGGCGGCAAAGTTACTGATTCTGTTAGCAAAAAAACGCATTATCTTGTTGTTGGCGCAGAAGCTGGCTCAAAGTTAGAAAAAGCTAAATCTTTGGGTGTGCAATGTCTTTCAGAAGAGGAGTTAGTAAAATTGATTAACTCGTAAGAAGTTATTCAAGAATTAGTTTCTGCCATCAAAAATCCTAAGAGATCCCCCCAATCCCCCTTTTTAAGGGCAGTGCTATTTCAAGAAAGAGCTAGAGAGATTTTAAGAAAGTAAAGACAAGATTGCAGGTAAATTATGGGCAAAATAGTTTTCTGTTTGCTCCTAACCTTTCTTGAAATAGCACGGCTCTTCTCTCTGGGAGAGGGGGCTAGGGGGATGGCAAGCTTCATTCCACGTAACAACAGCATCAGATAAAGAAAGAGTGCAAGTATTATATTTGCTGAAAAGTAAGCAAGCAGACAGTACTCCTGACTCTCGCCATCTAGAAAGAACGAAAATATGGATAACCTTTAGGTACGCCCAATTCCTTGTCTAATTCAAAGTTGATAGTGCCCCAACGTGGTTCTTGATCTTCAGGAGGGCTAAATTCTACGGTTAAGCCATACAAGCTTTGGACATTAGAAATGATGGATGTATTTTCAAGATAAGGTTTAACTAAATCCATGTAGCGGAGAGCAATAGTAACTTTAATCGCTCGATAACCTTGGGTATAGAGCCGATCAATACTTTCATGAATTTCAAAGCGAATCCCGTCAGGATGAGTATGCTGGCGATACCATTCATCGTTCCATAGCCGCCATTGGCGATCAGATTGCAGATGGACTAGATCTTTGCAATTGGGCTGAACTTCAAAAGCACCATGACGCGGACAAAGATAGGTGTCAGTCAAAATCAAGGCAGGAATAACTTGCCGACAATGGGGACATTTAATTTCAGAACCAAAAATCGGATATTGCTGCACTGAGGTGACTATCCTCATGATTTATATAAATGGATTAGATCCTTATACCAATTCACGAAAGTGGGACAACACTTTTGTGAATTACCGACCAAACCCAGTAAGGGTTATCAAAACTAAAAATGGCTATGCCATTTTTAGTTTTGATATTAGTGTTGATCTTAACATGCTCATACTATAGCTTTAGCAGTTTTAGCTACTTAGGGGCGCACAGTAAAATAAAGAACCAATTTTTGTGGCGAGGCAAAGCTTCGCTACAAAAATTGGTTCTTATCGCAAAAAACTTACCGTACTTGGCAATTTTATTTTTTGGGACAAGAATTACTGTTTATGGTTCAGATAACACACTCTAAAAATCTGCAACCCGTTACAATCTTGAAGTTAAGTTTTAAAATCATCAAATAAGTAAGGTTAGGATGGCAAAAGCCAACCCAAAAGCCCAGTGGGGATCAGTTTTAAGCCGTGCAAACCACGCAGAAAAATATCTGCGGTGGTTCGTTGATTTTTGTCCCGTCCCGATCGCTATGTTTGATAGCAATCTAGATTACATATTAGTGAGTCAACCTTGGGTCAAAATGCTGGGCATTCCGCGCCTGAAGCTAATTGGCACAAATCTCTATGAATCATTGCCGATCGCGATCGCCCATAGAAGTGGACTAGAGCGATGCTTAAGTGGTGGGCAGATGCATTACACCGCAGAAATTGAGATTGCGGCTCGGTGTGAATCGGCAAACAATTTTCAGTGGGATGTCCAACCTTGGTATACCGATGATGGGTCGGCAGGTGGAATCATTGTTTCTAGCCATGCTCTAGCTGAGTCTCAGACAGAACTGCTGAAGAGTCAGCTTGCCGAAGAAATCGCTGAACGTCAATACCTTGAAGATGCTTTTACAAAAATTGGCACAGCGATTGAAAGTGCCAATGATGCCATCTGCATTACGGATGGAACAGGACAACCGATTTATATCAATCTTGCCTTTAGTGATCTATTTACCTATAGTCTATCGGCTCTACAGAAATCGAACTTGCAGTCTCTATTTACGGATAGGCAAACTGCCAAGGTGATCCATGCGGCGGTGATGCGTGGTGGAACTTGGACAAGTGAACTGGAAATGCTCGATCTCGATCATCAGCGTATCCCTATTTCCATAAGGGTAAATCCAGTCAAAAGTCCTTCGGGCGAGGTGATTGGCACAACTTATATTTGTACAAACATCCGCGATCGCAAAGCCGCTGAAGCCGAAATCAACAAAAGTTTTGCGGCGCTTGGCGCGACCCTTGAAGCCACAGCCGATGGTATTTTGGTGCTAGATGCGATCGGCAATATTATTATCTGCAATCAAAAATTTGTCGATCTGTGGCGAATTCCCGATCGCATTTTTCGTTCCCATGATGACTCACATATCCTCCAATATGTAGCTAAGCGAATTAGCTCAGCAAAATATTTGCAGAACTTTGGCAAGGGACTCGGTAGTGACCAGAATAGCTTTGAGATTGTCGAGTTAGATGATGGCAGAACTCTCGAATGTTATTCGCAACCACAAAATGTTTTGGATAGTTGCGCAGGTCGGGTTTGGAGTTTACGCGATATTACCGAAAGGCTAGCGGCTGAGGCTCTAGTTCGTGCTTCCGAAGAAAAATATCGATTGCAAGCTGAAAAGCTCGAACATGCTTTGCAAGAGCTAAAAAGTACACAGTCACAATTGATTCAAGCTGAAAAAATGTCAGGGTTGGGGCAACTAGTAGCAGGCATAGCCCATGAAATTAACAATCCTGTGAATTTCATTTATGGGAATCTCTCCTATGCTGATACCTATACATCTGAGTTATTAAGTCTTGTGGAAATGTACCGCGCTTACTATCCAGAACCCGTTGAAGCAGTGCAGATAAAGCTAGAAGAAATCGATATTGATTTTCTCGCTAGTGATTTTGTGAAGTTAGTCGGTTCAATTCGGATTGGTGCAGAAAGAATTCAAAAGATTGTGCAATCACTAAATAAATTTTCACGCAGTGACGAAGAAGGATGTAAATCTGTCGATATCCACGAGGGAATTGATAGCACTTTGATGATTTTGCAAAGCCGTCTCAAGGCTACGCCACATCGTCCTGAGATTCAGATTGAAAAAAATTACGCAAATCTACCTGAAGTGGAATGCTATGCAGGGCAGCTAAATCAGGTGTTTATGAATTTGCTGACCAATGCGATCGATGCCCTTGAGGAAGATGCTCAAGCCAATGGAATTTGGCAGGTCGTAAATGAGAAACCGCAATGGACTAGGAAAGATGGCAAAGTTTCTAAAATTTTGATTCAGACGGAGATTCTCAATGACACACAAATCACGGATATGCAGAGAAGCGATCGCTTAGTCATTAAAATTTCTGACAATGGCAATGGCATTCCCGACGAGTTACGCAATCGCTTGTTTGATTTGTTTTTCACCACTAAGCCTGTGGGCAAAGGTACAGGTTTAGGGCTATCGATCGCCTATCAGATTATTACCGAAAATCATGGTGGTAAGTTGTCCTTTAGTTCAGAAGTGGGCAAAGGTACAGAATTTACGATTGAGATTCCTTTAAACCAAACCCAAAGAGCATAAGCAGCACGAGGCACTGCTAAGCTCTTTGAGATATACTTCAGCGTAAAGTGCTGTGATAAAAACTATGCGATCGCAATGGGAATGTCTGCTGCAAAACCTTGGCTGTTGGCAAGGTTCATTTACGCGATTATCAACAAAGGGTGAAATATTAGAAGATATTCCCAGCGAAACTAGTCTGGAACTTAAGGCAGACAATCAAACAGTCCGTCAGGTTGTGCGTCGTTTTTATGACGGTCAGCCACAAGATTTAGTTTTGGAATATCGCACTCTCAATCGGAGTACTACCTTTTTTGAGAATGGTGCTTTTTCGCAAGGAGCGTTGCAATTTGCACCCTATACAGAATTTGGTGCAGAGTTGGGCTTGATTTATGGCGATCGCCGTTTGCGTCTGGTTACTCTCTATGACAAATCCAGCCAACTTGATCGCCTTACTTTCATTCGTGAACATTTACCTAATAGCACCACACCCGAACGTCCAGCCTTGACCCTAAATGATTTGTTAGGCAAATGGGAAGGTGAAGCAATTACGATCGCTGCCGATTGGCCAGAACCAGAAGTCATACAGACAGTTACTGAATGGAAACAGGAAGGCGATCGTGTGATCATGTCTTTACAAATGCAAACACCACAAATGCAAACACCAATTGGCACAAGGACGATTACCTCGATTGCGAGGATTGATCCACATAATCCCCAAATCCTTAACTTTGAGCAGGATACTTTGCCAATCCAAACTTTGTTTTTACCAGATGGTGCATCAATGACTTGTCCTGTGGAGATCGCTACCCGTCAGCCATTTCGCCTATCTATTTCGTGGTTACTAGAATCAAACCTACACCAGCGCATAATTCGGGCTTATGATCACAAAGGAGGATGGGCTAGTCTGACATTAGTGACTGAGCGCAAAGTGGGGTAGTCTGATTAGTGATTTGCTATGCAAATCATTACTCTCCTATGCGAAATTATATGGCAGACACCAGTCGCAAGCTTCTAATTAAGCGCATTGTTATAATGTTGCTTTTTCTGACACTTTTTATTGGTGCATTTTCGGGTGCACTCTATTTTTACCAAAACGATCGCACGCAGCGATCGGCAGATCTGAACTTTGGTGATGATCAAGCACCAAATCGGATCAATGTTGCGGTTAGTCTCATGGGAGTTGATCCCATCAAATCCGAGATAAATCTTAGGTTTGTGCCGAAGCCTGAAGGCACATATGCTAAAGATGAGCGCCTCACTAAAGATCTCAAATTCTTTACAGGGATCGAAAGTGGTAAAGCTGAAGTTACCCTTGAAAAAAATCGTATTCCTGACGCAGTGACTGGCTCTTTATCCATCGCTAATGGCCGGGTTAGTGACTATCCTTTTGATGTGCATAGCTCTGATTTCTATCTCTTTTTTACTAACCCTAAAGATGAGAAAGAAGAAATTCCTATGTCAGTTGATTTTTATGGAGCAATTTCTGGCTATAACATTGATGTTGATTACATTCCCAAAGCTGAATTTGAGTCCACTGATAGCTACATTGGCTTAAGAGTCACTGTATCGCGATCAGTCATCACTAAGTCGTTCTCGATCTTCTTGATGGTGGCGATGTGGTTGATCGGCTTGGTGATTTTTACGATGACGATGATTGTGGTTTGGCAACCTCGTCCAATTGAATTTGGGATGTTTACTCTCATTGCAGGTATGTTATTTGCCCTGCCTGCGGTGCGAAACCTTCAGCCCAGTGTCCCTCCCCTTGGCGGTTTGTCAGACTTTCTCTCATTTTTCTGGGCTGAGTCGCTCGTAGCCGTATCAATGCCAATTCTCTTTTTCACATGGCTAACGCGCTATAAAAAGCCTAGCTAACTAAATCTTCAAGGCTTGCTTTGCAAGCCTTGAAGTAATCAAACCCAACTATCAATTTAACTATGTCATTACCGCCAATCATTGAGCAAATGCTCTTGCCTGAGTTCTACGAGCATCCTGTTACGAAGCCCATCCAGCTTTTACAAACCCATATTTCCTTTGTGCTGCTGACAGGCTCCTATGCTTACAAAGTCAAGAAACCAATGAACTTTGGCTTCTTAGATTTCTCCACCTTAGAAAAGCGCAAATATTTCTGTGAAGAAGAACTGCGGCTGAACCGTCGTCTAGCTCCTGACCTATATCTTTCAGTTTTGCCGATTATTGAAACAGAAGGGAAATATCACTTTGATCAGACTGGAACAGGAACGCCCGTAGAATATGCGATCGCGATGCCAGAATTCTCGCAAGAGGATTTGCTCATTGAGATGTTTGCTTCTGGACGGCTGACGGTTGACCATGTGAAACAGATTGGCGAACAGTTGGCAGTATTCCATCAGAATGCACTAACCAATGATCATGTTAATAGCTTCGGCACAATGGAAGCAGTTCGGGCGGTTGCAAATGATAATTATGCTTCTACTGAAAAGTACGTTGGGATTGCTCAAACTGAGGAGCAGCTTGCTCAAACCCGTGCCTATACAGATAAGTTCTTCGCAGAGAATGCTGATTTATTTAGCGATCGCATTGCTAAGGGCAAAGTCCGCGAATGTCATGGCGATGTGCATTTAAAAAATATCTGTCTCTATCAAGATCAAATCCAGATTTTTGACTGTATCGAATTTAATGAGCCATTCCGTAATAGTGATGTCTTGTACGATGCTGCATTTCTATTAATGGATTTGCAATTTCGCGGTAGAAGCGATCTTGCAAATATCTTTCTGAATACCTATCTAGAGCGCACAGGTGATTATGAAGGAGCCGTGCTGTTACCGCTCCATTGCAGTATGCGTGCTTACATTCGCGCTAAGGTGACATCCTTCTTGCTCGACGATCCGAATATTCCTGCGGATGTGAAAGCGAATGCTCAAACGGAAGCTTCAGCATATTACAAACTAGCGTGGGAATATACGCAACCCAAGCAAGGCAAATTAATCATCATGTCAGGTGTATCTGGCTCTGGCAAAAGCACAACGGCAAAAGCGATCGCCTCTGAGCAAGATGCCATTTATTTGCGATCAGATGCGATTCGTAAGCAGATTGCAGGAATTGGCTTAATGGAGCGTGGTAGTGATGACATTTACACGCCAGAGATGACTGCAAAAACCTATACCAGATTGGCGGAGTTAGGTGCTTTGTTAGCCAGCAAAGGCTTCACCGTCATTCTCGATGCGAAGTACGATCACATTAGTCTACGAGGTCAAGCGATCGCTTCCGCCCAATCCCAAAATATTCCTGTCGAAATTGTTTACTGCACTGCACCTGTGGAAGTTTTGGAGCAACGTTTACGCGATCGCTCTGCGGCAAATAATGACATCGCTGATGCGACGGTTGAGCTATTAGCCAGTCAGCAAGATGCCTTTGAAGATTTCACAACTGAGGAATTGGTCTTAGTGAAGAAAAGTTAGTTACGTTTACACAATTAAAATGTATATGCTGTAGGGGCTTAGCATTCCCAAATCAATCTATAAAATTCTTAGATCATTTTGATTTGGGAATGCTAAGCCCAAACCTTACAACGCAGGGACAATTTTTCTGTTAAAGCATAGAGGGCATAGCATTTGCGGATTGAGATTGCTGTGATAATTTTAAAATTGTGGCGCAAATGCTATGCCCCTTGTATCTAGGAAGAAAAGTAAAGGATAAAATCTTTACTACAATCCGAAAAAGCAAAAGCAGAGATAAACTCGTTCTGCCCCTAGGGACACCAAGCCCGTACTGTAGATAGAGTC
>NZ_NDHW01000142.1 GCF_002251945.1 Pseudanabaena sp. SR411
TATCACTAATCAGCTAGAGCAGTTTTTTGAATCCAGTCAATTTCTCTCAAAAATACAATTACGAAAAACACTGGATTTTATCTTTTCATTAATTCACTGATCTTATAGCGGGAAGGGAGTAGCTTTTTTATGTTGTCGGATGGCAAGAGATTATGGCATCTAATTATGAGACTATTTCCATCACATTTACGCTACGATCTAACAAAATCAATTCAAAAGAATTTTCTGGGTTTCTTTTGGGTGAGACTGCTGGTGTCGGTTTTCTTTAGCATCTCTATATTTATAGTATTGATTGTACTAAACAGTCCCTATCCACTAGTTTTAGCAGCTGTTGCTGGTGCATTTGACCTAATTCCTGGGATTGGAGCAACAATTGGAATTAGTTTGATCTGTTTAATTATTTTGCCTCAAGGAATTTTTCTTAGTTTGAAGGTTTTAGCGGCTTGCATTATCTTGGAGCAAGTAGCAGAGAACTTCCTCATGCCGCGAATTATGAAAGGCTCGGTGAACATAAATCCCGTAATTATGTTCTTGGTGCTCTTAATGGGAGCGCGAGTGGGTGGATTGATTGGGGTTTTTCTATCCATCCCAATTACAGGTGTGATCATTAGCATCCTTGATATCGATGAAATGCGCGGAGAAGTAACTAAAAAAAAATCTAGTTAATGTCGAGCTTTTAAGACAAATTAGCAACTCCTGTGATTAATCCTCGACAAACTTGAGTGAGAAATTCTAAGTCGAGAGTTTCTAGCTGATCGCTACTTTTGTGATAGTGCGGATTCCGCATAAATGCAGTATCGGTAATCATCAGGGCTTTATAGCCAGCATCCCAAAAAGGAGCATGATCGCTCAGACGGGTAGATGGTATTGCTAAGCCACGCCAACCTGCGGGAAGCCATTGACAAGGAACTACAGCTTTCATGTGATGCTGTAAATGGAGCAGATCGGGAATTGTGGGAATGCTACCAATAAGTCCAATAAAGTCACCTGTATTGGGATAGAACTTGTCTAATCCTGCGGGATAATGCTGCGAATTGGGAGTGCGATCACAATAGCCCAACATCTCCAAAGAAATCATCAAGCGTATTTTTTGGTTTTCATGCTTGAGCTTATCTGCATAAGCAGTACTACCTAATAATCCATATTCCTCCATATCAAAGGCAATTAATTGAATGGGATATTTAACAGGATTTTCCGAAAAATATGTAGCGAGTTCGAGAAGTACCGCAACACCTGATCCATTATCATCTGCACCTACACAGCCCGCCACCGTATCGTAATGTGCGCCAATAATCAAAGGCGATCGCTGTTTATGATCTTTAGCCGCAATCTGCAAAATCAAGTTCTGATGAATATTTCCATTGACTTCAAAATCATGGGTGAGAACTTCACCAAATTTTGCAAAATGCGATCGGATATATTCACGGGCAAATAAATGTCCAGCCGATGCATAGTAAGGATTACGCTCTATAACTAATCTTTCAAGATGTTGGGTTAATCGAAATTGCAGGTTTTTCATAATTATTATTACGACAAAGCTTGTGGCATCTTTGCCTAATTCATGCCTGAATTTTAACTAAAAAAGCACTGCATTGCAGTGCTTTTTCTTGAAAAGTAAGCTGGGGACGAGACTCGAACTCGTGACCTACTGATTACAAATCAGTTGCTCTACCAACTGAGCTACACCAGCAAATTTAATCCTTTGACAGGATAACAGAAGTGCGATCGCTTTAGCAACATTTATCGTAAAAAATTAATCAGGACAAATCAAAACCCAAAAGAGTAATGGCGGTGCGATGCACCGCCATTACTCTTTTGGGTTTTAAATCTTAAGTAAATTTTGCATTGCTATAGAAATCTCAAAATTGTTTTTTGATGATTTTCGCTGTCAAGTGGTTGACGTTGACAGAATATCCCTACAAAATGCTTATTAGGAAAAGTTTTGCTCTGCTTAGAAATAATATTTCGACAATATCGAAATCCTCAAAAATTCGGCATGAAAAACATCAGGAAATTACCGCAAACGTAGATTAATCACAAGGATATGGCTAGGACAAGCGATCGCACCCAACAAGTAAATCATTATAAAACCCTGAGAATTAGCTATAGTGCTGCTCCTGCCGAGGTCAAAAGCGCCTATCGTGGGCTGGTTAAAGAATATCATCCCGATTGCAATCATCATCTCGATAATCATGATGATATAGCCTCGATCAATCTGGCTTACGAAGTCCTTAGCAATCCCCAATCTCGCGCCCATTACGATCGCAGTCTTGGCATTAAACACTCGCCCAATGGTGTATCGCAGGGGGGAAAGCGATCGCCATCTAAGCGGGAAACCCATCTTAACGAGGATCAGAAGCTTGATCGCTGGTTTAAACAAGTTTACGAACCGATTACCGAGATGCTCGAAGTAATTTTGGATAGTCTAGATGAGCAGATCGACGATCTTGCGGCTGATCCCTATGATGATGGTTTGATGGAAGATTTTGAGGATTATATTGATGAATGTCGTGGCTCCTATGCCAAGGCACAGATTTTCTTCCGTGCGTTTCCTAATCCTACCTCTGCGGCAGGGATTGCGAGCTATCTTTATCATTGTCTCAATGCGATCAGTGATGGAATTGAAGAATTAAATTACTTCACTCTAAATTTTGACGATCATCATTTGCACACAGGACAAGAACTATGGCGCAGGGCTGACGAAATGCGTTATTGTGCTCAAATGGCGATGGAAAATTTGCAAACAGTTTAAAGTGTGCGTGGCAACAGAGTATTCTCTTTAACTACTTGGCAGTGCGAATTGAGCCATACGAGAGATATTTGGGTGACCGTTCCCGATTCTAAGGTAACAATGGAAAAGTTACGGTACTCTTCGTTATTGCTTTGGACAATTCTTGGTGTACAGGCCGCGTTAAGAAAAACTGTTCCCTTTTCGTTAGTCACTAGCACTTCACGAGTTCGTTTAGAATTAAGCCGTAAATGGTGATGCATATGCCCAAAGGTAACTAGAGGAACTGTTTTGAGCATTTGATAGGATTTGGAAATAGCTTCCGTAAAATCTGGATCACCATAGTCACCGCCACCAGCTTTCCAATCTTTACCACAAATAGAATGTTCTTCGCTTCCCAATCCGAAAGGGCCATTATGTCCCAGAAAAACTATATTGTCATGGGCAGTGTTGGCAACAGATTCAACAATCCGTTGCGTCGATTCGGCAAAACTTTTAACATTAAAGTGATCGCTATAGAATGTTGCTTTCTTCCATCTAGAACTGCCCCAACTAAAGGGACGCGCACCAACTACGGAAAGATTTAATTCAGGAAAGTCTAGCCAACTATAACCAACATGGAGCTTGCCTAAAATATCTAATTGCTGCTGCACGCGATCTTCTTTGGTGCGATCGTAAGGACATTTCTTTTTATTGAGTTTTTTCTGATTATCGGAGGCACTGTACCAAGCATCATGATTGCCCAAAATCACAGCTTTCGGCATATCAAGATTAGCGATCGCCCTTACAACTTCCACTGATTCATTGCCAATATCACCGACAAATAGAACTAAATCGACTTCCAAAGCCTGAAGGGCTAAACGATCTTCAATGGGCTGCCATAAATCATGAACATCTCCAACTATAGCTATTTTGACCGATGACTTGGGCATGACTGGCAGATACTTAGGGGTAGATTAGTAGTATAGCAAGCCAATAAATTTGATGTGCGCTATGCGCCGACTATACTAAACTTAAATTTAATCCAGATTGGGAGTGCTGTGAGCCATGTCCGCAAGTAATGGGAGCTTCGTAACAAGTTTACAAACTAATTTCAAAAGGAATTTCTGGAATTGGCGCACGATCGCTCAGTTGTTTTTTTTAGCGATCGTAATTACTTGCAGTATTTTGGCATGGAATACCCTAGCCAGAAATATGCGAAATTCAGGGCTAGCAATTAGTTTTGACTTTCTCAGCGATCCTGCTTCCTTTGATATTGCCGACTCCCCTTTTCCCTATAAAGCTTCGGATAGCTATACCAAAGCCCTACAGGTTGGGTTACTTAACTCTCTAAAGGCGATCGCCGTTAGCATCATCTCGGCAACTGTCGTTGGTGTTACGGTTGGCGTATCACGGCTATCAAGTAACTGGCTGCTCAAGCAACTGTCCCGCGTTTATGTAGAAGTCCTCCGCAATACGCCCTTACTATTACAACTATTTTTCTGGTATTCGGCGATCTTTTTAACACTTCCATCCGCTAGCGATCGCATCTCTCTAGGATTTGCCACGCTTGCCAAAGATGGCATCACGATTGCCGCTTTAAAAATGACCCTGAGTTCTGAATTTTGCGCTCTAGTTTTAGGATTGACCATGTTCTCCAGTGCTTTCATCGCTGAAATTGTCCGTGGGGGGATTCTCTCAGTTCCCAAAGGACAAACGGAAGCCGCTAAAGCACTGGGGTTAACTAATTTCCAAACGATGCGAAAAATTGTGTTACCCCAAGCATTACGTGTCATCATTCCGTCACTGACTAGTCAGTACGTGAATATTGCTAAGAATTCTAGCCTAGCGATCGCGATCGGCTATACCGATATTTATCGCATCGCTTCGACCACAATTAATCAGACGGGAAGACCTGTAAATGTGATTTTGATTATCATGGGTGTATATTTAGCTATGAGTCTGACAATTTCCGCAAGTATGAACTTACTAAATCGCCAGTTCCAAATTGTTGAACGCTAATCTATATAATTTACACGGCTTTAGGATGCAAAGGTAAGAATAGGCGGCGCAAAGCGCCGCCTATTCTTACCTTTGCAGAACTTAAACGGGAACGACATTTTCCAAAAGAGGCGCGATCGCAGGATCTTCATAGCGCCCTTTTTTATGGGTGATATGTACAGCTTCCGCAAGTTTTTCAATCGGGGAATCCTTGAGACAGAAGCCATCCACACCCGCAGCGATCGCTTCGCATAGGATCGTGCTTTGTTCGGGAGTCACCAATATCAAAATCTTCGAGGGAATCACGTAAGAATTTTCTTGAACTCTACGCGCAGAGCGGAGAAACTTCACCAAATTCATGTCTGGGAGCGCCGCATCGACAACGGCAACATCCACATCGATCGATTCGAGGATCACCAGTCCTGTTTCACCATTAGTTGCCTCACTCGCAACTTCGATACCCGCTTGCGATCGCAGATTTACCCGTAAATCAATCCGCGTTTGCTGATCGGCTTCCACTACCGCTACTTGAATCACATCATTTTTGACAACCTGTTCTTTGGTATAGGAATCAAGGGCTATATCGTTAGGCGCACCACAGGCGGAAATCGTGCCAACAAAATCAATATCGGCAGAACCAACCTGCCCTTTTTTAATGAGCGCCATTTGTTCAGGTGTCAAGATACGAGCTTCATCGAAGCCAAAATCAATTTCTGTATGCAAGCCCTTTTGCTTGACGCGATCAAGATTATAGAAGCGCTTGTTGAGCGTTGTCTTCACAAATGCCCAAAGACAGCCTAAGAGGTAGCGACGCTTGAAGGAATCTTTCTCAAACCAATATTCGAGAAACTTCCAAGAATAAAATCTGGCATAGTTACGAAGCACTCCTTTCAGCACTTCCTCACGGCTCATATTGTCGGGCTTGATAATCGGCGTAACAAAGTTGTAGTGAGAATAGTCGCGAATTTCCACTTTATCTTGCAAATCTTGGAAGAGTTCCGCAAAGGGCCAAGGAGTGTACATATTCCAATTGGTCATATCCGCTTTCCAATCCCTTGCCATGCGATAGGTTTCTTCAATGGTTTCGGGAGTTTCGTTGGGCAATCCCATAATGAACTGCACTTCCGCAAGAATGCCATTATCACGCAGTAGTTGCACCGCCCGTTTATTATCAGCGATTGTGGTTTCTTTACGGAATAGATTCAGATTCAGTTGTGCTGAAGCCTCGGTTCCCAGAGATACATGAACTAGTCCTGCTTTGTGATAGAGAGGTAATTCCTTCTCATCACGGAGAATGTCGGTAACGCGAGTATTAATGCCCCAGTGAACACCTAAATTGCGATCGATTAATTCATTACAAAGCGCTACAAACCGCGATTTATTAATCGTTGGTTCTTCATCAGCAAGAATGAAAAAGCCGACCTTGTGATCCTTGACTAGCCGTTCGATTTCATCGACAAATTGCTTGGGCGATCGCGATCTGTATTTACGCCAGAACTTCCACTGTGAGCAGAATCGACAACGAAACGGACAGCCTCGCGAATAATTGGGAACCGCAACTCTCGTATTCAGAGGCGTGTAAATATATTTATCCCAATCCAATAAACTCCAATCAGGAGTGAGCGTATTCAAGTCCTTAATTGGTGGATGGGCAGGCGTAGCCACGACTTTTCCATCCTCTAAAAAGGCAATTCCTAAAATATTGCGTCGCTCTTGTTCATCAGTACCATTCGCGATCGCCTTTAATAGATTTACCGTGATTTCTTCCCCTTCACCCCGAATGATGTAATCTACCCAAGGAGCCTCACTCAACACTTCACGATACATATAGGTAGGATGCACACCACCCATAATTGCCTTGGCTTCTGGGCAAACGGTTTTAACTAACTTTAAGGTTGCCTGTGACTTATAAATCATCGGTGTGATCGCAGTACATAGCACCACATCGGGCTGATAGGTATTAATCTGGACTGCCAGTTCCACATCACCGATATAGTTACACATGGCATCGATAAAGCGGATTTCTGTGAATCCTGCGGTCTTTAATGCACCACCCACATAGGGAACCCAACTGGAGGGCCAATTTCCTGCAATTTCTGCGCCGCCAGAGTGATAGTTAGGCTGGATCATTAAGATACGCATAGTTTTTTTCCTGCTTGGCTAAAAATGTTTCGGGTATGATGATGTCCTGCGCTTCGCGCAGGACATCATCACTGTAATTAATTGAGTTTTGGCGATCGCGCGATCGCTTGACGAAATCCCAATACAATCAGCGTGTTCGATAGCGTTAAAAAAGATTCGGCAGTACCATGCAGCCAATCGACATTGGAAAGCGAAGTTCCATAAACGATTTTGGTATAAATTCCCGCAGGAATAGTCACACCCACAAATAGCAAAGTGCAGTAAAAGCCAATCAGAGCTAGTTTTGGCACTTGTTGCGATCGCGTCAGTAACCAAAGAAATCCGATATATGGAAACAGCGATAGAATAAAAAGAGTATCTTTAGAAATCATCACTATTCCTATCCATTAGCGAACTTGAACTGATTGCTTCCAAAGGAACAGAGCCACAACCATCAAAGCAAAGTTGCCGAGTAAGGTCATAGCTGCTTGAACTAGCCCTAACCACTCTAGGGATGGATCGTTGTCATAAAAGTGCCAAGTACAGACACAGATAGCGCTGACTAGGGCAGGTAACATGGCGATCGCAAATCCTTGCCAAACTTTATTTCGGCTAATATTGGCATAAGTCCAAACTAGCCAAATTGCCACAATCCATTCTGTGACACTGAGGATATGGATGATCCAAGTTGGAATTGAGAGTGCGTGCATAGGGGCTGCTAGATTTTTGACACAAGTAAAAACCATGAATTGTTGAAAGTTCTGCAAAGCAAAACCTTCAACAATTCACGATGGTTGGTGTAAGGTGCCTGCTGTAAATACCTTTTACCTAGATTTACATAGTTTTTTGGTTATACCCAGATATAAAGTTACTAAACATTACAATTCCACGGTTTGAAGATGGGTAGACAATGGTTATCAGCCCAAAAGAGAATGGCAGTGCGAAGCACTGCCATTCTCTTTTGGGCTTTGATGTTCTATCTGCTGAAAGCAAAAACAGCAAAAGCCTCGCAAAGCGAGGCTTT
>NZ_NDHW01000143.1 GCF_002251945.1 Pseudanabaena sp. SR411
AGAGACACCTTGCTAAGGTAGACAAGAGCAGTGTTTCTAACCTTATCTATGCTTGGGTTGTAGATAATATTGAGTCTGCCAAGCGAGAGGGGAAATTAGGCGATCGCAGAGGGAGAAACTGAAGGGCTAGCCAAGATTGTTTACCGTGAAGATACGGGCGAACTTTTGGGCGTGCATATCATTGGTATTCATGCTTCGGACTTGATTCATGAGGCTTCGGCGGCAATACGCGATCGCCAAACGGTACAGAAGTTAGCAACGATTGTTCACGCGCACCCAACGCTTAGCGAAGTTTTGGATGAAGCATACAAACGCGCAGCACACATTTAACTAAGAAAGCACCCTGATAGGGTGCTTTCTTAGTATAGTCACACTTTATCGAACATAAACTTAAATCAGTTTAATCAGAAATTTGTTTGATCACCACTAGAGTAATATCGTCATAAACACGACTATCACCAATAAAATTTTTGAGATCCTGAATAATCATATCGGAGATAAATTTAGCCGCCTCTTGACTATATTGTTTGATCAACTCACATAATCGATCTAAACCATAGAATTGACGATCTTTATTTTCGGCTTCTGGAATGCCATCTGTATAGAGAACAACTATATCGCCAATATTTAGCCTAATTTGAGCTTGGAGAATGAATTTACTAATGTCAGCTTCTAATCCTAAGGGAAACCCCAAATCATTTGTGTCAATTCGTTCTATCTCACCATTAGACCGCACAATAATTACCTCTTCATGCTGTCCAACTATGCTCAATTCCCCTTGATAGTAATCAAGCAACAATAGAGTCATATTCTTATCTGAGTTCATGCGTTGAGCATTTTCATACATGGTTGTATTCAAAGCTGATAGAAATCGCAGGGGATCTCTTTCTTGTAGAGCATTTAAAGTTCGTACTGCTGTCTGAGCCATGATCATCAAAACACCACTTTCTAAGCCATGCCCAGTCACATCACCAATACCAATTTTAACTCGCCCATTTTGATGTAAAACATCGTAGTAGTCTCCGCCAACTTCCGAGGAAGGTTCCATAAAACCTGATATATCCAAATTTTGAATTATCGAAAGTTCTTCTCCCTTCGGCAAAATCATTTGCTGTAAACGACGAGTCAACTCTAGCTCAGAACTCATGCGAAGGTTATCTTCGCGCAAGCATTCATTTAAATAGGTAATTTCAGAATTTGCAGATTTGAGAGCTTCAGTTCTTTCTTCAACACGATTTTCTAACTGTTGATTTAACTCTTGTAGAGAGAGTTGCGCTTGATCTCGTTGATCCACATAGCCCCGCACCTGACGAATAATAATAATTGCGGTGATTACTAAAATCGGAAAACTCAAACCTGCTAATAACAAAGATTGAAACAATAATAGACGATAGCGAGAGAGACTATTTTCTGTTTCTAACTGAATTACATTTCTGGTATCAGCAATTCCTTTAGCATAGATTTTCTTGAGCGTTTCATATTCCTGTCCCGAAAGAATCTGCTTCGCCGCATCTACTTTTCCCTGCTGCACTAGTTGAAAAGACTGCGTTTCTAAATCAACCAGTTTGAGGTTAGCATCATCTGTCTTTTTGGCATTGGTATTGTAAGTATTAGGAGTTTGCTCAATAATTTGTTTGATAGTAATATCCAACTGCGGCACAAACTGATTGTATCGAGATTCCCATTTAGGATCGCCAGTATTGGCGTACATCCGTGCCGACATGGTTAATACTTCATCAAAGTAGATGATTTGATTACTTAGATTTTGTAATTTAAATTGATGGGCGATCGCCTTGTCAAAAGCTTGATAGGTTGCAAAAACATTCCAAGCCGAAGCCGCAAATAAAATGCCACTAAAACCTAAGGAAAAACTGATAAAGGCAACTAGACTATCCCCTTTAGCCAGTTTTGTCTGCTTCGGGCGATTGTTTACAAGCATCTTTTGTGAATGAATCTTCAGTTAAGAAAGTGAGCCTTTGTGAGTAGCAATGGTAACACAACTCTACAATCTGGCAGGACAAATAGCCTAGTTATATCAGAACACAAAACGGCGTAGCTGTTTTGTGTTCTGATTTTTAATATAGCGTACAGTAACACTACTTAGAGTTAATAAGCGATACTATATTGATAGTCATTGATAGTCATTGTTAGGGAGTAAAATCTTGTGAATGAGTTGCTTATAAAGACCTTGCCATCAAAATTACCTAGAGTAGCCGTCTATCTCGATGCTGACATGAAAAAAGACTTGGAGACACTTGCTAAATTAGACAAGCGAAGTGTTTCTAACCTTATCTATGCTTGGGTTGTAGATAATATTGAGTCTGCCAAGCGCGAGGGGAAATT
>NZ_NDHW01000144.1 GCF_002251945.1 Pseudanabaena sp. SR411
CGATGACAATGGTCCTTGGCCGATGCCATTGGAATATGAATCCGTAGCATTTAGTAAATCACCAGATCGGATCGCCATCCATTCATCGGGCGAGCTAGAAAATTTTGAAACCACAACTACCCAAATTTCTCAAGATCAACTGGAAGGTAGTTTGGTTTTTGAAGAAGAACTATTGAACTATCAACAGCGTTCTGATACTGACAGCGATCGCCCTCTACGAGCTTGGATTGAAAACAAGGCAAATATTGGTGGGCGTTCCAATAATCCTGTAATTAGGTTACTGCTTTGGCTTGATGAAATCGTTCTCAAGATCGAAGATTTGCTCATAAAGTTTTGGAAAGGATTAATGCGTTTTCCCAAGCGCTTGATTAATTTCATGCGTTTTGGCAAGAAGCGTTAAATTACAGCGCTTTGCGCTCAAACCCAAACCAAGAAATTTGTTAAAAGTGTTGCAAAGCAACACTTTTAACAAATTTCTTGGTTTGGCAATAACCCATAGGGTTACCCTATGGGTTATTGCACAAATTTTGCCAATGTTTCCAAATAATTACCATAGCCATCGTATCAAGGCGGCAATATTGATAGAGCAACTCTTTCCACTGCGATCGCACTGCTTGATTGTCCATCCCCCGATCGCGATTTTCGCCATACATCAGGTCTTGATAGGCTAGCATTGCGCCAGCACCCTCATTCACCACTTGAATGCGATCACCTATTTGCAATTGCGGCAAAACATCATAGGGACTCAGGATTTCACCATCAACTTCTCGATAGTATTCCTGAAAACAGGGGATTTTATGTAAGTAGGGATTGGTTTTCCAAACCGCAGGTAAAACACATTTAAGGGAAGTACGTCCTTTCATTAAGGGATGAAAATAATGATTAAGTGTAAGCGCATTCATATCAACTAGGTGCGATTTGCCCTTATTGCCCAACTTAGCGGTATTCGCTAGCCATGTTTGTAATTGCGGATTTTGATAGTCATAGGCTTGCATTTGATAGTAGATATCGCGCAATACACTGTTCTCATGGGTTGCCCATGTCAAGATTGAGCCGCGATCGCCTAGGCATTCCATCAGCGATTCGGCAAATTGAAAATTTGGGAAAGTATTTTCGAGATCTAGCCATTCTGTTTGGATGGGATCTGCATCTGGCTCGATGATTGTGTGGCAGCTCCACTGAAAGGCAACCTGCTCATAGGGGCGCATCCCTGCACGATAGGGGATTGCCATGCGCGAAGTCTCAAAATCAATAAAATGAATGGGATATTCTATCTGCTGCACGATTTGGGGGAGATGCTCAGAAATCCATTCTTTGTTTTTTTGCGTGTATTCAATCTGAATAAGTTGACGATAGCTATAGGTCTCGTCAGTGAGTTCTTCTAAGGGAACATCAAACATACTGACTTGCTTTTGCTGAATCATTTCATTGACTAGAGGAGTCTCATGACCACCAATGCGCCCCATTTGATAGAGTTCGAGGACATGGTTCTCGACATCCGCTAAATCACCCCAGCATTCCTTAAAACCATCACGGGGATCTCGCTCGCTAGCACGGTACTCACAACTTTTACAGCTTTTGCTAATCGGCGCAAATATTTCAGAAGATCGCTCTAGCAAATAGTCTAAATATTTCTGAGCAGAAGCAATTGTCGGCTCGATTAATTCTGCAACTTCAGTTTCGATACTAACTTTAGTGAGAAATTGATCTTTTTCTAATTCCTGAATATCCCCGATAAAATCAACCTTAATTCCATTCATTTTGGAAAAAGAATTACGAGGGGTCGATAAACGCTGAATTTGGAAATAGGAAGCGAGATAATCAATGGCTGTAGTTTTAGCGCGATCGGGAACTAGTAAATAAGGCGCAATCTCTACAGTGCGATCAGGTAAATGCTCGGCTAGCATTTCTTGCAAAATCCCAACTTGGTAAGCCACATCTTCGATGATATATCTCCATTCACCGCCAACATGTCCAGTACGTTTATTGCGAAAGAGAGAAAGATTGCGGTATTTGACTAAGTTTTCGTGAGCGTTACTATCAAATCCTTTAGATCTAATTTCGATAATCTCGATGCGATCGCCTTGTTTGACGAGAATATCAGCACGGGCTAGCTTATGGGATGCATAAAGAACTGGCTCAAAGAGAGTCACATTCTCCTGTTGTAAATAAGCGATCGTTTCTTGAGCAGCACTGGCGATGTTTTCATCGGAGTTAAGATTGGCCGAAATGTAGATACCTTCAGGATAGAGAAGGTGAGCAATCTTACTAATGATGAAATTCCCATCGGCTAATATTCTGGTATAGGCATCAACGCGATCGACCGTGGGATAGCCCAACTTCTTGTAATAAAGTTTGGTTGTGCAACTGCGGGCAGTCTTGAGATCGGATTTCGTCAGATAAATAGGATGGGACATACTGCCTAAAAAACTTCGCTGTATCAATCTAGCATGAACGAACCACAAAAGATTTTTTGAAAGCGTTGCTTTGCAACGCTTTCAAAAAATCTTGGAGTTTGTATTTGCTCACGAAGCAATACAGAACTATCCAAAAATTTCCGCAGGATCAGCAGATTGGACTTTGCGTAATGATATCGCACCAGAAATCACACACATCACCATCGTTAAGATCATCACAGGAATTGCCTTATCCCAGATATACAGAGGCAATAACGTGGCATTTTTGGTGAGATTGTACAGCCCAAAGGAAATTCCTAACCCAGGAATAAAACCCAAAATCGATAGAACAAAAGCTTCTTGAATGACAACTTGAGCTAGGTATAAATTTCCATAGCCCATCGCCTTAAGCGTCGCATATTCCGCAAGGTGATCAGAAACATCTGTATAGAGAATCTGATAAACGATCACAATTCCGACAATGAATCCCATCACGGTTCCAAGACTAAAGATAAAGCCGATCGCCGTACTTTTTTGCCAATATCCTTTCTCAAAGTCAATGTAGCCTTCCATAGTCAAAATCCGCGTATCATCGACCGCTGCATCCTGAGTTTTTTTCAGATCTTCCACCGTGAGATCGGTCTTATAGACAAACACCTTATCTTTATTCTCTTCGCGAATCAGCTTTCCATTTGCATCAATACTTTCTTTATACAAAATCTGAACTCTTTTACCGTCGGGTTGCAATTTTTCGCGAGGCAAAATCACATGATCACTGGGTTGACTCAAAATGAAGTTTCGCATTGCTTCGTAAGGTGATGCATCAGGTTTTAGATTAATCAAGCCAACATTGATTAATCCTGAACGACGACTATCAAAAATACGAAGAAAATTAGTATCACTAGTAATCACCGCACCATCGGCGGCAAAGGATGCACCTAGCTCAAATAAACCACCTATCGTTAGTTTGCGATTGGCAACTTCGCGAGTGACGAGATTGTTACAGGCAAAAGCATCATCGGTAAACTTCGCTTTGAGTGCTAAAGTGCCACATTCTCCCACAATTGGACCAAACTCAGCACGGGAAGCTCGATCAAAGAGAACTACATCTTGAGTTTTGACATGATCAATATTTGCTTCTGCGCCCGACATTTTAAAAACCTTGGCATCAGGATTTGCGCCCAACACCAAAATATTACGAGTCTGTCCCGCAGGGTCTTCTTTGATTTTCCAAGCTCCAAGTCCGATATATACTGGGTTAACTGAGTCAACTTCCTTCATTCCTAAGGCTTGATAAAGACGACGTTGTGAAAAGTTCCGCATTCCCACTAAGTTAGTAGATTGGGGGCTAATAATTACTAAATCACCCACCAAATTACTTTGCAATCGAATCGCACTAGTAAATAGAGCATCGCGGAATCCTAATTGTAAAAACATTAAAACTACTGCGAAGGTAATTCCTGCGATCGCTACCAGCAGTCGGCTTTTTTCGTAGGTAAGTTGTAGCCAAGCAAGAGGTACAGCAAAAATCATAAAATTTCATCTAGCGTTAAAAAAATTAGATTTAATTAAGAGTGCTTTGCACTCCTATTAAACCTCTACCTTGACTCTGACTTGCAAATTGGTAAGCCCTGAAACCTTGGTGCTGTCATCTAACTTGATCTTGACTTCAATAATTCGCACATCGGTTTTTGCAGCAGGATCGGTTCCCAGTACATCATTTTTGGCAATCCGCAACCCGATGCGATCGACTTTACCTGTAATTTCACCTTCAAAGGCTTCGCTTTGGATGCTTGCTTTCTGTCCAACCTTGATTTTGCCAATATCAGTTTCATAGATTTCTGCAACTACATACATCTGACTGGTATTGCCAAGGTCAACTACTCCATTTGTCTGACTGACAAATTCACCAGTTTTAGAATTGACTTTGAGAACTTGCCCATCAATCGGAGCGCGAACTTGAGCTAGATCAAGATCAACTTCAGCTTTCTTGACATTAACCATCGCCGTTTGTAGTTGCGCTTCCGCAAACTGGATATCAGTGGGACGGACTTCTCTAACACTGCTGAGTAATCCTTGTGATTGCCGCAATTGAAATTGGGCTTGCTGAATTTGCTGCTGAGCTTGCATCAACTGCCCTTGTAAAGTCTCAACCTTGAGGCGATAGGTATCGAGAACAGTTTGAGAAATTGCACCTTCTTTATACACTTCTAGAAAGCGGTTGTAATCTCGACCAGCAATTTCTAATTCAGATTTAATTCTAGCCGCATTGGCTTCTAGAGATTTAATATTGGCGGCTGCGGATAGGACATTGCCTTCCTGGGCAACAATATCACCACTTTTTGCGCCTGCACGCACTTTAGCGAGATTGCGATCGCTTTCTTGGGCTTGACTTTGAGCTTGGAGTAAAGTGGCGACTGAGCGATCGTAACTATCGAGAATGGCGATCACTTGTCCCTGCTTGACCATATCGCCTTCTTTAACCATCAACTTCACAATACGCGATGTACCTAGCGCTGAAGGTGAGGCAACTTTGACAACTTCTCCTTGCGGCTCTAGGCGACCTAACGCACTGATTGCTTTCGGCTGTTCTTTTGTACTGGCAGTAGTGGCAGGTGCTGATGTTGGTGGGTTATTGCTAAACCGCCCAATCACAAACCAAATACTCACACCCAAGGCGGCTAGGGCAAGGGCGATCGCAGGGATTAAAAATTTGTTGGAGCTTTTTGGTTCTAGGGCGTTTTTCATATTGCTAGTTTGATTGCTTCTTGCCGAGATGCTTTGTGGATCTCCCGATATATTACTGATTTCTGTAGACGTTTCTACCTCTTTGTCCGCCTGTTCATCTACCTGCATATGCTCCTTGCCTCTATATATTCAAACCAGATTTAAAAACTAGCCAATAGTCTACCAAGCAATACCAGTTTGTCTATGTCTTTGACATCCTGCGCTTAGGTTAGATTAACCTAAGTTGCTACCTATAGATTAACGCTAAGAGCAAGGACAAAGAGCATGACTTTAAGCTCAAAATCCATGGCATTTATTGGTATTGCTCAAAGGTGGTGAAAGCGATCGCATCTAAAATATTTCTTGCCTGTTGTTTTATTTCAGATGCGCTTGGTGTCATGAAAATCAGATTTTTAATGCTTTTCGGATTATTTTAACTTGTGATCGCACTCAATCAAACTTCAACAAACTGCGATCGCCTTTTCCCTCGCACAAAACAAAGTGATCGTCCCTAGCCAAATATCAACAACTAGTGATTGCTATAATACTCATATTGGATTGCTCAAAGGAGTTACAAACTAATGACTCAAATGGTTGCACGGAAATCCTTATATGAATCTGATTACCTACTTTGGACTCAAGATGTTGTATCCAAATTAAGGGCTAGAGACTTTGATAATGTGGATCTTGAAAATTTGATAGAGGAGATTGAGGATTTGGGGCGTTCTAAAAAAGATGAGCTAAAAAGCCGTCTCAATACTTTGTTAGAGCATTTACTTAAGCGTATATATATCGATATGCCTCAAGAGTTCAATGGATGGGAACGCACAATAAGAGAACAGCAGAAGCATATTGAGTGGCTTATAGAAGATAATCCCAGTTTCAAATCTATTTGGCATGAGTATTTCAGCATTGCATGGCGATATGCTATTAAGGATGTTCGCAAAGAATATAAAAAGACTCAATTTCCTGAAATATGGCAGTTTGGGAATGATATTGAGTCAATCTTAAATATTGATATTTGGGAAAGCGATCACCCCTAATCAAAAACAATTAGCGATCGCCCATTCATCTCCTCACAACAAAGCGATCGCCTCTAAACAAACATCAGAAACCAGTGATCGCCTATGTTCTCTTTTAATATCCACGATTTGGGTTGCAGTCGGCAAAACTTATAGCTTCTATATCCAAAAAACTAGCGATCGCCATTTCAAGAGTTGCTTCTATTGGATAATCAATTTCTTTGGATCGAGCAATAATTGCTACACGAATTCTCTCAGGCAAAAGTTTTAAAATAACTTCTGCATCTTTGGAAGAGATTTGTTCTAACAGTTCTACTTGCATAAATTTACTACTCCATTGGGATACAAGCGCAGCATATTGGAGAGAAAAAGTAGCTAAATCTAATTGATCCTTCTCTGTCCAAGTGTCGCTATCATCAATAACAGCAACATCTTGTTTAACTAAGCCGTTAAGAGTCAGAATTGCTAACTGTAGTCTCTCAGTTGTTAGAAGATTTGAAATAACTTGTGCATAGAGTTCCTGAATAGCTTTTGGCATAAGACATTTCTAATAGCAGGATGTTCAAAATTACAAGACTATATACATTCTAATCTGCGATCGCATTAAACATAATTTTGCAAAGCGATCGCCCATAGTCAAATCTCAACAATCAGCGATCGCCCCTTCATCTCCCTACAAAAAAAGCGATCTCCTCTTCATCTCTCCGCAAAAAAGCGATCAGTTGAAAAGGATGTCTCGTAACACGGTGAATTGTCAATTATTGTTTCTTGGTTTAGTTATACTATCTATTGTCTAGTCTAACCACAAGTTGAAAGCAACAATTTTAAATTATGACTGTCAAGGAAATCGTTGATGTTTGCAGTGCTTTGCTTACTCCATTGATTGCTGTAATCGCTACTTATATTGCATATAGCAATCCTAAATGAGTTGTGGAAAAATAGAGAAGAAGAAATCAAAGAAAAGACTTGGAAGAATTAACTGAATTTATAGAGAGTAACCCCAAGAGCAAGGAACTCAAAAGAGCCATTGCAGTACAGATGGTGCAACAAAATATGACCTATGAGAGCATAG